>DWYU01000084.1 GCA_019118505.1 Candidatus Oscillibacter excrementavium
CAGTCCACCCCGGCTTGCGATTCCTCAGGAAGTATGGGAGAAAATGGTTGATTTTATTTTTCTAACTGTTATAATAACTTAGAGAAATCATATTTTGGAGTAATATGTGCAAAAGACGATACAGAGAGGACGGGACAGTATGATTGACACGTCAGATGTCCGAAAGATGAATATGAACGCCATCCGGGCTGTCATGTGGCGGGGCGGCGAGCACACCAAGCAGAGCATTGCGGCGGACACGGGCCTAAGTGTTGCCACCTGCAACACCTTGCTGAATGAGTTGGAGCGAAACGGCGAGGTGCACGGTCAGAAATACCAGCTCAATGGGGTGGGCAGAAGCACCAGCGTCTATCAGATCAACGAGGACTATGAGAGTATTCTCTGTGTCCGGATTGATCTGGACTCGGAGGGAAACCGGCTTCTCCTCTGTGACGTGCTCTCCATGCTGCGGTCGACGCTCTATCAGGAACAGACGCAGTTCACGATGTTGGATATGGACCGTGTGGCCGGGAAAATCACCGAGATGCTGGAGAAGTTCCCCAACATCTCGTGTATCCTGGTGGGAACCAGCGGAATCATCGACCACGGCGTGCTGCGGCTCTCCGATATCCCGGAGCTGGAGGAGGCCCATCTGCTGGATGCGCTCCGGGCGGTGGCGCAGCGGCGGCCGATCTACATGACCTACGACTGTCAATACCGTGTTTATGGAGCTTACAAAGATGCGGGTTATACCAGCGAGACGCTGACATTGCTGTTCTGCATGAGAAATGTCCTGGCAGGCACAGCATCTGTAATCGGGGGGAGAATTGTCAGCGGCAAGAACGGCTTTGCCGGAATGACCGGATATATGCCGTGGGGGATGAGTCAGGAGGAGCAGATCCAGGTCATTGCCCAGGGGAGTCCGAAGGGGCTGGAGTTGATCGTGAAGACGGCACTCTCAGTCATTGCGGTGTTAAACCCGGACGAACTGCTCTTTGCCGGAAACGTGGTGGATCGGGAGATGATGGAGGCGGTTCAGACGGCGTGCGCCAAGGCGGTTCCGCCGGAGTTCCTGCCGAAACTCCGCTTGGCAGATCATCGGGGAGATCAGTACTATCTGGAGGGAATGTACCAGAAAGCACTGGAGATGAAGGCTGACCTGGCAATCGAATACTGGCAGTGACGGAAGCGGCACGGCATATGAAGCGCAGAGAACGCCTTTGGCGAAGCCTCCTTTGTGGGGATCGCCAAAGGCGTTGTTTGTTTTTTGTTTAACTACGACAGCGACCGCTGGGCCGGCGGCCAGTACCGGATTGCCTCCATCCCGCCCGGAAAGGGCGAGATCACGGCCTTCCTCCGCTGGCAGGTGCGGGAGCTGGAGAAGCTGCATGTTCCCGTCTTCCTGAATACCACCGTCACCAAGGAACTGGTGCTGGAGAAGAAGCCGGACGTAGTGGTCGCGGCCACCGGCGTGACGCCCATCGTTCCGAAGAAAATCCCCGGCGTGCAGAACCCCAATGTGGTCCTGGGACAGGACGTGCTGAAGGGTGCCGTCAACACCGGCAGACGCTGCGTTGTGGTGGGCGGCGGCCTGGTGGGCGTGGAGGTGGCCAACCATCTGGCCTCCTTGCTGAAGGAAGTCACCGTGGTGGAGATGCGGGACGGCATTGCCCTGGATGAGGGGCCGGCCCCCCGCAAGGACCTGTTGCAGGACCTGGCCAACAATGGGGCGAAGGCCTATACCAGCACCACGGTGGATGAGATTACGGATCACTCCGTCATCGTCTCCGGTGCCCACAACGAAGAGATTCCCGCGGACACGGTTGTGCTGGCCATCGGCCGGGTTTCCAATACCGCTCTGGCGGAGGAATTGACCGCCGCAGGTGTGGATGTGCGGATCATCGGTGATGCCAAGGAGCCCGGCCTGGCCGGCGCCGCCATCCGGGAGGGGTATCTTCTGGGCCGGCACCTGTAAGGCGCCGGAGAACACGCACATGGAGGGATTTCTATGATCAAACATCGTGGACTGGGCGTGGCGGTGGTGCTGCTGTCGTCCTTTGCCGCCTGGATCTACTGCATTGCAACGGTGGTGCTGGGCCTGATCTACCAGGCCTATCCCGGCCAGGAGAATGTGGCCATTCTGATCTCCACGCTGCCCACCATTGTCATGATGCTGGCGGCTTTTGCATCCAGTGTCATTCTGCGGGTCTGCAACCGGAAGCTGGTGGTGGTCGCCAGCATGGCAATCTCCATTGCGGCGGGGGCGCTGATCCTGCTGGTGGATATGCCGCTGGTCGGCGTGATCGCCTGCTCGGCCCTGCTGGGCATTCCGGGCGGCACCATCGCCTCTGCGAATCCAACGGTTCTGGCCATTGTGGCGCCCCTCAACCTGCGGGATAAGGTGCTTGGGTGGCACAATTCCCTGATGATGCTGGGCATGGCCACCTTTCAGCTACTGGGCGGCGTGTTCGGGGAGACCGGGCGCTTCCAAGACGGCTATAAAACGGTCCTGCTGCTGATTCCGATTCTAGTGCTGGTGATCCTGTTCTATCCCAATGTGGACAAGGACCGGAGCCTGGCCCAGGCCGCTGGCGGCGCCCAGGAGACAGCGGCGGCGTCCGCAGAAGGGGGAAAATTCCCCATGGTGGCTGTGGGCATGCTGCTACTCTATCTCTTCGGCGCCATTTTCTGGAATGCCTGGTTTATGAACTATTCCGACTACATTGTCAACGAGGCCCAGCTGGGCACCACGGCTATGGCAGGCGTCATCGGCTCCCTGTGCAGTGTGGCGGGCACGGTCTCCGGCCTGGTGGTGGCGTTCTGGATCAAAGCCACCAAGCGATTCAGCATGACATTGGCCTTCATCCTGTGCGGCGTGGCCATGCTGCTGCCGCAGCTGACGCAGAGCGCCGCAGGGTGTTATGCGGGCGGCATCCTGTGCCAGTTCTTCAATCTGATTGTCGTCTCCGGCCTGACCACTTACCTGGGGCTGGCCACCACCGGGAAAAACGCCACCACGGCCATGTCACTTCTGGCGGGCATTGAGGGCTCCGGCGTCTTCCTGTGCGGCTACATTGTGCCTGTGGTGGGCAATCTCTTCGGTGGCGGTGCCGGCATGAACATCATGGTCAGCGGCATCATCCTCATGGTGATCGGCGTGGCGGCCTACTTTGTCATCAAACCCACCCATGAGATGGTGTATGGAAAGAAGAACACGGATCAACAGCACGGATAAGAAACATTGTTTTCCACCGCGATGCGGAAAAAATATCATGGAGGTAAAAGTATGAACATTGAGAAGGAAGTCCAGAGACTGATGGATATTGAGGCCATCAAAGACCTGAAGAACCGCTACGCCCGGATGTGCAATGACAACCACAACTATGAGCTGGTGGACACAATCTTCTCCCCCGATGTGCGGTGGGAGGGCTCTCCCGACGATCCCTGGGGTAGCGCCGTGGGCAGAGAGGCCTTTATTGAGCTGTTCAAAGGCTTTCAGAAGCAGATGGACGGTCGCTGCCTGGGCCATAACATCACCAACCCCATCATCACTTTTGATGATGATACCCATGCCCATGGCCACTGGCACCTGTTCGGAGCCTTCAAAAGTGGTAAGGAGAGCAAGGGGGCCGGCGTCGGCTTTCTGGAGCAGGGCTACTATGACGACGACTATGTGAAGATTGACGGCAAGTGGTACATCTCCACCCTCCGGTTTAAGGACACCCTGGTGGCTGATCCGACGAAGGGCTGGAAGGATGAGCTGATCCAGGAGTTCTAAGGCATCTCCTTCACAGATCTTGCAGAAACCATCATATCGAATAACAGAGGAGCGGGAAATGCCTGTACAGGTTCCCGCTCCTTTATTATTGCATTATCGCATTTAACCTGATGAGCCGAGAAGCGAACATAAATTACAGGAAAGTTTATGTCCCTGACATAACGATCTGGCAGCGAAAAGCATCAGGTTGTGACCGAATATCATAGCCGGACCAATCAAGCGGCACTTGTGATTATTTTGAAATTGTGGTAAAATACTACCACAAAAACTCCTGAATACGGAATGATCTTTAGAAAGCACGACTTCAAATAAAGCGCGGATTGCGACATTTGAATTGATTTAAATTGCGATGAAGGGAGTTGGAAAAGTGCCAGAACTTTGCCGTTTTTACAATATTGTTATCAAGATGCTATATTCTGACAATAGCCAGCATAATAAACCTCACTTCCATGTGTACTACGCAGAGTTTGAAGCATCTGTTGGCGTGGATGGGGAGCTACTGGCAGGCAGCCTGCCTGTCAAACAGCTGAAACTGGTGCAGGCCTGGGCTGCAATCCACGAGGAAGAACTATATGCTACCTGGAACAAAGCAGTCCGGAATGAGCCCTTCGGGAAGATTGAACCCTTGCGGTAAGGAGGTGCAGAGATGTATATTGTGGATGGAATTGCCTATGCTGGAGATCCTGCTCCTATGATCAAGGTAAGTGGAGTCCGACCGATGAAGGATCATAAGCTGTGGGTACGCTTCAGTACTGGAACTGCAAAAATTATGGACTTTAGACCTCTGCTTAAAACGCCGGCATTTGCCCCATTGGCAGATGAGGAGGTGTTTCGCTCCGTTTATATTGACCGTGGCATTGCAGTCTGGAACGACGGGGAGATCGACATTGCTCCGGAATATTTGTATGAGCATGGAGTGGATGCAGAGGAGACTGCTTAATGGGTCTCGGATTGCTGACTACTATTTGACGACTATTTGCAAAATGCCCGGAGCCATTGCACCGCAATGGCTCCGGGAGTTTTCTATAAATGGTGGAAAATTTGTGCAACCCAACTGAAACCCTTGCGGCCCAACAGCTTCCCCTTTGACGGCCTGAGAACTCCGACTCTGTAGGCCACTGGTTCGAATCCAGCCGGGCGTACCACGTGCAAAGAGGCACTCGAATTTCGAGTGCCTCTTTCCTTTTATCAATCAGAGGTGATGGACCATGGAGAAACCGATCATCGGGGTGACGCCCCTGTGGGACGAGGAGAAGAATTCCTACTGGATGCTGCCGGGGTATCTGGAAGGAGTGAAGGAAGCCGGTGCCATCCCCGTCATCCTGCCGCTGACAACCAATGGGGCGGATATTGCCCAGCTCGTGGATCTCTGCGATGGTTTTCTCTTTACTGGTGGGCAAGATGTCGATCCCCAGCTGTATGGGGAGGCCATGGAGCCCTTCTGCGGCGAGCTGTGCCCTGCCCGGGACGCTCTGGAGCAGGAGCTGCTCCGACAGGCTTTGGAGCGGGACAAGCCCATCCTGGGCATCTGCCGGGGCATCCAGTTTCTGAATGCGGCCCTGGGGGGCACTCTCTACCAGGACCTGCCCACGGAGCACCCGTCAGAGATCGAGCATTCCATGAAGCCACCCTATGACCAGGCCGCCCACACGGTGCGCATCCTGCCAGATACGCCCTTAGCTGCCCTGCTACAAAAGCAGAAGCTGGGCGTGAACAGCTGCCACCACCAGGCGATCAGGAGTTTAGCCCCCAGTCTCGTAGAAATGGCCCGTAGCACGGACGATCTCATCGAGGCGGTGTACCTGCCCGGCAAGACTTTCGTCTGGGCGGTCCAGTGGCATCCAGAGATGTCCCTGTACGCTGATGAGGGTAGCAGGAAGATCTTTGAGGCATTTGTCGGGGCTGTCAACCCGAAATGAGTTGCCATCGAAGAATATCCCCCGTCCTATGGATGGGGGATATTCCTGGAACTCATTTATTCTACCGGCGGGAACCTCCAAGGCTCCGCCACACACTGGTATAGCACAGCCCCGCAGTTCCGGCAGATCAAATACTTCAGCCGGTTGCCGAAGAGATCGTTCCGCCGGAAAGTCACGATGGCCTCGTTCTGCTGCCAGCCGATCCCCAGGTCACACGAGCCACAGTAGGTACATTGGGTGACAGGGATCCGCGTCTGTTTCTTTCCTCTGTTGTTCATCAAATCTCCAACCCCTCCTGCAGCACCTGACTGGCCGCTTTCTTGTTCTTGTTGAAGGCGTGGGTATAGATGTCCAGCGTGGTGGACGGTTGGCTGTGGCCCAGCAGGCCCGCCACCGTGGCTACGTCAGCCCCACCGGCGATCAGGAGGCTGGCATTGGTGTGGCGCAGGGAGTGGACATTCAGGGCAGGAGGTAGGCCGTGCTTCTTCAGGATCAGCTTGAACCGCCAGGTGAAGGTGGAGGGCGTCATGGGGAGCCGGGCCCCGTGACGGCGGAAGATGTAGTCCGCGTCCTCCAGTTTTCGCCCGTCATACGTCTCCGTCTCCCAGGCACACTCCCGCTGGAACTCTTTCAGCAGGGACTCCATCTCCAGAGAGAAGTACACATACCGATCCCCGGCCACAGTTTTCGTCTCCTTTGTAAAAATTTCCTCGCCGGTAACCTTCACCACGTTCCGCTGAATGTGGATGCTGCGCTCCTGCCAGCTGATGTCGCCCCACTGCAAGCCGCAGCACTCGCCCCGACGCATCCCGGTGGCGATGATCAGCTTGAAGTAGGTCTCATACTTGAGACTTTCTTCCTCCAGTGCGCCGATGATCCTTTGCAGGGTTTCCAGGTCTGCGATCTTCTTTTCCTTTTTTCTCCCAGCATAGCGGTATGTCCGCCAGGCGGGGTTGTGATCCAGAAAGCCGCCCTCCATGGCATCGGAGAGGATCGTACACAGCGTCGCGTGTACGCCCTCCACGGTATGCTCGGAGAGCGGCCTTCCAGTTTCAAGGCTGATGACTTTTCGCAGTTCCGTATAGAAGTTACGGAAGTGTTCCGGCCGGAGTTCCGTCAACTTGTAGTGACCTAAGACCGGCAGGAAACGGTCAATGTCCTGCCGGTCCCTGGCTAGGGTAGACTTGGCCAGCTTGCCGGGTGCGATCTCCCGGAGCCACAGCTCCGTGTACTTCGCCAGTGTGATGCTCCGATCTGCTTCCTCCTGGGGAAGAGACCTGCACTCCCGTTCGAATAGGACCGCCTGTTCATTGAGCCATTTCTCTTTCTGCTTTGGTGTCAGTCCCTCCGGAGGATGAACGGTTTTCTGCTTGGGCCTGATGCGATTGCCCTCAAAATCATAGCCCATAGAGACCACCAGCAGATAGCTGCTGCCCCGTTTTCGGATACTTGCCATGTTGTGTTGACCTCACTTTCCTTGGCCTCGTTCCTGTTGAGGCCGGTTTTGCAAGCACAACATACCGCAAGCACCTGACGATAGCTACTGAAACTTTCGGGAAAGAACATTTTCTACGAAAGCAACAATCATCCCGCCTGCTGGTGTAGCAGAGGTTTTTTCTTTATATTGGCCGCAAGTATGACGGTTTCGGGCGGAATTGCTTATATAGAAAGTCTGTGAATGAGCGGACAGTGCCGTTCCTAAGGAAAAACGCCGGGTATATATACCCGGCGTTTTGTGATGAATTATTTACTTGGTATGTTTTCCGCAAAGCTTCTCCAGCAAGGCTTCGGCAAATTTGCCCGCATCTCCAACGATGCCATAGTCTGAGTATTGAAAAATCTTGGCGTTGGGATCGCTGTTTACATTAAGAATCAGCTTGCTTTTACTCATGCCGCAGATAAAGTGTGTCGCGCCAGAAATACCAAATCCGATAAACACACTTGGCCTGACGGACTTCCCACTTGTACCAATCATGTTTGCCTCAGACTCAACCAGGCCGCTGTCAACAAAGTTCCGTGTCCACCCAACGGCACCGCCCATTTTCTCAGCAATTGACTGGATGTCCTTCCACGTGCTTTCCACAGCGGCGCCTCTGCCTGCCGCAACAACGACATTGGCTGCCTCAACGCTGATCCCGGACGGTTCCTCGGGAATCATCTCCAGGAATGTTTCTCTTACCGCCAAATTGTCAAGAAATTGCATGTCCTCTCGGATGGTCTCTCGACAAGTCCGGTGGACATCCCGCTTGTTCAGAATTCCAGGACGAACAGATGCCATCATGGGTCTGGCCTCAGGAATATAAATTTCACTGATAACCTTTCCTCCAAAGGCGGGAACCAAGCAGTTGATACGACCATTTGCACTGTCGGTCTGAATGTCCACGCAATGTGCGGCCAGACCAGTCTTAACCTTCGCTGCCAAGGTGGGAGCAAGCTCGGCGCCAATACCTGTGGCGCCCACAAGGATCATTTCAGGATGGTGTGCCTTTACCAGCTCCTCGAATGCCGCGGCATACAGATCCAGCGTATATTCCGCAAGACGTGGGTGATCCGCCACATATATCTTGTCCACCACATCCTGCAGAGTCTCCACCACGTGATCCAGATTGCTTCCCAAGATTACTGCGGCGGTGTTCCAACCCTTTGTGGAGGCGATTTCATCCGCCTTTGCAATCAGCTCATAAAATACCGGTGCGGGTTTTCCGTCCGCCAGCTCGGCATACACCCAAATTTCTTTGTCCACGTCTTCAGATCCTCCTCACAAAGACAGCGCACCCGCCAGAATCGTATAGACCTGCTCCGCTGCTTGTTCCTCGGTCCCTTCGATCATGGTGCAGTGCCTGTCACTCTCTACAGACAAGAGCTCTCCATTCTGCGACGGGGAACCCGCAAGTCCCACATACCGCTCATCCAGTTCTCCCAGATCGTCGGCACTTAGCGTGGCAAGCGGCTTGTTCTTGGCCCGGAGGATCGCCAAGGCATTGGTGAGTCGAACCGTGTTGATCCGGTGATTGACCGCAATGACAGCAGGTGCGCTGATGCGATACTTTGCCATTCCACGATCCAGTTTTCGCATCACGATAAATCCGCCGCCATCCTGTTGAATTGACATCACATTGGCGCAATGGCAGAAACCGAGCCATTCTCCAAGCTGTGACGGAACATGCGCCGTTGCGCCGTCCGCACTCTCGTTGCCCATCAGGATCAGGTCATACGGTCTTGTAACCGTCAAGGCTCTGGAAAGCGTATACGAGGTGGCGAGTGTATCCGCACCGCCCAGCTTACGATCACTGACCAGGAACGCACGGTCAGCGCCCATTGCAAGGGCCTCAGTCAGTTGCTGTTTCGCCGCGTGCGGCCCCATGGTGACTACTGTAATGTCGCCGCCGACCCCTTCCTTAATTCTGAGTGCCTCTTCCAGCGCGTGCTTGTCAGCGGTGTTCAAAATTGTGGGGATTCCGTTTCTGATAAGAAGTTTTGTCTCCGGGTCAATCCGAATCGAATCATAGTAATCCGGATCAGGTACCGATTTAATGCATACAGCGATTTTCATGCTTCACCTCAGTTAAAGCAATGCGGAAATCCAATCCAGGGCGGTCTTATTGCATCCGCATCCGACCTCAGACGGTTGAACATCTCTGTAATATCTCTCGATTCCCGTCTCATAGATCATTCCGGCTCCGCCTGCCAAGATCATGCACTCGCTGGAAATCTCTCTGAGAAGTTTTGCACCCTCCATCTTCAAGGCGAAGTCTTCGATGAAGTCGGCTTGGCCGATTGTCAGATTCATCATGTGGCTGTAGACTGCATTTTTGAACACGCTGACTTTGACAGTCAGATCAGCCACATTGTGTCTAATTGCTTCATGAGCGTCCCACAGGGAGCGATTGCCTGTCTGCACCCGCTCCTTGAGGATCGCGGTGGTTTTCTCCAGGCACCGTTCCGCACCGCCCAGATCCAGTGCGGCATAATATCCGCCGAGGCCATGGGCCGGTGCCAAAAACATTGGCGTTGGAATCAGGTTCTCCGCCGGAAACCGAACATCATTGAAGTAGATGGTTCCGGTCCTGCTGCCCTTCCATCCCACTTTGTTTTCAATATGCCCGATTGAAATACCTTTGGTATCCGCCGGTACGATGAAGGTTCCGTAGCCCTCACCAGTGGTTATGTCGAAGTGATCCCCCGTGAGAGCGGAAACAATGAACACATCCGCTACATCAACTTCCGTGATCAGGCACTTGTTGCCATTGATTACCCAGGTGTCACCGTCCCGTATCGCTTTCGTCGAGTAGCCTTCAAAATGCATGCTCCCTGCAGGTTCGCAGGATGCCAGTCCCAAAACGATATTATCACCTTCCTGCCCAACATCCTGATCCTGTTCCTCTGCCTGGCCCTGTTGGAGGACAGCGGCTATATGGCCCGGGTGGCCTATGTGATGGAGGGGATTATGAGTAAGCTGGGCCTGTCCGGCAAGGCATTCATCCCCATGCTGCTGGGCTTTGGCTGCACCGTCCCCGCCATTATGGCCTCCCGCGCCCTGGAAAACAAGCGGGACCGGTTCAAGGTCATGCTGGTGACGCCCTTTATGAGCTGCAACGCCCGGCTGACCATCTACATCCTCTTTTCCGAGATGTTCTTCCCGGACAACGCCATGGTGGTGGCCTACTCCATGTACCTGCTGGGCCTTGTGGTGGCCATCGTCATTTCGGCTGTCATCCACCTGCTGGACCGGAAAAAGAGCACCAACTACCTGCTGATCGAGCTGCCGGAGTACAAGCTGCCTGACGCCCACACGGTAGCGATCTATGTCTGGGAGAAGGTCAAGGACTACCTGGAGAAGGCGGGCACCACCATTTTCCTGGCCACCCTGATCATCTGGGCGCTGCTGAACTTCGGCCCCCACGGCTTTTCCACGGATATGACCGCCAGCTTCGGCGCAGTGATCGGCAAGTGGATCACGCCCTTCTTTGTGCCTATCGGGCTGGGATTCTGGCAGATCGCCGTGGCGCTCATTGCGGGCATCTCCGCCAAGGAAGTAGTGGTGTCCAGCTGTGCGGTGCTGTTCGGCATCGTCAATGCCAGCTCTCCCGAGGGAATGACCGCCTTCTCGTCCGCCCTGGCGGGCATCGGATTCGGCTCCCTGAATGCCCTCTGTCTGATGGTGTTCTGCCTGCTCTACATTCCCTGCGCCGCCTCTCTGGCCACGATCCGAAAAGAGACAAACAGCTGGAAGTGGATGTTCTTTTCAGCGGCGTTCCAACTGGCAGTGGCTTGGGTAGTCACCTTTGTCGTCTATCACATCGGGCTTGCGATCCTGTAAGGAGGTGCGAATGATGGTTCCGCCTTTTTTGCGGGCATGACGGCGATCCTGGCCAAGTGCGGCATCCGGAAAACGGATTCCACTGTGGCCGTTTCCCGGGTGATGTTCCATGAAAAATTGACCTGCCGCTCTGCTCTGGGCTTGGCGCTCATTGTCGCCGGGATACTGGCCATGCTGCTGTGAGCCGCCATAGCGGTGGAAAACCTATCGCAAATATATATCGCACAAGACGCACAAACACCATCTGCGGCTGCCTCTCTGGACAGCTGACCGCAACATTTTCCTTGACAACGGAAAAATCGGATGCTATACTCTGACCCATAATTGAATCAAATAAAACCGTTGAAGCGGAGATAACGGCAGCGATGCCTCTACAGAGAGCCCGGGGTGCTGAGAGCTGGGTGAGAAACAAGTTGTCAAATGGACCGCTGAGGGCGCAGTCAAAGGCGTGAGCCGAGTATTCTGCGACGTGTGGGCATACGTCAGTTGCCGGGGATATGCTGGTATCCCGCAAAGTGCACGGCAGACAACAGCCGTGAAGCAAGGTGGCACCGCGAGCGTGATTGACGCCCGTCCTTGACAGAAATGTCAGGGACGGGCGTTTTTTGTCCTGTTCCGAAAAGGAGGTTTATCCATGTACCATCCAACTTTGAAGGAGGCACGCTCTCTGGCAGCCTCCGGTGATTACCGGGAGATCCCGGTAGCCAGGGAACTGCTGTCCGATTTTCTTACTCCGATCCAAGCCCTGCGAATCCTGCGGAATCAGGACAACCACTGCTTCCTGCTGGAGTCCGCCGCTGACAGCGAAGGCTGGGGCCGCTGGTCCTTCCTGGGCTTTGAGCCGGAACTGGAGGTCACTTGCAAGGATGGCGTGGTTCAACTGCGGAGCGGAGAGCGTATATCTAGTCAAATCCAGCAGCCGGGAGCGGCACTGCGGCAGATCCTGACGGAACACCGCAGCCCCAGAGTGGCCGGGCTGCCGCCCTTTACCGGCGGACTGGTTGGGTATTTTGCCTACGACTACATGAAGTACGCCGAACCCGCCCTCCGGCTCACCGGCCGGGACGAAGAGAAGTTCAAGGATATGGATTTGATGCTCTTCCGCAGCGTCATCGCCTTTGACAACTTCCGGCAGAAATTGATCCTCATTACCAACGCGGACGCCTCTGATCTGGATGAGACCTACCCCGCCGCCTGTGCGCAGCTGGACCGAATGGCAGAGCTCCTCCGCCACGGGACTCCCGCCCCCCGCAGGCCCGGAAAGCTGACCGCCCCGGTGGAGGCCTTGTTCAGCCGGGAGCGCTACTGCTCCATGGTGGAAAAGGCCAAGCACTACATCCGGGAGGGGGACATCTTCCAGGTGGTGCTGTCCAACCGTCTGGAGGCTGGGTTTGAGGGCTCCTTGCTGGATGTCTACCGGATTCTCCGCACAATGAATCCCTCCCCCTACCTGTTTTACTTCACCAGCGACGACATGGAGCTGGCGGGGGCCTCCCCGGAGACCCTGGTGAAGCTGGAGGACGGGATGCTCCACACCTTCCCTTTGGCGGGCACCCGGCCTCGCGGAAAGACCCCGGAAGAGGACAAAGCCCTGGAAGCAGAACTGCTTTCCGACGAGAAAGAGTTATCCGAACACAATATGCTGGTGGATCTGGGCCGCAACGACATCGGGAAGATCAGCCGCTTCGGTACGGCGGAAGTGGAGAAATACTTATCGATTGAACGGTTCTCTCATGTGATGCACATCGGCTCCACCGTCCGGGGAGAACTGCGGGAGGGCCTGGACGCGGTAGATGCTATTGACGCCATCCTCCCGGCAGGAACCCTCTCCGGAGCCCCCAAGTTCCGGGCGGCGGAGATCATCGACGAATTGGAGGACAACAAGCGGGGGGTATACGGCGGGGCCATCGGCTATCTGGATTTCACCGGCAACCTGGACACCTGCATCGCCATCCGCCTGGCCTTTGCCAAGAACGGAAAGGTGTTCATCCGGTCCGGGGCGGGCATCGTGGCCGACTCGGTGCCGGAGAAGGAGTATCAGGAGTGCATCAACAAGGCCCAGGCGGTGGTCCGGGCCCTGGAGCTGGCCCAGAAGGAGAGAGACCTATGATCTTGCTCATCGACAACTATGACAGTTTTTCCTACAACCTGTATCAACTGGTGGGGAGCCTGAACCCGGATATTCAGGTGGTGCGCAACGATGCCGTGACGGTGGAGGACATCCGCCGGATGCACCCCAGCCACCTGATCCTCTCTCCCGGCCCCGGCCGGCCCGCGGATGCGGGGGTGTGCGAGTCCGCGGCGCGGGAGCTGGCGGGCGAACTCCCCATCCTGGGGGTGTGCCTGGGTCACCAGGCCATCTGCGAGGCCTTCGGCGGCGTGGTGACCTACGCGAAAGAACTCATGCACGGCAAGCCCTCCCAGGTGAGGCTGGATCTGGATTGTCCCCTGTTCCGGGGCCTGCCCGAGGCCATCCAGGCGGCCCGTTATCACTCCCTGGCCGCCGCGGAGGACACCCTGCCGGACTGCCTGACCGTCACCGCCCGCACCGGCGACGGGGAGGTCATGGCGGTGCAGGTTAAGGACCGCCCGGTGTACGGACTGCAGTTTCACCCGGAGTCCATTCTCACGCCCATGGGCGGTCAAATCTTGAAAAATTTCTTGGAGGGATAAGGTATGATCAAGGAAGCCATTGTGAAGATCGTCAACAAGGAGGACCTGACCTACGACGAGGCCTACGCCGTCATGAACGAGATCATGAGCGGCCAGACGACTCCCACCCAGAACGCCGCGTTCCTGGCGGCCCTCTCCACCAAGAGTGCCCGGGCGGAGACCACCGACGAGATCGCCGGCTGTGCCGCCGCCATGCGGGATCACGCCACGAAAGTGGAAACAGGCATGGAGGTCTTTGAGATCGTGGGCACCGGCGGCGACAACGCCCACAGCTTCAATATCTCCACCACCTCAGGCCTGGTGGCGGCGGCAGGCGGCGTGAAGGTTGCCAAGCACGGCAACCGGGCGGCCTCCTCCCAGTGCGGCACGGCGGACTGCCTGGAGGCCCTGGGAGTGAACATCCAGCAAAGCCCGGAGCGCTGCGTCCAGCTGCTGCGGGAGGTGGGGATGTGCTTCTTCTTCGCCCAGAAGTACCACACCTCCATGAAGTACGTGGGGGCCATCCGCAAGGAGCTTGGCTTCCGGACCGTGTTCAATATCCTGGGGCCCCTGACCAATCCGGCCACCCCCTCCATGCAGCTGCTGGGGGTGTACGACGAGTACCTGGTGGCCCCCCTGGCCCAGGTGCTCATCAACCTGGGGGTACGCCGCGGCATGGTGGTCTACGGTCAGGACAAGCTGGATGAGATCTCCATGTCCGCCCCCACCTCCGTGTGCGAGATCAAGGACGGCTGGTTCAAGGCCTACACCATCGCCCCCGAGGACTTCGGCCTGGAGCGCTGTGCCCGGGAGGATCTGCGGGGCGGCACCCCGGCGGAGAACGCGCAGATCACCCTGGCCGTGCTGGGCGGGGAAAAGGGCCACCGGCGGGATGCGGTGCTGATGAACGCGGGCGCCTCCCTGTACATTGGGGGCAAGGCGGGCACCATGCGGGACGGCATTGCCCTGGCGGCGGAGCTGATCGACTCCGGCAGGGCGCTGGAGACCCTGCGCAAGCTCATTGCGGTCAGCAACCTCCCGGAGGTGGCGGAAACATGACGATCCTAGATCATCTGGCCGCCCATGCCCGGAATCGGGTGGCGGCGGACCAGGCGGAAAACAGTCTGGACGTGCTGCAGGCCCAATGCCGCGCCCGGGGTCGGGCCCATGGGGCGCGCTTCCGGGGCGCCCTGGAAAAACCGGGTCTCTCCTTCATCTACGAGGTGAAGAGAGCCTCCCCCTCCAAGGGGGTCATTGCCGAGAATTTTCCCTATCTGGAGATCGCCCGGGACTATGAACGCGCCGGGGCGGACGCTATCTCCTGCCTCACCGAGCCCAAGTGGTTTCTGGGCTCCGACCAGATTTTTCGGGAGATTCGCGGGGCAGTGGACACCCCCATGCTCCGCAAGGACTTCACAGTGGACGCGTACCAGCTCTACCAGGCCCGCCTCCTGGGGGCGGACTGTGTGCTGCTGATCTGCGCCCTGCTGGACACCGGGACGCTGGAGCGGTATTTGGGCATCTGCGAGGAACTGGGCCTGTCCGCCCTGGTGGAGGCCCACAACGAAGAGGAGATCGCATCCGCCGTGGCCGCCGGCGCGGAGATCATCGGCGTGAACAACCGGAATTTGAAGGATTTCTCCGTGAACCTTGACAACGCGGCCCGGCTGCGGGACCAGATCCCCCCAGGGGTGCTGTATGTGGCGGAGAGCGGCGTCCGCCGCCCAGAGGACGCCGCGGCGGTGAGGGCCATGGGGGCCGACGGCGTGCTCATCGGCGAGGCCCTCATGCGGGCGAAGGACAAGGGCGCCATGCTGGCGGCCCTGCGGGAGGCGGCATCATGACGAAAATCAAGATCTGCGGGCTGTTCCGGCCCTGTGACATCGACTTTGTCAACGAGGCCCGGCCCGACTGGTGCGGGTTCATCATCAGCTTTCCCAGGAGCCACCGGAACCAGACGCCGGATCAGGTGCGGGCGCTGCGGGCGCGGCTGGATCCAGCTGTGATCCCGGTGGGCGTGTTCGTGGACCGGCCGGTGGAGGAGGTGGCCGGGCTGCTGAACGACGGGACCATTGCGGCGGCCCAGCTCCACGGGCACGAGGACGATGCCTATATCGCCGCTCTCCGGGCCCTGGCCCCCGGCAAGGCGCTCTGGAAAGCGTTCAAGGTCCGGTCGGAGGCCGATCTGGCGGCGGCTGCCGCCTCCACGACGGACCAGATCCTGCTGGACAACGGCTACGGCACGGGCCAGGCCTTTGACTGGTCTCTGGCCGGCGGGGTCAGGCGGCCCTTCCTCCTGGCGGGCGGACTGACGCCGGAGAATATCCCCGATGCCGTGGCGCGGCTCCACCCCATGGGGCTGGATATCTCCAGCGGCGTCGAGACCGGCAGGCAGAAGGACCGGGCAAAAATTTTGGCGGCCGTGGCCGCCGCAAGAAAGGAGTGAGGGCCATGTCCAAGGGACGATTTGGCGTCCACGGCGGGCAGTATATCCCCGAGACGCTGATGAACGCGATCATGGAGCTGGAGGAGGCCTACAACCACTATAAGGACGACCCGGAGTTCCAGGCGGAACTCACCGAGCTGTTTAACGAATACGCCGGCCGGCCCTCCCGGCTCTACTACGCCCGGCGCATGACAGAGGACCTGGGGGGCGCGAAGATATACCTGAAACGGGAGGATCTGAACCACACCGGGGCCCACAAGATCAACAACGTGCTGGGCCAGGCCCTGTTGGCAAGGAAGATGGGCAAGAAGCGCCTCATCGCCGAGACGGGCGCAGGCCAGCACGGAGTGGCCACCGCCACCGCGGCGGCCCTTTTCGGCATGGAGTGCGTGGTGTTCATGGGGGAGGAGGACACCCGTCGCCAGGCCCTGAATGTCTATAAAATGCGGCTGCTGGGGGCCGAGGTGGTGCCGGTGACCACCGGGACCGCCACCCTGAAGGACGCCTGCTCCGCCGCCTTCCGGGAGTGGACCTCCCGCATTGCGGATACCCACTACTGCCTGGGCTCCGTCATGGGGCCCCACCCCTTCCCCACCATGGTGCGGGACTTCCAGGCGGTCATCTCCCGGGAGATCATGGCACAGCTCCAGGAGAGGGAGGGAAAACTCCCGGACGTGGTGATCGCCTGCGTGGGAGGCGGCTCCAACGCCATGGGAGCCTTCTATCACTTCATCAACGATCCCTCCGTGCGGCTCATCGGCTGCGAGGCGGCCGGCCGGGGCGTGGACACCCCGGACACCGCGGCCACCATTGCCACGGGCAGGCTCGGCATCTTCCACGGCATGAAGTCCTACTTCTGCCAGGACCAGTACGGCCAGATCGCCCCGGTGTACTCCATCTCCGCCGGGCTGGATTACCCGGGCATTGGCCCGGAGCACGCTTGGCTCCACGACACAGGCCGGGCGGAATATGTCCCCGTCACGGACGAGGAGGCGGTGTGCGCTTTTGAGTATCTGAGCCGCACCGAGGGGATCATCCCCGCCATCGAGTCGGCCCACGCGGTGGCCTACGCCATGAAGCTGGCCCCCGCCATGGGCCGGGAGCAGATCATCGTCGTCAATATCTCTGGCCGTGGGGACAAGGACTGTGTCTCCGTCGCCCGGTATCGAGGGGAGGAGCTTTCCGAATGAGCCGAATTGCAGAGGCCTTTGCCCATGGCAAGGCGTTTATTCCCTTTCTCACCTGCGCTGACCCGGACCTGGAGACCACCGAGGCGGCCGTCCGGGCCATGGCCCAGGCGGGAGCCGACCTCATTGAGCTGGGCATCCCCTTCTCAGACCCCACCGCCGAGGGGCCGGTCATCCAGGCCGCCAACGAACGGGCGCTGGCCGGCGGCGTGACCACGGATCAGATCTTCGACATGGTCCGCCGCCTGCGGACGGAGCTCACCGTTCCCATGGTGTTCATGACCTATGCCAACGTGGTGTTCTCCTACGGCACGGAGCGGTTTATCTCCACGGCGGCGGACATCGGGATGGACGGGCTCATTCTCCCCGACGTGCCCTATGAGGAGAAGGAGGAATTCGCTCCCACCTGCCGCAGGTATGGCCTGGATCTCATCTCCCTCATTGCCCCCACCTCCGAGGACCGGATCGCGATGATTGCCCGGGAGGCGGAGGGGTTCCTCTATTGCGTCTCCTCTCTGGGCGTCACCGGCGTGCGGACGGAGATCACCACCGACGTGGGCCGCATGGTCCATCTGGCCAAGGCGGCCAATCCGGAGATCCCCTGCGCCATCGGATTCGGCATCTCTACGCCGGAACAGGCCGCTGCCATGGCCCAGGTGTCCGACGGGGCCATTGTGGGTTCCGCCATCGTGAAGCTGTTCGCAAAGTATGGCCGGGAGGCAGTCCCCCATGTGGCAGAATACGTTCGTAATATGAAGAAAGCCGTCGTGAGCTCGTAGCATTTTCAGGCGGCTGTCCGATGCGTCGACTTTCGCCGAAGAGGCCGCAGCGTCCATCTGTTTTCAAATTTTTGGTAGAAATATATACTTTGTCAGAGAATATCCGACCACTGGATCGACGCTTGACAGTGCCGGAAGGAAGCAATAAAATAAAAACCATTCTTTTAGAAGGTCCGGTACAGAGGCGTCAAGGACTTGCCGCCCGCACTATACACCGATGGAACCGAAAGGAGAATCAAGCCATGCGAATTGAGGAACTGGATACCCCCGCGCTTCTGATTGACCGGGAGATTTTGGAGTCGAATCTTCAGTGGATGCAGGATTATGCCAATCGAAACCATGTGGCGCTGCGGCCGCATACGAAAACCCACAAAATGCCCGCCATCGCGCGGCGCCAGATGGACCTGGGCGCCTGCGGCATCGCTGTGGCCAAGGTGGGCGAGGCTGAAGTGATGGCGGAACAGGGGCTGCGGGATATTCTGATCGCAAATGAGATCGTGGGGCAGAGGAAGCTCCAGCGGATCGCGGCGCTGCGCAGAGCTGGCTGCACGGTCTCCTTTGGGGTGGACGCCCCCTGTCAGGTGGAGGAGGCAGAGGCGGTCTTTGCGGCGGCCAATGTCCAAATTCCGGTTCTAATCGAGATCGAGGTGGGGGAGAATCGCTCCGGCATCATTGAGGAATGTGATTTTCTGGCGCTGCTGGACGCCATCCGTGCCTGTCCCCACGTGCTGTTCGGCGGGATTTTCTCCCACGACGGAAACAGCTATTCCGCTCCGGATCTGGACGCCTGCCGGGAGATCGCCCGGACCGCCCAGCGCAGGACGCTGGCATTTGCGGATCTGGCTGCGGCCCATGGTATGCCCTGCGGCACCGTGAGCTACGGCGCCACCCCCACTCTGATGAACGGTGTGGAAATCCTGGACGGCATCACCGAGCTCCGCCCCGGCACCTATGCCCTGATGGATGCCTCCCAGGGCCATGCCATCGGCACATTGGACCGCTGCGCGGCCACCGTGCTGGCCACTGTCATCAGCAAGCCCACCTCCCGGCGGACGATTCTGGACGTGGGCGCCAAGGGCCTGACCATGCAGGAGCGGACAGAGGGCATCTGCGCCACCCCCGGCAAGGGGACCATCCTGGAATACCCAGACACCCACATCGACGAGATGTACGACGAACACGCCATTTTGTACCATCAGGCATTTCACGACTCCGTTCGGATCGGCGATAAGGTCCGGGTCATTCCCGTCCACATCTGCCCGGTGTGTAATCTCTACGACACGGCCTATCTGGTTTCCGGCGGCGAGGTGGTGGAGGAGATCCCCGTCCTGGCACGGGGACGGCAGCAATGACAGGGAGGAGACAGTCTGCATGGAAAAGAAAACTGTGGCGCTGATGGGATGCGGCGCTCTGGGGAGCATCCTTGCGGAAGGAGTGCAGCGGCGGCTGGGGGATGCCTATACCCTGGCGGGGGTCCTGTGCAGCACGCCGGCGCGCAGCCGGGCCGCAGGGGATCGCTTTTCCTGCAAGGGCTATCAAAGTCTGGAGGAACTGTTGGCAGAGCGGCCGGACTATGTGGCAGAGGCGGCCACAGGCGAGGCGGTGCGCGCCTGCGGCAGTGCGATCCTGCGGGGCGGGAGCGACCTCATTCTGCTGTCTGCCGGCGCACTGGCGGATGAGACGCTGCGGGGCGATCTGGAGGCGGCTGCCCGGGCGGGCGGCGCCCATCTCTGGATTGCGTCCGGAGCCATTGGCGGATTCGACCTGATGCGCACCATGGCCCTGATGGGGCCGACCGACATCTGCGTGGACAGCGTGAAAGCGCCTGCGTCTCTGGAGGGGGCGCCCTTCCTGAAGGGACGGCGGCTGGGAGATGCCCCCTGCCGCATTTTCGACGGCACAGTGGAGGAGGCGATTGCCGGCTTCCCCAAGAATGTGAATGTGGCGGTGGCCGCGGCGCTGGCCGCTGCCGGCGTGGAGCAGGCCCGGGCGAGAATCGACAGTCAGCCCGGCCTGACGGAAAATATCCACCGGATTGCGCTGCACAACACGTCCGTTTCGGCCTCCTTGGAGATCGCCTCCCGCCCGGACCCGGAGAATCCCCGCTCCAGCAGTCTGGCAGCCTGGAGCGTGCTGGCCCTGCTGCGGGAGCTGGCATCGCCCCTTCGGTTTTTCTGAACCGGCGAAGTCCGCAGGACCGCCTCTGGAGACCTAAAATTCAGATACTTTGATAGACTTGACTGGGTAAACTCTTGTTTTTCTGTTCCGGTTTACCATTGATTTCTTCAGGCGGCAGCGCTATAATCGATCCTATATTCAGCGAGGCAATGGCGTTTCGTTTCCCTGCGGGGGCGCGCCGCTGCTTCGCGTTTTTCTTTTCAGAGGGAGCCCTCAGCTTGTTTGGAGAAGGACTGGTACGCGGTGGAACTCTCTCTGACGACTTACCTGATTCTGCTGCCGGTGATCTTTCTGGCCGGCGTTGTGGATGCGGTCTGTGGAGGCGGCGGCCTCCTCACCATACCGGCGTATCTGCTGACAGGGTTTTCGGCCCACGTGGCCACAGGCACCAACCTGGCAGCCACCATCTGCGGCGGCGTGGCGGCACTGTGCCGCTTTGCCCGGGGCGGAAAAGTGCACTGGCCGGCCATGGTGTCCGCCGGACCCACAGCGGCCGTGGGAGCCCTGCTGGGCGCGCGATTCAATCTGTTCCTTCCGGACAGGAGCCTTCAGATCATTCTCCTGATCCTGCTGCCGGTGGTGGCGGTCACGGTCTTTATGAAGCGGGAACTGGGCCTGGAGGACCTGATGGACACCCTCTCAAGCCGCCAGATCCGGCGGAATTCCGCCCTGATCGGCCTGGCGGTGGGCGCCTACAACGGATTTTACGGCGCGGGAGCCGGGACCTTTTTCATCATCGCCTTCACGCTTTTTGACCGCATGGATCTGGTCCGCGCCTCCGGCAGTACCAAGTTCTGCAGCCTGTGCGCCGTGTTGGTGGCCACACTGACATACACCCTCTCCGGAACGGTGGTGTGGCCCATGGTTCTGGCCGGGTCCGTGTTCAGTGTGGCAGGCAATCTGCTGGGCAGCGAGCTGGCCCTGCGCAATGGCGCCAAGGTCATTCGGCCCATGTTTATCGGGGTGCTGGCGCTGCTCTTCCTGCGGCTGTGTGCCGGTGTGTTTCTCTGAGAGAGTTGGACAACATCGATAAATTTTACATAATTTTTAGTTGGATTTGACCATTTTTTCTGGTTCGGTTTACCATTGATTTCCGAACCTGCCAGGCTTATAATGTGCCACATATTTAGCGAAGCAACGGCGTTTCGCCTCCTGTTTGGGAGCGCGCCGCTGCTTCGCTTTTTATATTTTCCTACAGGTACCAGCGTCATATGTGCACAATTTTTTTGAGGAGGATGAAGAAATGAAAAAGCGTACTTGGAAGAGACTGGCCTGCCTAAGTTGCTCCCTGGCCATGGTTCTTTCCCTGTTTGGGTGCAGCGGCAGTGCTGAGACGGAGGAGCCCTCCGCCACTGATGATACCCCCACCGCGGAGGGAAGCAGCGGTGAAAAGACGGCCCTGCAGGAGAAGTGGTCCTCCCTGGAGGGGACCCATCTGACCGTCGGCACCTCCTGCGTGCAGACCGGCTGGTCCCAGGACGACGGCTCCGGCAACCCCGAGGGCATGGACATCGACGTCATGCAGTACATCTGCGACTACTACGGCTGGGACCTGGAGTGGTACGTGGCAGAGTACGCCGCCCTGTGGGGCTGTGTGCAGAACGGCCTGATCGACACCATCGCCAACCTGACCACGGTGAACCCCGAGCGGCTGGATCAGTACTGGTTCACCAATACCTACGCATGGGAGTCCTACTCCATCGTCTCCCGGGCTGAGGACGCGCCGGAGGACGGCGACATGAACTACTGGGAGGGCCGGACCATCTGCGGCGAGGCCGGCTCCAACGCCACCATGACCTTTGAGACCATCCGGGACCAGCTGGCAGCTGAGGGTGTGGAGGTCAACGAGCTGGTGCTGGACTCTGCCTCCATCCTGATCCCCAGCGTCATCCAGAATCAGGCGGACGGCGCGTTCATGTGCACCTCCACCTGTGCCTACATCGTGGAGCAGCAGGGGTACACGGATCAGACCCATATCCAGAATGTGGAGTGGCAGAATATGCCCATCGTCTACGGGTTCACCCGGACAGAGGAGAACAAGGACATCATCCTGGCCATCAATGATCTGCTGGATGAGATGCATGAGGACGGCACGCTGGCTGAGCTGTCCAACAAGTGGTTCGGCATGGATGTGACGGCACTGCCGGAGGGCGAGGTCAACTACGTCACCACCACCGGCGAGGACGCCTGGCAGAGCTATGAGGGCTGATTGCTCATAACCGGAATCTCTTCTCCAACAGCGTTTGCCCTCTGGCAAACGCTGTTGGAGGTTTCGGGACACGGATTCCCGAAAGCCCAAAACAGAAAGGTAGGATCTGAATGTATCACTTCAGTACAGAGGCATTTGGGGAAGCCCTGCGGACCATTGCCGGAGCGGTGCACATCACGTTGGGACTGACCTTCGGTTCCTTTATTCTGGCGTTTGTGCTGGCCATCTTCATGGCAATGCTCTCTCTTTCCAAAAACCGCGTGATCCAGTGGATTCTGCGGGTGTGGATCTCCCTGTTCCGGGGGACGCCGCTGCTGGCGCAGCTGTTCTTCTTTGTGTACGGCCTGTTTCCTCTGATCCCAGGCCTCAAGGACATGGCCCTTTTGCCCAAGGGCATCCTGTGTCTGGCCCTGGCGTTTTCCGCCTTTATGTCCGAGACCATTCGCGGCGCCATCCAGTCCGTGGACAAGGGGCAGATGGAGGCCTGCCTCTCCTGCGGCATGACCACCGGCCAGGCGTACCGGCGCGTGGTGCTGCCCCAGGCGTTCCACTTGGCTGTCCCCTCTCTGATGAACAACTTTATTGAGTGCTTCAAGGGCACGGCCCTGGTGTCCATGGTGGGCGTCACGGATATGATGCTGACGGCCAAGATGCTGACGGCACGGAACCTCCGCTTTGTGGAGGGCTATCTGGCGGTCCTGCTTCTGTACTGGGTCATCAACATGGTGTTCGTGGCCATCCAAAAGCGGCTGGAACTCCGGCTGGACGCCAAATATTGAGGAGGGAACTGCCATGATTCGATATGACAATATCCACAAGGTCTTTGGGGACCTGGAGGTGCTCAAGGGCATCAGCTTTGAGATCGGGACCGGCGAGGTGGTGTGCATTCTCGGCCCCTCCGGCTCCGGCAAGACCACGCTGCTGCGGTGCACGAACTTTTTGGAGATCCCCACCCGGGGCAAGGTGACCATCGCGGACCTGACGGTAGATGCGGAGCACTTCACGAAGGAGCAGGTGAATCAGCTCCGGCGGCACAGCACCATGGTTTTTCAGAACTACAACCTGTTCCGGAACATGACCGCCCTGGAGAACGTCATGGAGTGCCTGGTGACCGTCCAGAAAAAGCCCAAGGCAGAGGCCAGGGAGATCGCGGAGCACTTCCTGAATCAGGTGGGCATGGGGCAGCGGATGGACTACTATCCCAGCCAGCTCTCCGGCGGCCAGCAGCAGCGGGTGGGCATCGCCCGGGGCCTGGCGCTGAACCCCCACGCCATTTTGTTCGACGAGCCCACGGCTGCCCTGGACCCGGAGCTGGTGGGCGAGGTGCTGAACACCATGAAGGAGGTGGCCAAATCCGGCATCACCATGGCGGTGGTCACCCACGAGATGGGCTTTGCCCGGGATGTGGCGGACCGCGTGGTGTTTATGGACGGCGGCGTGGTGGTGGAACAGGGCAAGCCGGAAGAGGTGTTCGACCATCCCCAGAATGAGCGGACCCGGCAGTTCCTGCGGGCCGTGACCACCAGAGGCTGAGCGGAGGGATCGTGATGGAACGTGATTATTTGACATTGGCCCAGGCGGAACAGGCGTACACGGTCAAACTCCGCCGCTATTTCCACCAGCATCCGGAAGTGGGACCTGCGGAGCAGGTGGAGACCATGGCTGCCATCTGCCGGGAGCTGGAGACGCTGGAAATCCCCTATGAGCGGGTTCCCGGCGGCGGGATTCTGGGATTTCTGGGAGACCCCGCCCGGGGAAAGACCGTCCTCCTGCGGGCGGACATTGACGCCCTGCCCATTCAGGAGGACCCCGACAATCTGAAGGGGCCCCGGGTCTGCATCTCCCAAAAGCCGGGAGTCATGCACGCCTGCGGACATGATGGGCATATCGCCATGCTGCTCACCGAGGCCAAAATCCTCAAGTCCATGGAGTCAGAGCTGAAGGGCGCTGTCCTGCTGGCCTTTGAGGAGGGGGAGGAGGGCCATCGGAACATCGAAGCACTTCTCCCCTATATGGAGCGGCGGGGCCTGCGGCCGGATACCTGCTACGCCACCCATGTGCGCTGGGATCTGGAAGCGGGGAAACTCCATGTCGTGGACGGCACCGCCATGGCGGGCCTGTATGTGTTCCGCTGTGAGCTCCACGGCCTCTCCGGCCACGGCTCCCGGCCGGATCTGGCCCGCAGCACCCTGGACTGCTTTGTCAACGTCTATGACCTGCTCCAGACGGTCCGCATGGATCACCTGAGCCCGGACAAACGGCTGACGTTCTCCGTCGGAAAGGTCACCTGCGGCACGGCGGACAATGTGATTCCAGATCAGCTGGTGTTTGAGGGCACCATCCGATTTTTCGAGCGGGACAGCGGCAGAATCTTCTGGGAGGAGTTCAAGCGCATCCTCAAGACCATCTGCGAATACCACGGCTGCACCTATACGCTTACCTGCCGGTTCGCCCTGCTGCCCAGCATCAGCGACCGGACCTGCCGGCGGCTGTGGGAGCGGGCGATAGAGCGGCACCTGGGCAAGGAGCACCTGGGGGAGTGCGAACCCTGGATGGCCTCGGAGTCCTACAGCTACTTTTTGAGTATGTGCCCCGGCGTTCTGGTGTTCACCGGCATCCGCAACGAGGCACTGGGCTCTGGCGCCAATCACCACACGCCCCAATTTGACCTGGATGAGGCGGCGCTGCCGGTTGGAGTGGCCAGCGCGGTGGCCTACACCCTGGACTTTCTGGAGGAGCAGCCGCAGATCCCGGGCTTCCAGCCCCTCTGCAGCAGCGCGGAGGAGATCATTCGCCTCAACCATCCAAATTGATCCTGTTGACGGAGGTGCAGAACTTTGGACAACTATGTCATTACCCTTGGCCGGCAGTTCGGCAGTCTGGGCAGGGCCATCGCCCATGAGACGGCGGACCTGCTGTCGATCCAGTATTACGACCGGGACATCGTGGAGGAAGTGGCCAAACGGATGAAACAGCCGGTCAAGGTGATCAGCCAGGTGGAAGAGGAGGCCAAGAGCCGCTTCGGCGTCTTTGGCAAGATGCTCTTTCCCTTGGGAGACGGCACCCGGGAGCTGCAGGACCGGACCTTTTTCGTCCAGGAGTGTGTCCTGCGGGACTTTGCGGACCGTGGCCCCTGCATTCTGGTGGGCCGCTGCGCCGACTATGTGATGCAGGGCCGGGAGAATCTCCTGCGGGTGTTTATCTACGCCCCCAAGGAGGCCCGGATTCGGAACTGTGTGGAACAGCTGCACATGGACCGGGAACAGGCCTATAAGATGTGCGCGGATGTGGATCGGGCCAGGGCGCGCTACCATGAGCGGTACGCCGGGTACCCGGTGATGGATCCTGAGCACTTCGACGTAATGATGAACAGCGATTTGCTGGGGGTGTCTGGAACGGCCGCCGCTCTTGCGGATTTGGCGCGGAGAAAATTTCATCTGCCGGATCCATCCGCCAAGGAGCTGTGATGTTCCGCTTCAGACAGCCAGATGCAGTGTCGGTGAATTTCGGCCACCTTGTGGAAAACGGCCTCCACTGCTTTTATTTCCATGGGCCCCGGCCGGGCGGAAGATGGACCTCATCCGGGAGACCGGCCGGGCCTGCATTGCGATGGAAGCGGGGTGTCAACTGCGGACAGCGGAGCAGGCGTGTGGACTGCCGCCACCTTTCTTACAAAACGAGCTCGTAGAGCCTGAATTGCATGGGAGCGCCAATATCCGCATAGGTAATTTCTACGGTATCCACATATTGAAAGCCAAAAGACTGGTACACCTTTACCGGAATGTCGTTTCCCACAATGCAGTCCAGGCGGATCGCCTTCTGGCTCCAGTTTTTGGCGGTCCGGATCGCGTGTTCCACAAGCTGCTTTGAAAACCCGCGGCCCCCATAGTCCGGCAGAACCCGCAGGGCGTGGAGAATCACAACTTCGTCAGGCGCCGCATCAATCTGCCATCGGACCGTGTGGTAGGCGTCGTCACAATCATGGTTCATGATATAGGCGGCCACGATCTTTCCGCCTTCTATCCCAATAAACTGCGTTCCGCTGGCAATCGCACCTTTTACCATATCGGGCGAGGGAAAGCCCCCCTGATCCCCGTTGGGCAGGAAATCCTTTTCCGCCAGGACACGGCACATCAAGTCGTAAAAGGACAGGATTTCCGCAAAATGATCCATCGTGGCTTGTTCCAGCTTCATCTTGACACCACCTCATATCCCGAACGTATTTGTGTATCTCAAATTTACCACAGAACCATGAGAATTTCCACCTTTTCAATATGCGGGCGCTTGGCCGGACCACCGGCAGCCAGAGCCTGAGAGATGGATGAAAGGGGCCCGTGTGCGGGGACAAAGAAGCGGAGAATCCTGTGAAAATCAATGCTCCCTTTCAAGGGAATCGGAAGAACGGCGTGGGGCATGTTGTCCCACGCCGTTTGATTTTGCGGCAGGGTTCCCGCTGCGCTGCGCCGTGAGACCCGACAAAATGGGGAAACGGTTCCGGCACATGTCCGCGGAAGTGCTGCATAGCAAAAATTTTGACCATTTCGGAGGCGAACGAGCTCCGCCGTATCAACCTTCCGGGAAAAACCGTTGGCAAAATCGGCGAACCATTAAAGTTGCAAATGCTATTGTGCTTTGGCGGCATCTGGGGCGCCTGTGAACGGAATGGGGTTGGAACATCCGGCCGGGACGCGGTCCGCGGAATCCGGCGGAGCATGGGGATAAGATCGCCTGTTTGATGGCTCCGAACATCAAATGGGGATTGTTTTGCGTTAAGGTGTTTGGTATGGGAAGAGCGATGTGGAAAAATCGACATGGGTTCACGCTGGTGGAAATGCTGGCCGTCGTAGCAGTTCTGGTGATTTTGCTGGCGGTGTCTGCGGTGGGGGTCGTCAGGTATCTCCGGCAGACCCGGATTACGGAGCTGGACAACGCCGCCCGGGAGATCTATCTGGCGGCCTAAAATCGCGCCATCCTGCTGCAGGGCAGCCAGCGTCTGGAAGGGCTGGTGGTCCAGGCGGGGAATCGGATCGAGCACGTGGATGTCATTCCGGGGGCAGAGGCCAGCGAGGAGGGGACCACCCAGATCACTGTCTATTACTGCCACAGTCAGGACGCCGCCATGGAGGACCTGCTGCCCCGGGAGACCATCGAACCCTCCCTGTGGGAGGGGGACTTCTACATCGTCTACGAGCCGGAGAGTGCCAGCGTGGTGGATTGTTCTTCTCCCGGGAGACCCTGCCGGTAGGCGGCGATTTTGAGGACTTCTATCAGCAGTGGCGGGCGGCGCCCAGGACCAAGCGGATGGACCAGGACCCCATGATCGGGTACTTCGGCGGCCAATCCGCTGAGAGCGGCACCTCCATCTCCCTGCGCACCCCGGTCATCAACATCTACAATGAGAACACCCTGTGGGCGGAGGTCACCTACTGGGTGCCCAATACGATGGCCCTGACAGGTGAAGAGAAAAACGTGCACCTGAATGTGATCCTGACCTATCAAGACGTTCCCGTCACGCTGGAACCCGAGCAGGCCGAAAACGGCGGCGCCGTGGAGGACGAGGGGATCGTCTATCGGTCCTACACCTATGCCTGGACGCTGGACTCCCTGGAGGACGGCGCGCAGTTCCGGGATCTCTTTGAAAACGCTGACAATGCGAACACGGACGATCTGACCTTTGGCGGCGACTTTGAACTCACCGCCGAGGTGTCCTATGAAGGCGGCTCCCTGGTGGTCAACGGCGCCCGCAAGACGGCCTCGGACAACAGCCTCTTTGCCAGAGGCAGCGGGAAAGAGACCGCATACATCGCCTGCCTGCGGCACCTGCAGAACCTGGACGCCGCATTCTCCGGCGCGGCAGGGAAGACCGCAGCGGAGCAGACCGCTGACATTCCCGCTGTGGAGGGCTATGTGTTCCGGCCCATCGACAACAACCAGCTCCGGTCCTATGACGGCGGCCGGTATACCATCCGGGACCTGGAGATCGGGACGGACCATGAGAATGCGGGCTTGTTCGGCGCTTTCGAGGGGACCAAGGGGGTTCGAAATACCCTGACGGGCATCCGTCTGGTGAACACCTCTGTCCGCCAGGAGAATGCGGAGGCCTCCGGTGCCCTGGCCGGCACGGCCTCCCATGTAAATATCTCGGACTGCCTCGTGTACTGGGAGAACAACGCCGACGAGACCGCCAGCCTCCGGGAGGTGCTGGGGGACAGCGCCAGCAGCCTGCGCTACCAGATCATCTCCGGTACCGGCTTTGCCGGCGGCCTGGCGGGGAAGCTGTCGGATGCGCAGGTGTCTGACTCCGCTGCCGCCACCCTGGTCAGCGGCAAAACTGCCGGCGGCCTGGCAGGCCGGGCGGAGAATGTCACCGTCTCCGGTTCTTACGCGGACTGCTATCTGACCGGAGACGCCGCTGCGGGCCTGTTCGGAAACCTGAATGAGACGGCAACGATCTCCAACAGTTATGCCGCCGGATTTATCGCGTCGGAGGATGGGGATACCGCTGCCGGCCTGTGCCTGGGCGGCGGAAACGCCACCGTCAGGTGCTCCTACAGTGCCATGCTGTTCTCCAAGGGGAGCGACAACTACCCGCTGTGCGAGGCTGCGGGCAGCGTCTACGACCAAACCTACTATCTGGACTCTGACCGGTTTGCGGACGATCCTAAAATTGACGGCAGAGCCCTGACCTACGCCCAGCTGACCAATACGGCGCTGTGGGACAACTTCTTTGGGGGCGCCTTCACCCGGAAGAGCGCGGCGGACTCCCACCCCTATAACCTGCAGACCACGCTGACCCTGACCCGGTACATCTACCCCGGCCTGCCGGGGCTGACCCACTACGGCGACTGGGGCGCCCAGTTTCAAAACGGGGATCTGGTGTACTACGAGAAATACGCGGACGGGTCTTATGGCTTCAGCGGCGGCGGTGTGAACCACCTGCAGAATGACCGAACGGTGATTCTGGACGGCTACGCCGTGGCCTATAACGACACGGATTTCAGCGCGTCTCTGGGCGTTGCGCTGGACATGACGTATCCCACGGAAACCGGCGGCGAGACCACGAAAGGGATTCACTACTCATACGGCAACGGGAATATGTATACCATCACCGGCACGAATCCCCTGACCGACCGGGAGGAGACCTACTACCTGCTGCCCCTGCCGGCGGAGATCGTCAACACGGGATACGCCTCCGAGGACTTCTATCAGACCATCACCGTTGCTGAGACGGTGGGAGAGAGCCGGACCTATTACTATAACCCCCATTTTGCCAACGTCCCCCTCTCCTACGAGGAGGACCTGGACCTGAGCCAGCAGGCCGACCATCTCCCGGTGAGTGTGCGCACCCCCCGGCACCTGTACATGCTCAGCCGGTTCGAGACCTATTTCGCCAGCGAACACCAGTATCGCTTCCAGCAGGAGCTGGCGCTGGACTATACTGCCTACATCGGGTATGACGATGACATTTTTACCGGAAAACTGGTTTCCCAATCCCCCATCGGCGTGGACGGGGACGCGCCCTTCCGCTGCACTTACGACGGCGGCGGGCTCGCCATCACCGGCGTCGTGCCTGCTGACAGCGGCAAATCGGACTATGTGGGCCTCTTCGGGTACAGCTCCGGCGTCATCCGGGATGTGGTCTACCGCATGGAGGATGCGCCCCTCACCCTGACCCGGTCCGGCAGCGACACCACCGTCTACGTGGGCGCCCTGCTGGGGAGCAACAGCGGCACGGTCTCCAACTGCGCCGTGTACGGGGTGGAGATCACCGTCAACTGCTACAACTACTCGACAGTCTATCTGGGAGGGCTTGCCGGAGAAAATCGCGGGTCCATCCGCGCCAGTGCAGCCGAGGCGGCCCGGCTCTACGCCCTGTGTACCATGTCCAACGCCTATGCCGGCGGTTTTGTGGGCGGCAACCAGAGCGGCGGGCGCATCGAGCAGAGCTACGCGGTGGGCCGGGTCAGCGTCTCCCGGGCCCGGTACGGCGATGTGGCGGCGGCCGGTTTTGCCGCCAGCAGCCAGGGCACCCTTTCCCGCAGCTACGCTGCCGCGGCCCTGGAGGCGGAGGGCGGCGCGGCCCGGTACGGCTTTGCCGGCGGTGAGAGCGCAAACTGCTTCTACCTGGACGGCGGCAACTTCACCTATCGGGATCTGCACTTTGTGGCCCGGTATGAGGACGGCGGCGGGGCCCAGGGCGCGGCCTGGAGCCAGCTGACGGACAAAAACGGGAAGGCCGCCGCATCCCTGGGCATGGGCTTTGTGGCGGACGAGAACGGCTACCCCTATCCCGCCGCAGTGACGGACGGGGAGGGCCGGCTCGTGCACTACGGCCAGTGGCCGGAGCCCATGGGCCTGGGGGATTTCGGCGTCTTCTACTGGGAGCGCATGGAGATCGACGGCGCGGATACCTACGCCATCAGCGCTATCGCGGCCTTCAGCGACGCAAATCGAACCGAGAAAGTCAGCACCCTGTCCACCGCCCACGGCGACGGCGGCGTGGTGGAGGAGTACGGCTATGGATATTATTGGTTGGAAGATCAAGAGGTCTCCCGCACCAGCAGCGACATTTTAGGAGGAAACGGTGAAAACCAGGATGCCAATACGGCCCTGTCCGACTTGATGGAGGGCCGCTATGCCTTCCATTGCTTCAACACCTGGGGCACAACAGAGGAGGACCAGGGGCTCTATCTCTCTGAAATAACTGCCAGCACCAACAGCACACAGCAGCCGCCCAGCGGCACTTGGACGGTGTCCAGCGGCGGAAGCTCCCTTACCGTCCGACTGAATCCCTTCTTCGCCGATTCCATGTCGGTGGAGACGGGTAACGACTGGGCGGCAGGGGCGGACGTCCCCACCGCCCGGCCCGGCACGAAGGACAACCCCTACGGCGTGCGGAGTATCCACCAGCTGCAATTCATCAACTGGAACCATAAGAACCAGAACACCTCAACTGTCCTCTACAATACTTCTAGTAACCAGCAGGACTTTATGTACCTGTCCTATGTAGCTCAAACATTATGGGGTGGTTCTAACGAGGTGGATCGAACGTATTACTGGCTCCAGACCCACGATCTGGATGGCAGCGATGTGGAGGAGTATACTCCAATTGCCGCCTTCCGGGATGAAACTCCTTGGACGATGGAAACAGGAGCCATGGCCTACGGCTGGTTTGGCGGCAGCTACAACGGAAACGACTATACGATCCAAAACCTAAATATCTACACAGAAAAGATTAACACCACGGGCTTATTCGGCTTTACCCTGGATGCGGAACTCCAGAACATTATTTTATATGCCCCGGAGGGAGACGGCCTTATCCGATCTTATAGTCCTGAGGGCGATAACAACTGGTACGCTGTAGGCGCTCTGGTGGGCTTGGCGGCCAACACCGCAGGAAGTGACCGCGTCATCTCAAACTGCGCTGTGGCTGGCTATGTCATCTTGGACGATAATGGCGGATGCGCCTATGGCGGCGGTGGCGTGGGCGGCTTGGTCGGCATCTGCAATATGGCCTTGGAGAACTGTACCGCTGTCACGGACATCCGGTTGAACTTTACACATAGCGATAGTGCGCGGAATGTCCGGGCAGGCGGTCTGGTCGGTTCCTGCCAGCGTGGAATTACCAATTGTTATGCTGGTGGTAGTATCCAGGCAGATCTTAGCGTCAAACAACGTAATTCGAGAGTTCACGCGGGCGGCATTGTAGGCGGGTACTTTATGAAAACTTTGCAAATAAACAGAGTTATCATTGGAGCGGATACCGAGGGCTCCACCGGAAGGACCAATCCTACCATTCAAAACTGTTACAGCTATGTGAGACTGCCGCGTCAAACTGACCTGCCGGCAAATTCCCATCTGTTCGCCATTGGAGGACGGGGAGAGATTGCATATATGAACGGCAGCTACCGATTCAATTATAAAAACTGCTACTATCTGGAAAGCTGTCTGACCGGTGCGCCCGGCAATTACCTGGATGTGGGGGCACCCGGCGTATCCGAAGCCAGCTTCGCCGAGCTCTCCGTCGGCGGCAGCGCCTATGAGGCCCTGCTTGCCGCCCGCTTCGCCCCCGTCACCACCACCACATCCACCGGCGACCCCATCGACGGCCGGTACAGCTTCGGCACGGACCGCAGCCTGCTGGGCACCAACTATCCGTTCCCCACCATCCTGACCCAGAGCAGCGACCTGGTGGAGGGCGGCCAGGCCCACGTCCATTACGGCGACTGGGCGGTCCAGGGCATCCTGCGGGAAAACGGCGCCCTGCCGGTCCAGATGGACCTGTTCGCGGACTACCAGGCAGGAGCGGGCGCCGTCCGCTCGGAGGAACTGACCCTGTCCAACCTGAGCGGCAGCGGCAGCTGGTCTGCAGCGAGTGCTGACCCGGCGGTGGCGACGGCCAGCCTGGCACATACCCAGGCCCAGGGGGGCACCAACACCCTCACCATTAAAGCTCAAGCAGCGGGCAGCACCCAGGTGACCATCACCTATACGGAGAGCGGCCAGACCTACACCCTGACCATCGACGTGAACGTGACGGCGGACCTGCGCCTGTCGGCGGACAGCGGTGTCCTGGAGATGTTTGTCCAGGAGGAGTCCGCCCAGGCGGCCCTCCATTGGACGAATGCCGAGGGGAAGGCTTTGCCGGAGACCCTGACGGACGGCATTGCCGTCTCCGAATTCTCGGCCTCCTACGACATGGGACGCTTTGCCTCCGCCTCCGTGGCGGAGGAGGACGGTTCCATCGTCCTCACCGCATCCACCCTGTCGGAGGATGGACCGGCCCAGATGACGGTGACCTACACCTTCACTTACCTGGGCCAGACCTACACGGCTTCCAGTGTCCTGAGCCTGGACGTACACCCCGGCTTTGCCCTGACCCCGGTAGAGGCGGCGTTTGCCGGCAGCCAGAGCCAGCAGACCATCTTTTACGATGGAGCACAAATCGGCTCCATTCAGGTGGGAGGCCAGCAGGTGACGGTCACGGATGTGACCATCACCGGGTTTGAGGACGTGGAGGGCTTCCGGGAGCAGATCTTCGCCCAGTGGGCGGATGAAGCTCACGGACAGCTGGAGATCGAGGTCTCCCCGCCGGACGGCGTGACTGAGATGACGGCCTATCTCCGCGTCCAGCTGCGCTTCACCTACGGCGGCTGCACCCACACCCTGTGGCAGAACCTGCCCATCCACATCACCACCAACTGACCCGGCGCTCCGGGAGAGAGGAGACACCATGCTGAACCGCTGCAAGAAAAAACTGAACAGCCGGCGGGGCGCCTCCTTTCTCCTGGCGCTGCTGTTTTTCCTGGTGTGCGGCCTGGTGGCCTCATCGGTGCTGATGGCGGCCTCCTCCAATGCCGGCCGCAGCCGCAGCAGCCGGGAGGAGCACCAGACGTATCTCACCATCTCCTCGGCGGTGCGGCTGCTGTGCGACGAGTTGAACGCCGCGGAGTACCGGGGGCGGTATCACTATTGGGAAGTGCCAGTGTATGGGCCCGACGAAGAGGGAAAACGCATCCAGATCGGTGTAGAGCGCCATCTGGAGCAGCTGGAGGGTCTCTACCAGTACACGGACGGCAGCGGTGCTGCGGCCCTGAAAGAGAACCTGCTGGATGACTTTGACTACATCTTTTCCCAGGAGTTTGTCTCCGTCGAAGCAGGAATTAACACATCTAAACGCTCTGGTCTGACTCCACCGGTGGAGCACACGTTTACCATCCAACCGGAGGAGTCCAACACTGACCTGGATACCCGTCCGGTGACGGTGGAACTCCGGGTAGTGGAGGACTCCTACGCCATCGAGCTGACCGCCGCGCTGGACCAGGGGGATGGAAAGCCCGATTATGTGGTCCGGGCGGAGCTGACGCCAAATGAGACGAAGCCCACTCTGCCGGAGACATTTTCGTCAGACACGACTGCCGAGACCTCCCCCATGACCTGGCGGGTGGGCTGGATCATCCCGGGGGCGGCGGAGGAAGAGGAGGCGGCAAGCGGTGGATAACCTGCGAAAAAAACTGAACAACACCAGGGGCGAGACGCTGATCGAGACCCTGGCCGCCATCCTGGTGGCCGCCCTGTCCGTGGCCCTTCTGGTGGGGGCCGTGACCGTGTCCGGCCAGATCAACCGTCAGGCCCAGGTTTCGGACGAGGACTTCTATGAGCAGCTCACCGCCGCCGAGGCCCAGACACCCCCCGATGATGCAGCCTTTCCGGTGACCATCCGGGAGGAAGGGAAAACGGACGCACACATTGGCGCCCGTCTCTACGGCGGGGACGACCTGTATGCCTATGGCCGGGCATCGTCTCCTGCCGGGGAGGAGGCGGCCCCATGAGGAAGAAGCTCCGCAGCCGCCGGGGAATGACCCTGGTGGAGATGCTGGCGGCGTCCGTGGTGCTGATCCTGCTGGGGCTGATGCTCCACACAGGCCTGCTGATGGCCCAGCGCAGTTCCCGCACCCTGACCGGGGAGGCGGAGAACCAGCTGCTGCTGTCCACCCTGTCGGACCTGCTGTCCAATGAGCTGCGCTATGCCCGGGACGTGGCGGTGGACGACAGCGGCGCGCTGACCCGCTACACCAGCGTCAACTATGGACGCAACACGACGCTGTCGCTGGACGCAGACGGCCAGCTGGAGGCGGGCAACCGGCTGATGCTGCCCTCCGGGGCCTACGGCAACGGAGACTGTCGGATCGATACATGCACCATCACATACAGCGGCGGGATCTTTCAGGTGAGGCTGGAGGTCTCGGACCGGAGAGGCACCGGCAGTGAGACGACATTTTCCATCCGCTGTCTCAACGCAGAGCAGCCGGATATGGAGACGGAGGAAGAGGGAACATGACTTACACAAGACTTGGCGACCTGCTGGTAGGCAGCGGCACCATTACCCAGCAGCAGCTGGAGGAGGCCCTGGAAGAGCAGAAGAAGAGCGGCAAGCGCTTGGGAACGGTTCTGGTGGAAAACCACATCATTACGGAAAAGCAGCTCATTGAGGCGCTGATGACCCAGCTGGGGCTGGACTATGCGGATTTGAACGCCATGGAGCTCTCTCCGGAGATGGCCCAGATCCTGCCCAAGAACATCGCCCAGAAATACCAGGTGGTGCCCGTGCGGGCCACCCGCAGTGAGCTGTATCTGGCCATGGCGGATCCGCTGAACTTTATCGCCATTGAGGAGGTCAGCGCCGCCACACACCGCCAGGTGATCCCCATGATCGCCACGGAGGCGGCGGTGGAGCGGGCGGTACAGAATCTCTACAGCAACCAGGGCACCCTGAAGGCCATCGAGGACATGCGCCGGGACCTGGCCGGCAGCGGCTACGGGGCCTCCGCCGCTCCCGTGGACGGCCGGTGGAAGGCCGGCACCGGAGAGACAGATGAAGAGGCCGCCCCCACCATCCGCCTGGTGAACTCCATCATTGAGCGGGCCTGCACAGAGAACGCCAGCGACATCCATCTGGAGCCGGTGGGCGACGAGATGCGGATCCGCATGCGCATCGACGGCTCCCTGCGCCAGATCATCACCGTCCCCCGGGAGCTGCAGATGTCTGTCATCTCCCGCATCAAGATCATGGCGCAGATGGACATCACCCAGAAGCAGCTCCCCCAGGACGGCCGCATCGAGATGACCGTCCGGCAGGAGCCCCTGGACCTGCGGGTGTCCACCCTGCCCACCATCTATGGCGAGAAGATCGTCATCCGCCTGCTGCGGCGCAGCGAGGACATCTCCATCGAGGGCATCGGCCTCCGGGGAGAGAACCGGCAGCGGTTCCTGGACCTGCTGGACCACAATGCGGACGGCATGCTGCTGGTGGTGGGTCCCACCGGCGCCGGAAAGACCTCCACCCTGTATACCATGATCGACCGCAAGCGGGGGGAGGAGGTCAACCTCATCTCCCTGGAGGACCCGGTGGAGTACCACATGGACGGGGTCTGCCAGGTGCAGATCAACGACCGCATCGACCTGACCTTTGCCAACGCCCTGCGCTCCGTGCTCCGGCAGGACCCGGATATCATCGCCGTGGGCGAGATCCGGGACGGGGACACCGCCGAGATCGCCATGCGGGCGGCCCTCACCGGCCACCTGGTGCTCTCCACGGTCCACACCACCGACGCCCTCTCCACCCTGGACCGGCTGCTGGACATCGGCGTGGAGCCCTATCTGCTCTCCAGCGCCCTGCGGGGGATCATCTCCCAGCGGCTGGTGCGCAAAATCTGCCCCCACTGCAAAAAGCCCTACACCCCGGCCCGGGAGGAGCTGGAGCTGCTGGGCCTGCCGGCAGACGGGAACTACACCTTCTACCGGGGGAGCGGCTGCTCCGAGTGCTTCCAGACCGGCTATCGGGGACGCACCGGCGTCTTTGAGATCCTGACGGTCACCCCCGCCCTCCGCAAGGCCATCCACGACCGCTCCCTGCCGGACGTGCAGGCGGCTCTGCGGGCCTCCACCTTCCGGCCCATCCGGGAGGACTGCATCCAGCTGGTGGGGGACGGCGTCACCACGGTGGAGGAAGTACTGCACACGATAGGAAGGCAAGACGGATGAACATTTTTGACGAGATTACCATGGCCCGGCAGGCCGGGGCCAGCGACCTCCACCTGGTGCGGGGCCTGCCGCCCCGGTGCCGGGTGGACGGGGCCCTGCGGGACCTGGAGGAACGCCCCCTCACCGCCGAGGACTGTCTGGACGCAGCCCGGACCCTGGCCGGGGAGGACTTCCCCCGGCTGGAGGAGGATGGGGAGCTGGACCGGTCCGCCACCCTACAGGGGGTGCGCTGCCGGCTGAACCTGTTCCGACAGCAGGGGACCTACTCCGCCGCCGTCCGCCTGCTCAGAGACTGCATCTCGGACCTGGAGGAGCTGGGGCTCCCGCCGGCGGTGGGGGACTTCCTGGACTACAGCCGGGGGCTGATCCTGATCACCGGCGAGACCGGGTCCGGCAAATCCACCACCCTGGCGGCCCTGCTCCAGCGCATCAACGAGACCCGCCGCCTCCACATCCTGACCCTGGAGGACCCGGTGGAGTACCTCTATCCCGCGGGACTGTGCACCATCAACCAGCGGGAGGTGGGCCGGGACACCCGGAGCTTTTCCTCCGGGCTGCGCGCCGCCCTGCGGGAGGACCCGGACGTGATCCTGGTGGGGGAGATGCGGGACCTGGACACCATCCAGACCGCCCTGACGGCGGCGGAGACCGGCCACCTGGTGTTTGCCACCGTCCACACCCAATCCGCCGCGGACGCGGTGGACCGGATCGTGGACGTGTTCCCCGGGGAGCGGCAGCAGCAGATCCGCTTGCAGCTGTCCATGACGCTGCGGGCGGTGCTGTCCCAGCAGCTGCTGCCCCGGCGGGACGGCCCTGGCCGGGTGCCCGCCTGCGAGGTGATGCGGGTGGACGGCGCTATCCGCAACCTGATCCGGGAGGGCAAGACGCCGCAGATCCGCAACGCCATCCAGACCACCGGCGCGGTGGGCAACATCCTCATGGAGCGGGCGGTGCAGAATCTCTTTCAGGGGGGCGCCATCTCCCGGGAGACCATGGAGCGGGCCCTGCAGGGCCTGCCGGACGCCGGGCCTCTGGCCGGCGGCATGAAGCCGCGGCTGTGAGGAAAGGGGGAAATGCAGATGCCGACCTATCACTATGAAGCCCTGCGCCAGAGCGGCGAGAAGGGGGAGGGCGTGGTGGAGGCCGCCAGCCGGGACGCGGCGGTGGCCCAGATCCGCCGGAGCTATGAGGTGGTTCTGTCCATCAAGGAGCTCCCTGCCCGGCGGGAACAGCCCTTCACCCATTTCCAGCGGCTGAACCTGAAGGTGTTCGCCCTGATGTGCCGCCAGTTCTCCATCATCCTCAAAGCCGGGCTGCCCCTGGTGCAGACGGTGGACCTGGTGGCCTCCCAGATGACCGACCGGCTGCTGCGGCGGATCCTGACGGAGGTGTCCGAGGACATCGCCGGCGGCTGGAGCCTGTCCGCCAGCTTTGCCAGGCGGGGGCAGAATCGGCTGCCCCAGGCGTTTCTGGAGACGCTCCGCTCCGGCGAGGAGTCCGGCGACCTGGCCCAGTCCTTTGCCCGCCTGAGCACCTACTACGAGCGGATGAACAGGACCCACGCCAAGGCGGTGAGCGCCCTGGTGTACCCGGCGTTTTTGCTGGTGGTGGCGGCGGTGGTCATCGTGATCATCATGGCCTACGCCGTGCCCACCTTCTCCGCCACCTTTGCCTCCCTGGATCTGGAGCTCCCCCTGGCCACCCGGATGGTCATTGCCGTGTCCGACTTCTTCGGGCGCTACGGCTGGCTGGTGGCGGGGGTGATCGCGGCCCTGGTGGTGCTGATCCGGCTGTACGGCCGCACCAGAGACGGCGCCGCCCAGCTGGGCAAGCTCCGGCTGGCCCTGCCCATTCTGGGGCCCCTGGCCCTGATGACCTCCGCCAGCCAGTTTGCCCACACCATGTCCGCCATGCTCACCGCCGGCACGCCGATCCTCCGGGCGCTGGAGACCTCCGCCCGGGCGGTGGGCAACGCCTACCTGTCCCGGCAGATCCGGGAGGCGGTCCCCGGCGTGGAGGCGGGCGGCTCCCTGGGGGAGTGCCTGCGCCGGTGCCCGGACCTGCCGCCCATGCTGGTGCAGATGACCGCCATGGGCGAGACCACCGGCACCCTGGAATCCACGTTGGAGATCCAGGCGGAGTATTACGACAACGAGGTGGACACCCTCACCGCCCGGGCCCTCAGCCTGCTGGAGCCCATCGTCATCTGCCTGATGGCGGTCATCGTGCTGGTGATCCTGCTGTCCATCTATCTGCCCTTGTTCTCGATGTACGCCGCCATCTGACGGCCGCGTTTTCTAGAGCAAACATTCAGCCGGCATGTGTCCGGCGGGTTGGGAGGAAATGATATGGGACCTTGTGAAAAACTGCGGAGCCGCAGGGGCTTCACCCTGATTGAGATGCTGATTGTGGTGGCCATTATCGCCATCCTGGTGGCCATCTCCATCCCCCTGGTGAGTTCCAGCCTGGAAAAGGCCCGGGTGGCTACGGACCAGGCAAATGAGCGGGCTGCAAAAGCCGCCGCTGTGATCTATATGCTGACCAATGATGAGTATGATTGGAATAATAAAGGCGGCGGTCAGTCTTTGTTGTACGACGCAGAAAGCGGACAGTTGGTCAAGTCTACCCCAGAAACTATCCAGCAGATTACGCCCTACGGCCAGAGCAAAAACAACAAAGGTAAGATTATCCAAGTAAACTTCGGCGGGGACTACAGCAGCATAACAATCACATGGGACTAGGCCCCACAGCTCAAACCCTAACCCGTGATCCCACTCTCCAGGCCTGAAACGGGCCGGAGGGTTTGCATAGAGGGGCGGCCACTCCCGCCCTGGAACCCCTAGCGGATCAATATTTAACCATCTGCCGGGAGACCGGTAATATTATGAGGAGGAAGAACATGAAAAACCTGCGTGAAAAAATGAGAAGCCGGAAGGGCTTCACCCTGATCGAGATGCTGATCGTGGTGGCTATCATCGCTATCCTGGTGGCCATCTCCATTCCCCTGGTGAGTTCCAGCCTGAATAAGGCTCGGATCGCCACCGACCAGGCTAACGAGCGGGCCGCTAAAGCCGCTGCTGTTATTGAGTATCTGACGGGAAATAATGCAGGAAAAGACTATGTGGGCTACTACGATGCGGAAAATGGCAAGCTTGTTGTTGGATTTAATGACGTCAAAACCAAATACGGTCAGTGCGCCACCCACGATGGCTGCATCCTGAAAGTTACGGTCGCAGGGACAGATGGAACCGTGACCCTTGAATGGGTCGACAGTGCCGAAGGCAAAGCAAAAGGCTCCCTTCACGGCATCGCGGGCGGCGATGGGACTGCCACTGGCGGCGGTAACTAATCCTACTGAACCATTCCCAACGGCAGGCGGCCTAGGCCGTCCGCCCCTGCCGGGGACCGGGCGGGTGGGCCCGGCCCCGGCGGGGAGAGACGCCTTTGCGGGGTGCCGAAAATTTCGGCGTCCGGCAAAAGCCCCTCTCCCAAACCCTGCGAAAAAAGGAGAGACTTCCACCATGGACAGCGAGACATTGCTGACAATTTACGCCGCGGTGTGGCTGGGGGTGCTGGGGGCGGTGCTGGGCAGCTTCCTGGACTGCGCCGCCGCCCGGTACGCCGCCGGGGGCGGCTGGCTCCCCCGGGGCCGCTCCCGGTGCGACGCCTGCGGCCACATCCTGGGGGCCGCCGACCTGATCCCGGTGGTGAGCTGGCTGCTCCGCCGGGGGCGGTGCCGGTACTGCGGGGCGAAGATCCCGGCGGACTGCCTGTGGGCGGAGCTGGCCGGGGCGGCCCTGTTCGCCGGCCTGACGGTGCGCTTCGGCCTGACGGCGGAGCTGGCCATGTGGCTCCTGCTGGGGGCGGCGCTGCTGGCCCTGGCCCTGGTGGACGGGCGCACCCATGAGATCCCCAACGGCATCCTGCTCTTTGCCGCGGCGGTGCGGCTGGCCTTTCTGCCGCTGATGGACGTCCCGGTCCTGGAGCAGCTGGCCGGTATGGCGGTGGGGGCCCTCAGCGTGTCGGCGCCCCTGCTGGTGCTGTCCCTGGTGATGGACAAGGCGCTGGGGCGGGAGAGCCTGGGAGGCGGCGACCTCAAGCTGCTGTTCGTGCTGGGGCTGTATATGCGGTGGCCGGAGATGCTGCTGCTTCTGCTCCTGGGCTGCCTGCTGGCCCTGGTGTGGGCCCTGCTGCCGGGCCGGGACCGGCGGCGGGAGATCGCCTTCGGCCCCTTTCTGGCGGCGGCCTGGGCGCTGACGGTTTTGTTCGGTGACGGGCTCATCCAGTGGTACCAGAGCCTGTTCGTCTTTTGAGAGAAGGAGAATACGAGATGGAGAGAAAAATCAGACTGGCCTTTGACGTGGGCAGCAGCGCCATGAAGGTGGCCCTCTGGCGGGGAAAGACGCTGGAACTCCACGAGGTGCCGCTGCCTGAGAACCTGATGGACGGGGACACGATCACCATGCCCCACGCCTTTTCCGGCTTCCTGAAGGCCAAGCGGAAGGAGCTGCGGCTCCCCGGCGGCCCCGCGGCCCTGGTGCTGCCCCGGAGCCGCTGCCTCTGCCGGATGGTGACCCTGCCCCGGATGACCATTGAGCATCTGGAGCTGAACCTGCCCTATGAGTTCAACGACTTCATGCACGACGACCCCAGCAAATACTACTGCGACTACGCCGTGTGCCGCCGGCAGGAGCCGGCCGGGGAGGAGGAGCCCCAGGAGATGACTCTGATGACGGCGGCGGTGGAGCGGCAGCTGGTGCAGGATGCCATCCGGATGTTTGCCGACGGCGGCTTCTCCCTGCGGAAGATCCTGCCCCAGGAGATGGCGCTGATCCAGCTGGTCCAGACCCGCCAGGCGGCCCATCCCGACGATTCCAGGGAGTTCTGCTTCATCGACCTGGGACAGCAGTCCACCATGATCTCCCTGATCCAGGACGACCGGCTCCAGGCGGAGCGGCAGGTGCCGGTGGGCTGCCGGGACCTGGACGAGGCCGTGGGCGAGGCGCTGCATATCGACGCCAGACTGGCGGACTCCTATAAGCGGGCCAACCAGGAGGATGTGCTGCACCATCCCCTGTGCCGCGGGGTCTACGACCGGATCGCCGTGGAGACGCTGAAGGTCATCAACTTTTACCGGTATACATACCGCCAGAATCAGCTGCAGGGCGTGTATCTGATCGGCGGCGGGGCCAATGTCCAAATCCTGCGGGAGACGCTGGCGGAGCGGATCGACCTGCCCGTCCTGCCGGTGACCGATTTGGTGCCCGCCGGCTTCAGCCCGGGGCTGGAGAGCTCCTGCGCCTATGCCGCGGGGGCGGCAGTGCGAATGGAGGAGGTGAGCGGGCGATGAACTGGAACCGCAACATGAGCCGGGAGGAGTGGAAAAAGCGCCGCGCCTATCCCTCCAAGCGGACCATGAACCTGTATTACCGGGAGGACCGGACGGCCCGCCCGGCCACGGTGCTGCTGTATGTGCTGTTCCTCCTGGTGGTGCTGGGCGCCCTGGGCAAGGTCCTGATCTTCGACCCCCTGCAGGAGATCGACCGCCTGGAGGCGGAGGCCGTCCGCCTGGAGGAGCAGAGCCAGGCCGCCCAGGCGCAGCTGGCGGACTACCCGGAGGTGCTGGAGCGCTACACCCGCTACGCCCCCACCCAGGAGGAGCTGTCCCTCACGGACCGGATGGCCGTGCTGGACCTCATCGACCAGGTGATCCGCCCGGCGGCGGAGATCTCCCAGGTGACCATCCAGGACCAGCAGGCGCTGGTGACCTTCTCCGGCGTCACCCTGGTGGAGACCGCCGGACTGGTGGCCCAGCTGGAGCAGTCGGAGCTGGTGGCCCATACCACGGTGAGCACCGCCGCCTCGGAGGATGGCCGGCAGAATATCGTGGACGTGAATCTGTTCATAGACCTGACGACGGGAGAGGAGGCCGCACCATGAAAAAACTGACCATTCGGGAGCGGGTGCTGCTGGGGATCTTGGCGATCCTGGCCGTGGTCTGCGGCTATGTGTTCCTGTTCTACCTGCCCGCCGCGGACCGGACCGCCGGGCTGGAGGCCAGCATCCAGCAGAGCACCGCCATTCTGGACCAGAGCGCGGCCATGCTGGCCAGCCAGGAGAAGATGGAGCAGGAGCTGGACGCGCTGCTGTCCGGTGAGCAGGCACCGGAGGAAATGCCGTACTATGACAATATCCAGAGCATCATGGTGGAGCTCAACGGGATCCTGTCCGACGCCCAGGAGTACAGCCTGCGGTTCTCCTCCGCCCAGGGAGAGGACCACGTGATGGAGCGCCGGGTGACCATGCCCTTTACCTGCTCCAGCTACGCCACGGCCAAGTCGATCCTGCACCGGATTCAGGAGAGCGCGCTCCGCTGCCAGCTGGAGGATCTGTCCTTTTCCCAGCGGGAAAACGGGGCTGTCCAGGTGACGGTCACCGTGGTGTTCTATGAGTACCAGGCCGGCGGCGCCGAGGGGAACTGAGCCCGGAGGGAAAGGCCCGCCTCCTCCGCGGGGCGGAGGATTCTTGAAAAATATCCGTATATTATGATATACTAAAACAGCGCCCTGAGACGGGCCCACAGAGCAGACGCAGAAACCGGGAACCGACCGTACGGACACAGATCGGCGTGCCGATCCGGAAAAAGGAGAGGAATGCAGAAGACATCTTTCATTTATGTCGCTGGCAATCCGGCGCTGTATCCGCTGGAGTATTATGACCCAGTCAGCCAGGAATACCGCGGGGCGATCCCGCGCCTGCTGGCGGACTTCGCCGCCAAATGCGGCTATAACCTTGTCTACTGTCAGCCGGGCGCCGCGGATAGGCGGCGGGAGCTTGCGGAAGATCCCAAGGTGCAGGTCATCTCCGGCGTGGCAAGCGGCGAGCACTTTCCCGGAAGCGCCGGGGCGCTCACGCTTTACCGGACGGAGGCTGCCGGGACCGCGGCGGAATACGGACTGGTGTTCACTGAGACCGCGCCGGAGGCCTTTGTCCGTGCGCTGACCGGCTATGCCGCGGAGCGCGGGGAGGACGCCGCCATGGGCGAACTCCTGGCCGCGGTGGAGGAGCCGCTGTCAGGGACCGCCCATGCGCTGCCCGCCGGCTCCGCCTCCGGGGAGAGAAGAAGCGTGCCAATGGACGTCCTCCTGACGGTGAGCCGGTGGGAGGAGCGGCAGCTCGAAGCGGAGCGGGAGCTGGACGCCTGCACGGGGCTCTGTAATCAAACGGGGCTGGAGCGGCTGTTCCGGGAGACGGTCCGCGAAGAGGACCGCGGGCGCTACGCGATGTTCTGCTTCCACTTCGATTTGTGGCACATTGAGCACGTCGGCGGCCCCGGGGCAGCGGAGGAGTTCCTCCGGTATGCCGCGGGGGCGCTGCGCCGCAGCGCCCCAGGGGGAGCGGCCCTGGCGCGGGGCGACAGCGGCGACTTCTTCCTGCTGTGCCGGGCGGACAGCGCCGACACGGCGCGGGACTGGGCCCGGCGTATGCTGGATGCCGTCCAGACAGCTCCCTGTGCGGGGGTGCCGGGCTCCTGCCGCGACGCCAGTGTCGGCATCGTTCCCCTGGCCTCCTGCGGGTGCGACTGCCGGCAGGGGATCTATTACGCCCGCCAGTGCGCGGTCAACGCGGGATGCAGCAGCCAGCAGGTGAAGATTTGCGGCGCGCACGACTGCGGGATCTGCGAAGAGCAGCGGGAACTGCTGGCAGACCTGGAGCAGGGGCTCCGGTCAGGGGACTTCCGGCTGTATCTGCAGCTCATCGTGCGGGCAAAGAGCTTTGAGATCGCCGGCGGCGAGGCGCTCTCGCGCTGGATGCACCCGGAGCGGGGCTTGCTGAACCCGGACCGGTATATTCCTCTGCTGGAGCAGGAAGGCAGGATCGAACCGCTGGATTTCTACAATCTGGATCAGGCGTGCAGCTTTCTGGAACAGCTGCACAAGAAACACCAGGGGGAGTTCTTCCTCTCCGCCAACCTGTCCCGCCGGTCGTTCCTGCGGGCGGAGCTCGTGCAGCGCTGCCGGGAGATCGTTGAACGATATGAGTTCCCACGCCATGAGCTCATGATTGAAATCACCGAGAGCGGATGTGTCCGCGGGGAGGAGATCGAGCGGCTGCGGAAGAATATCCAGGCCGTGCGGTCGCTGGGCATACGGGTCATGCTGGATGATTTCGGCATGGGCTATACCACCTTTCACGATCTGCTGGAGTTCCCGATGGACGGCCTGAAGCTTGACAAGAGTCTGGTGGACAGGCTCAGCACGGAACCGGGCAAGATCGTCCTGGGCGGCATCATCGATACGGCCCACAAGCTGGGGCTTTCCGTCCTGGCCGAAGGGGTGGAGGAGGAATGGCAGGTAGACGAGCTCCGCCGGATGGGCTGTGACCTGCTGCAGGGCTATCTCTTTTCGATTCCGCTGCCCGCGTCGGAGGCGATGCGCCGCATAACCGGGCGGGGGAACAGACCGGAGGAATCCGCAAAGATCGTCTGGAAGCGGGATTGACACCTGCTGCCGGCGGCGATATCCTCCAATCGGGCCGTGAAGGGCCCGCGCGTCGCGGCGGAGAGGTCCCGGAGGCTGAAATATCCGTTGCAAATCTCCGCGCGCTGTGGTATAATCATCCCAAATCCAATCAATGGTGCCGCCTGTTCCCCCGGGGGCAGGGCTGACGGGCATTGAACTTCATTCCGCTAGGGCTGCCGCAGGGCAGAGGAATGAGGTTCAATGCCCATCTTTTTTGCAGGGTGCCATTCACTGAGAAAGGAGCCGTTTTTATGGCAAATATTCGAATTCTGAGCCGGGAGGATGTCATCCGGGTCACGGAGATGCAGCCGATCATCGACTGCGTGGAGGAGGTGTACCGGCAGAAGAGCGATGGGCAGACCGTGGTATGGCCCACCACCTTTTACGAGTTTGACCCCGGCCACGCGGATATGGACATCAAGTCCGGCTATCTCCCCCAGGCGAAGCTGTACGGGCACAAGACCGTCTCCTGGTTCGAGGCCAATCAGGACCGGGGACTGCCGGATCTGACGGGGCTCATCGCTGTGTACAGCGCGGAAACGGGGCTGCCCATCGGGATTCTGGACGCCTCCTACATCACCGGCATCCGCACCGGCGCGGCAGGCGCCATCGGGGCCAGGTATCTGGCCCGGGCGGATTCCCAGAACCTTGTGCTGGTGGGCTCCGGCAGCCAGGCCCTCTTTCAGATCGCGGCCATGAAGACCCTCTTCCCGGGGCTGCGGAAGATCACCGTGGTGAATGTGCGGACGCCGGACCACGCCGCCCGCTTCACCGCGGCGCTGCCGCAAATGCTGGCGGACCAGTTCGGACTGGACCTGGCGGGCGTCGCGCTGGCTTCGTCCGGGGACCTGGAGACCGCGCTCTCCGACGCGGACATCGTGGTGACGGTGACGCCCTCCAAGACGCCGCTGGTCCGGAAGGACTGGGTCCGGCCCGGCACCCACCTCTCCTGCATGGGGGCGGACATGGCCGGCAAGCAGGAGGTGGAGAGCGCTCTGCTGGCGGGGGCCCGGATTTTTGTGGACGACCTGGAGCACTGCATCTCCGCCGGAGAGATCGAGATCCCCCTCAAGCAGGGGGTGATCTCCCAGGGGGACATCGTCGGAGAGATCGGCGACCTGATCCTGGGCAAGGTCCCCGGCCGGCAGCGGGAGGACGAGATCACCGTCTACGACTCCACCGGTATGGCGCTGCTGGACATCGCCGCGGCAAAGGCCGCCCTGGCCCTGGCGGAGGAGAAGAGCCTGGGCACCGTTGTCACCCTGTGAGGGAGGAGTGTGCGCATGGCATTTGATTTCAACGAGGTGAGGGATGCCTACGAGCGCATCCGCCCCTACGTCCGCAGGACCCTTCTGGAGGAGTCCTTCTACCTGGGGGACGGGGAGCGCCGCTACTTCTTCAAGCTGGAGTCTCTGCAGCGGGCCAAGAGCTTCAAAATCCGGGGGGCGCTGAACAAGATGCTGACGCTGACGGCGGAGGAGGCGGCCCGTGGCGTCGGCACCGTCTCCTCCGGGAACCACGGCAGTTCGGTCAGCTATGCCGCGTCCCTGCTGGGTATTGAGAACGCGGTGGTCATTGTGCCCGAGGGCACGCCCCAGAGCAAGATCGACAGGATCCGCTGCTTCGGCGCGGAGGTGCTGCTGATGGGAAGCAGCTACGACGAGGCCCACCGGCTGGGCCTGGACTACATCCGCCGGCACGGCCTGACGTACATCGACGCCTACTATGACGACCCCAAGATCTATGGCGGCCAGGGGACCATCGCCATCGAGCTCCTGGAGCAGAATCCGAACATCGACACCATCGTGGTCCCCATCGGCGGCGGCGGGCTGATCACCGGCATCGCGGTGGCGGCAAAGGCCCTGAAGCCGGGCATCCGCGTCGTGGGGGTGCAGACGGAGAAGTGCCCCGCCATGATCAAGTCCTATGAGGACGGCGTCTTTTACGAGGAGTACCCCTGCGAGGGAGACTCCATCTGCGACGCGCTGCTGGGGGGCGTCGGGGCGCTGAGCTATCAGATGGTAAAGGACTGCGTGGACGACCTGATCGCCGTCTCTGAGGACACTGTGGGCCGGGCCGTCAGCTTTATGGCACGGGAGGAGAAGTTCGTGGTGGAGGCCGGCAGCTGCACCACCGTGGCCGCGGTCATGGACCACCGGGAGCGCATCGGCGGCAGACAGATCGCCCTGGTCCTCTCCGGCGGCAACATTGACGGGCAGCTGCTGGCTTCCCTGCTGGAGAAGTACCAATGAGCCCGTGTGTGAACGAGCGGATCGCGGCCGCCGTGGCCCGGGCGCTGCCGCAGCTGGAGGCCCTGCGGGACGAGCTGTACCGCCATCCCGAGATCGGCGGGGAGGAGACCTTCGCGTCGTCCCGCCTGACAGAGGTACTGGAGGAAAACGGCTTCCAGGTCACCCGGGAGTACGGCGGCATCCCCCACGCGTTCCGGGCGGCGGCCTCCGCCCCGGTATCAGGCCCCACGGTGGCGCTTTTCGCGGAATACGACGCCCTGCCGGACCTGGGGCACGCCTGCGGCCACAACCTGATCTGCACCGCCGCCCTGGGGGCGGCCCTGGCCCTGAGGGAAGTCCTGCCGGACCTCCGGGGCACGGTGGTGGTATTCGGCACGCCCGGCGAGGAGAATCTCTGCACCAAGACCCTCCTGGCGGAGCGGGGGCTGCTGGATGAGGCGGACGCGGCCATGATGGTGCACCCCAATCCGGTGACCTGCGCCAGCGGGCGGACGCGGGCGGTGGAGTCCCTGCAGGTGGAGTTCTTCGGCCGCAGCGCCCACGCCGGCACCGGAGACCGGCAGGGGATCAACGCGCTGGACGCGGCGGTGGCGTGTTACCAGAAGATCCAGGCGGAAAAGACCCGCTATCCAGACACCAATGTCCACGGCATTCTCAACGACGGCGGGCAGAAGGCCAGCGTGATCCCCGGCTACAGCAGCCTGAAATACCTGACTCGGGCCTGGGACATGGAGGGGCTGCGGACCCTCCGCGCCATGGTGGAGCGCTGCGCCGCCGCGGCAGCGGCGGAGACCGGCTGCACCTACCGGATCCACAACAACGAGGCGACGAACCGCCCCATGCGGACGAATCAGACCCTCTCTCAGGTGTTCAACCGGTATCTGCGCGCCTGCGGGGAGCCGGAGATCCTCCGCCAGGATGTGACCGGGTCCACGGACATGGGGGATGTCAGCTGGCGGGTCCCCGCCATCCACCCCTGGGTGGGCCTGAGCTGCCCGGACATCCCCCTGCACACAGAGGCCTTTGCGGAAAGGACCCTGTCCCCGGAGGCGGATGGCTTCCTCTCCCGGTGCAGCCGGGCCATGGCCAGCACGGCGGCGGAGATCCTGACAGACGCGGCCCTGCTGGAGCGGATTCGAAGAGAATTCGAAGGTTCCAGAAAGACCTGAGGGGCATCTGCGGGGAATCGGGAGGAACCGCGCAAAGCAAAACGAGGCACTCGAATTTCGAGTGCCTCGTTTTGTCAAATCCCGGGGGAAGAACCGCCTCTGCCGCCGGGCAGCGGTCAGGGCTGGCATTGATACAGCAGCTGGGAGATCTCCCCGCAGACGGCGTAGATGCCGTAGGCGTCCTTGGTGCCGCTGGCCCCGGTGGTGAGGACCACCACCCCGGCCCTTGTGGCCGGATTGTAGGAGATCAGGTTGTAGACGCCGTAGGCGCTGCCGGTGTGGTAGTACAGCTCGCTCTGCCCATATGCCCAGGTGCGGTACCGCAGGGGCTGGCCTTGATAAAACCCGCCGGCGATCATGGCATCCCCGTGCTGCTCCAGCCCGGCGATCACCTCCGGCTGTATGTAGGGGACGCCCTCATAGACCCCGTCGTTGGCCAGCAGCGCCACGATCTTGCCCAGGTCATAGGCGCTGATGGTGAGGCCGCCGGCAAAGGTGATCCCGTTGGAACCGGGGATGCCGTCGCTGACGCGGGACTGCTGGGAGGCGAGGGACAGGCCTACGGCGCCGTTGGCCCGGTAGATCTCCGCCAGCAAATCCGTCCGCTGGATCTCGCCGGCGTAAAACGCCGCGTCGATGTGGAGGGGACCGTACAGGGACTCGTAGAGGATCTCGTCCAGGGTCCGCTGCTCCGCCAGCTCCACTGCCATGCCCAGGACGCTGAAGGCGTAGTTGTTGTAGGCCCAGTTCCCCGGGTTGCCGGAGAGGACGTTCCGGGTGCCGGCGGAGGAGGTCAGCCGGTGCCGGACCGCGGCCAGATCACAGGGCGTGCCCTCCGGCGCCACGGTCAGGGAGGAGGTGTGGGTCAGGATGGAGCGGGGGGTCACGGTGTCCCCGGCGCGGCGGGTGCGGATGTCAACGCCCAGGTAATCCCCGAGATCCGCATCCAGATCGAAAGAGCCGTCCTCCACGGCCAGCTGGGCCGCAAGCCCCACCAGAACCTTGGAGATGGAGGCGACCCGCACCCGGGTGTTGGAGGTCATGCCCCGGACGCCCTTCACCGCGCTGCCATAGGCATAGGTGTCCACCACCTGACCGTCCCGGACGTAGGCCACGGAGACGCCGTCGGCGCCGTATTTGGCGGCGATCTTCCCGATGGCATTCTGCATGGCGGTGTGGGCTTCTGTGTCCTCCACCACGTCCAGGGCCGGGATGGAACTGACGCGGGGCCCCGCGTCAGGGGAGGCCAGCCATTGGCCCAGCCGACAGGCTATCTGGACGGCCTGACCCCGGGTCAGGTGGCCCAGCGGGGCGATCTGGCCGCCGGACGTCCCGGCCAGAATGCCCGTCTGCATACACCATTTCACATCCTGTCTGGCCCAGCTGCCCACCTGCCGCGTATCGGAACAGGCGGCAAAGGAGGCGGAGGTGGTGGGGGTCGTATTATACCCCAGATACCGGGCGGCAGCGGCCAGCAGCGCGGCGGCCTGCTGGCGGTTCAGCAGCTCCCCGGGGCGGAAGGTGCCGTCGCCGTAGCCGGAGACGATCCCCTGGTTCGCCGCCCAGGAGACGGCCTCATAGTAATAGCTCCCCGGCTGCACGTCGGAGTAAACGGGGGAGCCGCTCTAGACGAGGTCGGGCGCCAGGAGCCGGGCCAGCATGGTGGTGAACATGGCCCGGGTGACGGGCTGGCCGCTCTGGAACTGGCTCTCCAGGGGGATGTCCTGCAAAAGTCCCTGCTGGACGCACCAGCACAGGGCCTCATAGAACCAGTCGTCCTCGCTCACGTCCAGATAGGGCAGCAGGACTTCCAAAGATGCCTCCTCTGCGGCTTCGTCCGGCACCTCCTCCGGCGGCGCATCCTCCCCGATCTGGCCGTCCGGTTCCTGGGCCTGGACGGCCATGCAGAGGCACAGGGCGGCTGCGGTCATCCCGGCCAGCAGACGCTTGAAAAACACACGCAAATCGATCCTCTCCCTTTTCTTTTGTGGAGCCGGGACGGGGATCCGTCCCGGCTGGTTCACATTTGTTGGCGGGCCTTACGCGGTGAAGAGCTGGACCCAGTAATTGCCCTCCCGGCCCACGCCGATGGTGGTGAAGCTGCCGTTCAGGATATTGGCCCGGTGGCCGGGGGAGTTCATCCACCCCGCCACCACCTGCGCCGGAGTAGAGTAGCCCGCGGCGATGTTCTCCCCGGCGGTCCAGTAGCGGACGCCGGCCTCGTTCAGGGCGGTGAAGCAGCTGCTGCCGTCGGGCCGGGTGTGGTCGAAGAGGGTGGGCAGCTCCTCCGCTCTCGTCTGTGCGGCTTCGGCGATGGCGTCATTGGTCTGGAGGGCGGCCAGGCCCTCCTTGGCCCGCTCCGCATTCACCAGGCGGATGACCTCGGCGATGTAGTCCGCCTCTGCCGGCGTCTGGGGATTGGTCTCCTCCGGGGTGGTCTCCTCCGGCTGCGTCTCCTCGGGGACGGTCACTGTGCCGGGGGCCTCCGCGCCGGCATCCTCCTCATCTGCCCAGGGGGCGGTAGAGGCGCCCGGCGTACCCGGATCGGGCCGCCGCTCATCGTAGAAGAGCTGGTTCTTGGCGTTGGGCGTATCCCAGTAGCGGGTGAGCATCACCGCCGCCTGGGCCCGGGTCACCGGGGAATTGGGAGACATGGTGTGAGCCCCGGTGCCGTTGAGGATGTACAGGTGGTAGCCCCAGCCCAGCATAGCGCTGCGGATGTCCTCCGCGTTGGCCCCCAGCGTGGCATTATCCATGTCCGTGAAGACATCCAGGTACATGTCCGTCATCTCATCCAGGCTCCGGCCGCACTCCCAGCGGTCAAAGTTCCGCAGGATGACGCAGAACTCCGCCCGGGTCAGGGGCGTGTTGGGATAGATGTTCTTCCCATTGATCAGCCAGCTGGGCAGGATGCCCTCCTGCTTGGCCCAGATCATGGCCTGGTAGTAGTAGGCGCTCTCCGGCACGTCGGCGTAGGGAGCGGGACCATCCAGGGAGGCCCAGTATTCGTTGTTCATGCTGCGGTTCAGGGCGGCGATGAACTGGCCCCGGGTGAGCTTTCCCTCCGGGGAGAAGGTGGAGGCACTGGTGCCGTTGAAGGTGGCGGGCCACTTGGAGTCGTCCGACACCCGCATGATGGCGTCATAGGCCCAGTAGTCCGGCGGCACGTCGGTGTAAGGCCCGGCGGCCAGGGCTGGGACGGTGAGGCCCAGGCACAGAGCCAGGGTCAGCAGCAGGACGGATACCTTGTTTTTCATACGATTCTCTCCTTTTTAATCAAGATTGGACAGGCGGTTCTGCCTGTGGGAGTGAGTGGGGGTGCGGACGATTTCATGAGGGGCGGGGGTCCGCTCCGCGGGGCGGGGACCTGCCGCTGGTCTGGTGCCGGGCCTGCTCCAGCACGGCCTGCACCAGGCTCCGGGGCGGGACCGTCTCCGCGGCCTCCGCCTCCAGACTGCGGCGCAGCAGCTCGGCATAGGTCATGGGGGCTGGCCGCCTTCCCGATACACTCCGCGGGCCCCACGGCGCTCAGGCGGCAGGCAGGGGGAGGGGAAACAGCGGAATCGTCCGCGCATCGGCGCCGCCTCCGCTGCCGCCCGCCGGCGGCGCCGCATCTCAGAGCCCCTCCGGTTCCTGCTGCCGGACCTGGCTGGCGGCCTGGAGTTCCCGCTGGACAAAGAACGTCTTGACCAGCTGATACAGGAAGGCCGGAATGCCGATGAAGATGCTGACGATTCCCTTCACTAAGGCCCAAAAGACCCAGAACCAGAGGGTGCCGAAGATGGTGAGGGGCAGGAAAGACTGCAGGTAGGTGATCAGCTTCCAGCCGAAGGGAATGAAGAAAAACATCGTGGAGAAAAGCGCCAGCTCCAGCCCGGAGAGAGACCCCCGGGGGAGGATAGAACCCAGGATCAGCGCCGTGATCACACCGTACACGCAGGTGCGCAGAAATTCAGATCGGGTATCCACCAGGGCGTCCAGATACTTCTGGCGGCGGGATTCCTCGGCCGATCTGGCCTGTTCCGCCTGCTGATTCCGGAGGAGCTGCGCGCATTCCTCGCACAGGCAGGGGGTGTAGAGACTGGCGCAGGCCTTGCACAGGGCTTTTCCACAGTGCTGGCAGGTGGCGACAGCTTCCCGGTCCTCGTGATAATAGCATTTCATTGTGATTCTCCTTTTCTCATGTCATTGCAGCGGCCGTTTGGCCCCTTTCAAGGAATGAGACACAGGAGGAGAACACCTGGTTTTATGGACAGAGAAAAAACTGCAAAAATTTTTGCCGGGGCTGGAAGATCAGCCCACCGGGAAGCGATGCTCCGATGGGCTGATGGGCAGTCCAAATATGATGTTATGATACAACGGTTTAGAGCGTACTTATCCTTTGTCGTATACGATGATTGTGCAGTAATTTTCCGCGTAAGTCCCGTCCGGCAGAGTGACTCGGCAGGTGATGGTTGCCTCACCGGGGGCAAGTGTATAGTACCGAGCAGCTTCGGCATCGACCGGCGCGTCCAGAGCAATGACAGACGGGTCATCCACACTCCAGGAGACCGTATAGTCCTGTCCATAGAAGCGGCTGGTGTCAAAGACATAGAGAGAGGTGGAGCCGCTCACGCCCACATTTGTGAAGCTGCACAAGGTGGACAGATTGATCTGATCTTCTGCGGGGACAATGTGGACCGCCAGCCGCGCGGTGTATCCCTCCCAGGTAGCGGTGAGATAGCCGACACCTGTCTGACTGCCTGTTCGGATTGTCCCGTTATTGTCGGGAGTATACTCCATCAACTCGGGGGACTCGTTGATATATGTGACTTCACCTGGAACAGGACTCCCATCCTTCAGAACAACATCGTTGCTGATGCAGTAGTGATTGGGGTAGATTACCATTTCATTTGCTCCAAAAGTGATCCCTGGCTCTACCCCTGCAGGCTCCGGTTGGACTTCCGGAACAGGTTCGGGCTCCGGTTCTGGTGCGGGTGTCGGTTCGGGTTCCGGTTCAGGCTCCGGTTCCGGTTCTGGCGCGGGATCCGGCTGGGGCTCCGGGACAGGCTCGGGTTCCTCCGGAATCGGCTCCGCCGCCTCCACGATGGGGGCAGGCGCCTCCACCGGTTCCGGCTCCGGCTGATAGAGGGCCGCTCCGCCGGCCACGGCGCCGATCGCCGCCAGTCCCGCCAGCCCCAGGGCGGCCTTGTGGGCCAGCAGTCCGCCTAAGGCATGGGAGGCCGGTCCGCCGGAGGAGACCGCGCCGGCAGAGGCGGCAGACTCTGCCGCTGCGGCGGCTGTTCCGGCGGCCGCTCCGCCGGAGGACCCGGCTGCACCGGCAGCGGTGCCGGCCGCTGCCGTTCCGACTGCGGCAGTTCCAGCCGCCCCAGTCAGTACGGCTTGAGCCAGCGCCTCCGCGGCGGAGGTGCTCAGGCCGCCCACCAGGGCGTCCTTCTGCAGGAAGTACACCAGGAACGGCACCGCGCTGTAGAGCTGGATGCCCTGGGCCGCGTAAGCGTCCACGCCGGCCTTGATGGCCTTCCGGGCGTAGTTCAGCCGGCTTTTGACAGTGCCCTCCGACGTCTCCAGCGCGGAGGCGATGTCCTTCACGCTCATCTCCTCGTAATAGAACATCAGCACGCACTGCCGCTGGGCATCCGGCAGCTGGTCCACCAGACCCACGATCATGTTCCGGGTCTCATCGTTGTCCAGGGCCTTGTCCGGCACGGACTGCTCGTCCAGACTCTCAAAGGCATCCAGCAGGCTGTTGCCCTCGTCATCCTCCGGGATCTGGGACTCCCGGCGGCCCCGGGTGAGGACGTTCCGGCAGTGGTTGGCGGTCATGGCGGAGAGCCAGCCCCAGAAAGCCTCCGGGTCCTGGAGGCTGTTCAGCCGGGTCAGCATGGAGATCAGGACCTCCTGGGTGGCGTCCAGGGCATCCTCCTGGTGTTTCAGCATTTTCTTGCAGTGATAGTACACCCGGTTCTGGGCCGCCAGGACCAGTTCCTCCTGGGCCTGCTGGTCTCCGGACAGGCACCGGCGGATCACCGGTGTCATGTTTGGCATTGCCATGCGCCCGCCCCTTTCTCTTGAAAAAATACTCCAGATGCCAAATTTCGAGTGTTTTCGACCTTATTTTATGCCTCTGAAAAGCGCCTGTCAATGGATGGGACCGCCGGCCGCCGGGAAAATTTGGAATCTGCACCGGCCTGCCGTCAGGTAAACGATTGACTCCCGTTCCCAGACGGCCTTCGCGCGGTCCTGCCCATCCGGCACCCGTTGGATGCGCCTTTGCTTCACGCCGCCAGATCCCGGTAGAGATAGGTGACGATGTCCGCCCGGAGAGAGAGGGCATCGGGAACAAAGACCTTCCCGGTGCCGGAGAGAAGGCCGGTGCTGTCGGCTTTTTCAAGAGAAGGCGTTTCATAGGCTGCTCCTCCCTTGCATATGCGGGCTGGTTTGTCCGCTCCTGTCTATTCGGACACAGCTCTGCTGCGGCAGGTTTTATGGATCGGAGAAAATTTTTCAAGGAGCATTTGCTGCCGGCCGCGAAAAGAGCGGATAGCTCTTGCAGGGACAGACAGTTTTGGGTATCATAGAGGAGTACGGGATGCTGCGGCGGGGGCGGTCTCCGGGCCAGCGGCCGGAGCGGACGCTCCGGCGAATCCCGCAAGATCACCGGACCCGGCTTCGGTCCGAAGGAGTATGAGAATCATGGAACGAGCATATGATCAGGAACTTCTGGAATTCATTCAAAACAGCCCCACCGTGTACCATGTGATCGCGGGGCAGAAACAGCGCCTGCTGGAAGCCGGGTACCGCCAGCTGCTGGAGGGGGAGGCCTGGGACCTGCGGCCGGGCGGGAGATACTTTCTCACCCGGAATGGCTCCGCCATCCTGGCCTTCCGGGTGCCGGAGGGGGACTTCCGGGGATTTATGATTATGGCCAGCCACAGTGACTTTCCGGCGCTCAAGATCAAGGAGCATCCGGAGATCCCGGTGGGGGGAGCCTATCAGAAGCTGAATGCGGAGCTGTACGGCGGGGCGCTGCTGGCCCCCTGGTTCGACCGGCCCCTGTCCGTGGCGGGACGGCTCTTCCTGCGGACGGCAGAGGGCGTGAAGGCCTGCCTGGTGGATGCGGGGCGGGATCTGGTGCTGATCCCCAGTCTGGCCATCCATATGAATCGGAATGCCAACGCCGGCCAGGAGTATCTGGTCCAGAGGGATCTGCTCCCCCTTTACGGAGGAGCGGAGGCGGAGAGCCTGGTGGCGCTGCTGGCCCGGGAGAACGGCTTGGATCCGGCGGATGTGCTGGGACAGGACCTCTTCGTCTACAACCGGCAGGCGCCCAGCATCTGGGGCGCCGGGCGGGAGTTTTTGTCCAGCCCCCACCTGGACGACGTCCAGTGCGCCTTCGCCTCCCTGACCGGATTCCTGGAGAGCGGGGGCGGCGCGGGGCTCCCCGTCCATGTGGTGTTTGACAACGAGGAGGTGGGCTCCTCCACCCGGCAGGGGGCGGCCTCCACACTGCTGGAGGACACGCTGCGCCGGATCGCGGCGGGCCTCGGCCTGTCGGAGCCGGCGTATCTCGCCAAGCTGGCCCAGAGCTTCCTGCTCTCCGCCGACAATGCCCACGCCATGCACCCCAATTACCCGGACAAATGCGACCCGGTGAACCGCCCCCGGCTGGGCGGCGGCGTCGTGCTGAAGCACAGCGGCAGCCAGAAGTACACCACGGACGGCGCCTCCGGCGCCATCGTCCAGCTGCTGGCGGAGAGGGCGGGCATCCGGCTCCAGACCTTCACCAACCACTCCGACATCCCCGGCGGAACGACGCTGGGCAATCTCTCCGTCCAGCACGTGCCGGTCCGCTCCGCGGATGTGGGCATTGCCCAGCTGGCCATGCACTCCCCCTATGAGACCTGCGGCTGCGGGGATACGGCGGATCTGGTGGCCCTGGCCAGGGCCCTGTTCTCCTCCTCCCTGCGGGAGACGGGGGAAGAGGCGTATCAGCTCCGGTGAGAGGCCCGCTGCCGGGACATCCCGTCCCCTCCTGAAAAAATGGTGCACAGATGGCAGCCCGCTGAATAAGCTGGAATATCAGAGCAAAGGCGCTCGCCCCTTTGGGGCGGCGCCTTTCTTATGTCGAGGAGGGATTGCAATGTGCGGAATTGCGGGATTCTGCAATTTTCAGGAGGATTTTCTGACGCAAAAACACAGATGGCAGCAGGTCCTGGTGGACATGCGGGAGGAAATCGCCCACCGGGGCCCGGACCAGAGCGGAGAGTACCTGCGGGAGAACGCGGGCCTCTCCCATGCCCGACTCTCCATCCGGGACCTGTCCGGCGGCGTGCAGCCCATGGTGCGCAGGGCCGGCGGAGCGGAGTACGGGATCGTCTACAACGGGGAGGTGTACAACACCCGGGAGCTGACGGCCGACCTGGCGGCGCGGGGCTGCCAGATGGAGACCACCAGCGACACGGAGGTGATCCTGTGCGCGTACATGGCCTACGGGCCGTCCTTTGTCACCCGGCTCAACGGGATTTTCGCCTTTGCCATCTGGGATGGGGCTCGGCAGACGCTGCGGCTCTATCGGGACCGGCTGGGGGTGAAGCCCCTCTTTTACGCCAGGAGAGGGGAGACGCTGATCTTTGGCTCGGAGCCCAAGGCCCTGTTCCGGCATCCCCTGGTAGAGCCCGCGGCGGATGCGGGCAGCTTCCGGGAGATCTTCGGAATCGGCCCGGCCAGGACGCCCGGCTGCGGCGTCTTTCGGGACCTGCATGAGCTCAGGCCGGGATTCTGCGCCGCCTTCTCCCGGGACGGCTTTGCGGAGAGGGCCTATTGGACCCTGGAGGCACGGGAGCACGCGGACAGCTATGAGGAGACCGTGGAGAAAACCGCCTGGCTCCTGCGGGACGCCATCCAGCGGCAGATGGTCTCCGACGTGCCGGTCTGCAGCTTCCTGTCCGGGGGCATCGACTCCAGCGTCGTGACGGCGCTGGCCTCCAACTTCCTGGAGCGGCAGGGGAAGCAGCTCCACACCTTCTCCTTTGACTTCGCCCACAACGCGGAGTGCTTCCGGCCAAACGCCTTTCAGCCCACCCAGGACCGCCCCTACGTGGAGCGGATGCTGGCCTGCTATCCCCTTCGCCACACCTGCCTGACCTGTGAGGAGACAGTGCTGGCGGACCTGCTGCCCCAGGCGGTCCGGATCAGGGACCTGCCCGGCATGACGGATGTGGATGCGTCGCTTCTGTACTTCTGCGGCCAGGTGCGCCAGCACGAGAAGGTGGCGCTGACAGGGGAGTGCGCCGACGAGATCTTCGGCGGGTATCCGTGGTTTTACCGGCCGGAGCTGCTCCACGCCGACGGCTTTCCCTGGTCCTCCGACCTGGAGGCCAGGTGCGCGCTGCTGAATCAGGAGACCATCGACTGGCTGGAGCTGAAGGAGTATGTGCGGAGCCGTTATGAGGACGCCCTGCGGGAGGTGCCCCGGCTGCCCGGGGAGGAACCGGAGGCCCGCCGGCGGCGGGAGGTGTCCTATCTCAACCTGCGCTGGTTCATGCAGACGCTGCTGGACCGGATGGACCGGACCAGCATGGCCTGGGGGCTGGAGGCCCGGGTCCCCTTTGCCGACCACCGGATCGTGGAGTACCTCTACAATGTGCCCTGGGAGATGAAGTACCAGAACGGGGTGGAGAAGGCCCTGCTGCGGGATGCGTGCGGGGACCTGCTGCCGCCGGAGCTGCTGCGGCGGAAGAAGAGCCCCTATCCCAAGCCCTACTCTCCGGTGTACGAGCAGCTTCTGACAGAGCGGTTCCGGGAGGTGATGCAGGACCCGGCCGCGCCGGTGATGCGCTTTGTGGATCCGGAAAAGGCCCGGCGCTTCCTGGAGGCGCCCAAGGACTACGGCAGGCCCTGGTTCGGCCAGCTGATGGCAGGCCCCCAGATGATCGCCTACCTGCTGCAGGTGAACGAGTGGATGAGGCGCTATCAGGTGGGGTGACGGCCCGGCGCTGTTTGCAAAAAGTTCATAAATCGTTTACGAAAAGAATACAGACGAAATCGTCTCAAACTAGTATACTCTGGATTTGTAGACGAGATCGTCTATAACTCGCCGCACTTGGCGGCGGGTGCCGGGAGGAGCGGCGGGCGGCTGTCCGCCCGGGCGCTCCCCTAGCCCGTAAACCTTCACAGAGGAGGGGGACGTCCATGACACAGAAGGAGCGCCAGGAGCACAGCCGGAGGGAGATCTACCGGGCAGCCCTGGAGGAATTCGGGACGAATGGCTACGACCAGGTGAATATGGAGCGGATCTGCGCCAACCACGGGATTTCCAAGGGGATGATGTATCACTACTACTCCAGCAAGGACCAGCTGTTTCTGCTGTGTGTGGAGCGCACCTTTTCCGATTTGAAGGCCTATGTGGAACAGCATATGGCGGAGCTGGACGGGCAGGATGCGCTGGAGGCCATCAAGGGCTACTTCCTGCTCCGGGAGCGATATTTTGAGCGGAATCCCTGGCAGAAGGCGGTGTTCGAACATGCCATGCTGCGGCCGCCCAGGTCCCTGGCGGATCAGATCCAGCAGCTGCGTGCGCCCATTCAGGAGACGAATCGGGAATTTATGCGGAGGCTGGTCCAGCGGATGCCGCTGCGGCCCGGCCTGGAGCCGGACAAGGTGATCCGGCATCTTGAGGGGATCGGGACCTTCTTCCAGAATGCCATGGCCTATTACTGCCAGGGCGGGAAAAAGGGCCCGGACCTCCACACCATGCTGGAACATGCCGGGGAGATGCTGGACCTGTTCCTCTACGGCGTGCTGCGCCAGACGCCGGAGACCTGTCCGGAGAGAGAAATCCGGACAGGCCGCCCGGCGCCGCAACCAGATGAATCAATCGAAAAGGAGGAAATTTTATGAATCAGACAGTCTCTCGTGTTTTGTGGATCCTGGCCGGTGTGCTGCTGATCATCGCCGGCGTCATCTGCCTCATCAATCCGGGCGCGGCGTGGACCACCCTGTCCCTGTATCTGGGCATCTCCATGCTGCTCTCCGGCGTCATCGACATCGTGATCTTCGCCAGGGGGAACCGCTATATGGCCGGCGCCGGCTGGTTTCTGCTGGACGGCATCCTGACGGTGCTGCTCTCTCTGTTCCTCCTGTTCCACCAGGCCTTTACCATGCTGACGCTGCCCCTGATCTTCGGAATGTGGCTGCTGTACTCCGGCGTCAGCAAATTCGTCAACTCTTTTGAGCTGAGGCGGCTGGGGGTGCCGGGCTGGGGCTGGTTCACCGCCCTGGGCATCCTGCTGGCGGTGGTCGGATTTTTCTCCTTCTGGGACCCCGTCTCCCAGCTGTTCGCCCTCAGCTTTCTGGTGGGGATCCTGCTGATCTTCCAGGGGGTGTCCTCCATCCTGCGGGCCTGCTTTGCCCATCGATTCTGGAGATTGTAAAAACGAAACGACTTTGCTGTAAGGAGGACTTCCATGCTGAAACTGCTTCAGAACCTGCGCAGGCGGGAGTGGACCATGGCCGCCGTCTGCGCGGTGCTCATTCTGGGCCAGATCTACTTTGACCTGTCGCTGCCCGACTACATGAGCAACCTGACGGTGCTTATCAAGACCCCAGGGAGCACCATGGGGGACATTCTCAACACCGGGCTGGAGATGCTGGGCTGCACCCTGGCCAGCGCGGTGCTGTGCGTCATCTGCGGTTATCTGACGGCCAAGGTGGCCGCCGGATTCAGCTTCTCCATCCGGGAGGCGGTGTTCCGCAAGATCGCCGACTTCGGCCAGCAGGAGATGATGGCCTTCTCCGTCCCCAGCCTCATCAACCGCACCACCAACGACATCACCCAGGTGCAGATGCTGGTGTCCATGGGCCTGCAGATCCTCATCAAGTCCCCGGTGATGGCGGTGTGGGCCATCGTGAAGATTGTCAACAAGAGCTGGACCCTCTCCGCCATCACCGCCGGGTTCGTGGCGGCGCTGCTGGTGATGATGGTGGTCATCATCGGGGTCGTCGTGCCCCGGTTCCGCCGGGTGCAGAAGCTCACCGACCACATCAACCTGGTGGCCCGGGAGAATCTGAACGGCATCAACGTGGTCCACGCCTACAACGCCGAGGACTATCAGAATGCCAAGTTCCGCAAGGGCAACGAGGAGCTGATGCACACCCAGCTGTTCAACCAGCGGGCCTTTGCCTTTCTGATGCCCGGCGTCACCCTGGCCATGAACGCCCTGTCTCTGGTGATCTACTGGGTGGGCGCCTCCATCGTGAACGCGGTGCCCGCTGCGGACACCGCCGCAAGGCTTGCATCCTTCAGCGACATCGTGGTGTTCGGCACCTATGCCACCTATGTCATCATGTCCATCATGATGATGGTGATGATCATTATGCTGATCCCGGCGGCCCAGGTGTCCGCCCAGCGGATCAACGAGGTGCTGGAAACCCGGAACAGCCTGACCCAGGGCACCCGCACCGACGCCCCGGAGACCGGTACCGTGGAGTTCCGGGACGTCTCCTTCAACTACCCCTCCTCTGACAAAAATGTGCTGGAGCACATCAGCTTCACCGCCAGACAGGGAGAGACGGTGGCTTTCATCGGCGCCACCGGCAGCGGCAAGACCACCCTGGTGAGTCTGGCCGCCCGGTTCTATGACGCCACCGAGGGCCAGGTGCTGGTGGACGGAGTGGACGTGCGGGACTATACCTTCGACGCCCTGTATGACCGGGTGGGCTATATGACCCAGAAGGCGGTCCTGTTCTCCGGCGATGTCCGCAGCAACGTGCTGTTCGGCGCCAGCCGGGGCGGGGACTCCGACGAGGATGTCCGGAAGGCCCTGGACCTGGCCCAGGCCAGCGAGTTTGTGGACAAGCTGCCCGGCGGCATCCACGCCCCCATCGCCCAGGGGGGCACCAATGTCTCCGGCGGCCAGAAGCAGCGGCTCTCCATCGCCCGGGCCCTGGCCCGGCGCCCGGAGATCCTGGTGTTTGACGACTCCTTCTCCGCCCTGGACTACCGGACGGACGCCAGACTCCGGGCGGGCCTGGACCGGGAGCTGAAGGACACCACCCGCCTGATCGTGGCCCAGCGGATCGGCACCATCCGGAACGCGGACAAAATCATCGTCCTGGACGAGGGGAAGGTGGTGGGGATGGGCACCCACGACCAGCTGATGCGGACCTGCCCCGTCTACCAGGAGATCGCCCGGTCCCAGCTCTCTCCGGAAGAGCTGGGGGCGTAAGGAGGGATTTCAAATGCCGAATATGATGCGGAACAGAATGGGCGCGCCGGCCAAAAGCAAACGGGGCATCGGCGGCGTGCTGAAGGAGCTGTTCACCTATTCCAATAAATTGAAAATGCCCTCCGCCGTGGCGTTTTGCTTCGCCGTGGCCGGCGCGGTGCTGACCATCATCGGCCCCAACCTGCTCAGCCAGATCACGGACCTGATCTCCGACGCCCTGAGCGGGGAGATCGACCTGGCCGCCATCGGCCATATCGGCGGGATCCTGCTGGTGATCTACGGCCTCAGCGCCGTGTTCACCTACGTGGAGCACTTCATCATGGCCACCGTCACCCTGGACCTGTCCCGGGACCTGCGGCAGGACCTGTCCCGGAAGATCAACCGGGTGCCTATGAGCTATTTCAGCAAGGTGTCCCACGGCGACATCCTCAGCCGGGTCACCAACGACGTCAGCACCCTGCAGCAGGCCCTGGCCAACAGCCTGCCCTCCATGATCAGCGCGGCGGCCCAGTTCATCGGCTGCCTGGTGATGATGTTTCTCACGGAGTGGCGCATGGCCCTGGCGGCCATCGCCGTCACCCTGGCGGGCTTCCTGATCATGGCGGTGGTGATGCTCCGGTCCCAGAGATACTTCACCGCCCGGCAGGAGAATTTGAGCACCCTGAACGGCTACGTGGAGGAGATGTACTCCGGCCACGATGTGGTGCGCCTCTCCCGGGCCAATGCGCAGGTGAAGGAGACCTTCGGCGGCATGAACGCCGCCCTGTACGACGCGGAGTGGCGCAGCCAGTTCCTCTCCGGCATCATGCAGCCCCTGATGACCATCATCGGCAATCTGGGCTATGTGGTGGTGTGCGTCCTGGGCTCCGCCCTGGCCATGAGCGGGGAGATCTCCTTCGGCGTCATCGTGGCCTTCATCCTCTATGTGCGGCTGTTCACCTCGCCCCTGAGCACCCTGGCCCAGGGCATGACCCAGATGCAGACAGCGGCCGCCGCCGGCGACCACATCTTCGACTTCCTCCACGAGGAGGAGCTGCCCGACGAGACCGGCAAGCGCACCGCCCTCACCGATGTCCGCGGCGAGGTGGAGTTTGACCACGTCCGGTTCAGCTACCCCAACAACCCGGACAAGATCATCATCAAGGACTTCTCCGCCCACATCCGGCCGGGCCAGAAGGTGGCCATCGTGGGCCCCACCGGCGCCGGCAAGACCACCCTGGTGAACCTGCTGATGCGGTTCTTTGAGATCAACAGCGGAAGCATCAGGATCGACGGCGTGCCCACCTCGGAGATGACCCGGGAGAGCGTCCATGACCTGTTCAGCATGGTCCTGCAGGACACCTGGCTGTTTGAGGGCACCGTCCGGGAGAACCTGGTCTACAACAAGGCCGGCGTCACGGACCAGCAGCTGGAGGAGGCCTGCCGGGCCTGCGGCATCTACCACTTCATCGAGACGCTGCCCCAGGGCTTCGACACGGTGCTGGACGACAGCATCGCCATCTCCGCCGGCCAGAAGCAGCTGCTGACCATCGCCCGGGCCATGATCCAGGGCAACCCCATGCTGATCCTGGATGAGGCCACCTCCTCCGTGGACACCCGCACGGAGCTGATCACCCAGCAGGCCATGGACCGGCTGACGGAGCACCGCACCAGCTTTGTCATCGCCCACCGGCTGTCCACCATCAAGAACGCCGATCTGATCCTAGTCCTGAAGGACGGGGACATCATCGAGCAGGGCACCCACCAGCAGCTGCTGGCCAAGGGCGGCTTCTACGCCGACCTGTACAACAGCCAGTTTGAGAAGGCGTCCTGACCTGTCCGCGGGCCGCCAGGAGACAGGCGACCGCAGCCCAAACGAAGAGCCTCCGCAGGCGACTGCCTGCGGAGGCTCTTTTGCGGGGGATTGCCCCCGGATACCCCGTATTTCTCCGGAGGGGGATCACCGGATGGAGTGCCCCAGGTCATAGGCCTGCCGGAGCTCGGCCTTGCCTTGAATGTCCCCCGCCTCCATGTTGCCGCCGGCCAGGATGTGGCCCAGGTTGGTCCACTGGAGGTGTTCCGTCAGGTGGTCATAGTAGGCCAGCACATCCGCAAAGCCGTTCCCCTCCGCCGCCATCAGAAGGGCGGAGGCCCGGCCGCGGCCCCGCAGCAGGTTGCCGTCCCCCTCCTCCAGGGCAAAGAGCCGGTCCACGGCGGTCCGCAGCTGCCCGCTCAGATTCCAGTAGTACAGCGGACTGGCCAGCACCACCACGTCGCTCGCCTTGACCACCGGATAGATGTCTGCCATGCCGTCCTGCTGGACACAGGGGCAGTCCCGGCTGCTGCGGCCGCCGAAGCACCCCTTGCAGCCGTGGATGTCCATGGCGTCCAGGAAGAACTCTGTCACCGTGTGGCCGGCGGCCTCCGCCCCCTCGGCAAAGGCCTTGACCAGCGCGGAGGTATTCCCGCTTCTCCGGGGGCTCCCGTTCAGGATCACGATGTTCCTGCCCATGGTGTGTCCCCCTCAGATTTTGTCCGCCAGGGCCGCCGCCCGCCGGATGCCGTCTGTCTTGGCGATGTCGCCCACGTTCAGCACGCCGGGCACCAGGACCTCGCCCACCATCGTCCACTTGAGCAGGGCGGCGGTGCGCTCCATGGGCACCCGGACGCCGTCCAGCACCGTCATGTCCGCCTCCTCGCAGCAGGCGATCAGGGCGCACTCCTTGCCGGCGTAGTCCTTTCCGCCGACGACCAGGGAGTACAGCTTGTCGATGACCACCTTGATCTGGGAGGGGATGGAGTACCAGTACACCGGCATGGTAAAGACCACCGCGTCCGTCTCCAGAATGGCCGGGGCGATGGTGTTGAAGTCATCGTCAAAGGAACAGGCCTTGCCGGTCTTGAAGCAGGTCTCGCAGGCGCGGCAACCGGTGAGGTTCCTGTCCGCAGCGTCAAAGCGGGTGACGGTGTGCCCCTTGGCCTCGGCGGCCTGGATGAAGGCGTCGGTCATGGCAAAGCTGTTACCGTTCTTCCGGGGACTGCCGGTGATGACCACGATGTTTTTGCTCATTGTAAAACTCCTCCTTGTTTCCGCGTCACTCCGGGGCGGCTCTGCGGGGAGGTCCGGCCTTCCCGCGGGATTGACTTGCCCCGCCGCTGATAGTATAATCATAGCAAACGCGGTAGGAAAAGCAAGTACGCACATCAAAGTGCGATACTAACAGAAAAGTAGTATACTTACCAAAAGGAGAGCGTAAAATGAGCGAACGGTGCATCTCCGGCGAGTGCCTGAGCACGACGGGCTTCAGCTACACCCTGTCCCTGATCAACGGGAAGTACAAAATGACGATCCTCTACACCCTGATGGAGTTCGGCGTGGTCCGCTTCAACGAGATGAAGAAATACATCGGGGAGATCTCCTACAAGACCCTCAGCTCCACGCTGAAGGAGCTGGAGGCGGATCAGCTGGTCCACCGGGAGGAGTACCCCCAGATCCCGCCCAAGGTGGAGTACAGCCTCACAGACCGGGGCAAGTCCCTGATCCCGATTCTGGACGCCATGTGCGAGTGGGGAGACCAGCACCGGCTGTGAGCGGCCGTGAAGAGGGAAAAGATGCGGCAGAGCGCTCCGCATCCCCAAAAGGCGCCCCGGAGGGAATCGTCCCTCCGGGGCGCCGCGGCGTTGACGGGTGTGCGGGGCTCATTTCGCCTGCCGGCGGGCAGAAGCCGCCCGGCGAGGGCGGCGCCGCAGGCGGAGGCCTGGAAAAAATTTTGAAAAAGTTGGCCGATGCCTCTTGACTTGGAGCATACTCCAGATGGTACAATACAATCCGAAACGGAGGAACCCCGCCGCCGGCAGGAAGCCGGGGCGGCCTGACAGAAGTCGGGAACCGCTCCGTATCACCTGATAGACCATAAAGGAACCGAGCGCCGCTCCGCTCAGGGCGGCGCGGAAAATCATACAGAAGCACAGCGGTGTCAGGAAGGCGCCTGTTTTCCCCGGCGAAGCGGGGGAGACAGACGCCTTTTTCTGTGGATTTCCGGAAAGGAGCGATCTATGACGCTGGAAACCTTTTTCCAACAAGTGCCCAAGGCGGCGGCCGCCTTCTCCGGCGGGACGGACTCGGCCCTCCTCCTGTGGGCCGCCAAAAAGTATGGCTGCGATGTGAGGGCCTATTATGCCAAGACTCCCTTCCAGCCCCGATTTGAGTATGAGGACGCCTGCCGTCTGGCCCGGGAGCTGGATGTGCCCCTGACTGTGGTGGAGCTGGACATCCTGGCGGTGCCGGAGGCGGCGGCCAACGGCCCCCAGCGGTGCTACCACTGCAAGCGGGCCCTGTTCAACCGCCTGTGGGAGACCGCCCGGCGGGACGGCTATCCGGTGCTGCTGGACGGCACCAATGCCTCCGACGACGCGGGGGACCGCCCCGGAATGCGGGCCCTGCGGGAGCTGGAGGTCCGCTCGCCCCTGCGGGAGTGCGGCCTTACCAAGGAGGAGGTCCGCCGCCTGTCCAGGGAGGCGGGGCTGTTCACCTGGGACAAGCCGGCCTACGCCTGTCTGGCCACCCGCATCCCCACCGGAACGCCCATCCAGGCCCGGGACCTGGAGCGGGTGGAGCGGGCGGAGGCCGCGTTGGCGGCATTGGGCTTCCGGGATTTCCGGGTGCGGCTCTTCCACGGGGCGGCCCGCATCCAGGTGACGGCGGCCCAGCTGCCCCTGGCCCTGGAGCGGCGGGAGGACCTGACGGCCGCCCTCCGGTCGGACTTTTCAGACATTCTGCTGGACCTGGCCCCCAGGGCCCCGTCCGCCTGAGAGGAGGCACTTCCATGGATAACAAACACGATATTTTGCAGCTGCTCCGCAGCGTGGCGGAGGGCGCCACCGCTCCGGAGGACGCCCTGCTGAAGCTCAAAGAGGCGCCTTTTGAGGACCTGGGCTACGCCAAGGTGGACTTCCACCGCTCCGTCCGCCAGGGGGCGGCGGAGGTGATCTACGGCGCCGGCAAGACGCCTGAGCAGATCGCGGGCATCGCCCAGACCATGGGGGAGCGGGGGTGCCGGAACATCCTGGTGACCCGCATCGGCCCGGAGGCGGCAGAGGAGGTCGGCAGGGCCGTCCCCCTGGAGTATCACGCCGACGCCCGGCTGGGGCTGGCCTTCCCCGGGGAGCAGAAGCGGCTGGGGCACATCGTGGTGGCCACCGGCGGCACCAGCGACATCCCGGTGGCGGAGGAGGCGGCCCTCACCGCCGAGGCCATGGGAAACCGGGTCACCCGCCTGTACGACGTGGGGGTGGCGGGGCTCCACCGGCTGCTGGCCAACCTGGACACCCTGATGGCTGCCCGGTGCGTCATCGCCGTGGCGGGAATGGAGGGGGCCCTGGCCTCCGTGGTGGGCGGTCTGGTGGACTGCCCGGTGATCGCCGTGCCCACCAGCGTGGGCTACGGTGCCAGCTTCGGCGGATTGTCCGCCCTGCTGAGCATGCTGAACTCCTGCGCCTCCGGGTGTAGCGTGGTGAATATCGACAACGGCTTCGGCGCGGGGTATCTGGCCAGCCGGATCAATCAGATGGAAGGGCTGAAAGAGTAAAATGAAAATACTTTACATTGAATGCAATATGGGCGCCGCCGGGGATATGCTGATGGCCGCCCTGTATGAGCTTCTGGAGGACAAGCAGGCGTTTTTGGACGCCATGAACGCCCTGGGCCTGCCCGGCGTCCGGGTGGAGGCCCAGGCTGCCGCCACCTGCGGCATCGCCGGCACCCACATGGCGGTGACGGTCCACGGCCAGGAAGAGACGGAGGGCTCCGTTCCCGCGGAGGCGCCCCACCCCCACGTCCACAGCCACGGAGAGGCCCACGACCATGACCATGGACATGACCACGACCACGATCACCCCCATGACCACGGTGCGGGCCATCATCACCACGCCACGCCGGGGCACATCGGGGAGCTTCTGGACGGCCTGCCCCTGCCGGAGGAGGTGCGCCGCCGGGCCCGGCGGGTGTACGACGCCATCGCCCAGGCGGAGGCCAAGGCCCACGGCTGTCCGGTGGGAGACGTCCACTTCCACGAGGTGGGGGCCCTGGACGCGGTGGCCGATGTGGCAGGGGTGTGCTACGCCCTGTACCTGTTGGCGCCGGAGCGGATCGTGGTGTCCCCCATCCACGTGGGCAGCGGCACCGTTCGGTGCGCCCACGGGGTGATGCCCGTTCCGGCCCCGGCCACCGCCAACCTGCTCTCCGGCGTGCCCATCTACGGCGGAGCGGTCCAGGGGGAGCTGTGCACCCCCACCGGCGCGGCCCTGCTGACCAGCTTCGCCGACGGATACGGCCCCATGCCTGTCATGGTCACCAAGGCCGTGGGCGTGGGTATCGGCACCAAGCAGTTCCAGCAGGCCAACTGCGTCCGGGCCTTCCTAGGGGAGACGCCGGAGGAGGCCAACGGGGAGATCCTGGAGCTGGTGTGCAATGTCGATGACATGACGCCGGAGGCACTGTCCTTTGCCGCCTCCCGCCTGCTGGAGGCAGGGGCCCTGGACGTGTACACCATCCCCGGCACCATGAAGAAGGGCCGCCCCGGCCACGTGCTGACGGTGCTGTGCGCCCCGGAGCAGGAGGGAGAGCTGGCCCGGAGGATCCTGGCGGAGACCACCACCAACGGCCTGCGGGTCCGGCGGTGCGGTAAATACTTCCTGGAGCCCGGCGCGGGGATGGTCCAGACTCAGTGGGGACCGGTGAAGCTGAAGTTGGCCCGGGGCTACGGCGTCACCCACGTAAAGCCGGAGTTCGAGGATGCGGCGGAGTTGGCCCGGAAGCACGGCGTCCCCTATCAGGCGGTCCTTCAGGAGGCCCTGGGGCAGCTGCGGCGGGAAGATTTCCATAAGTGAGGGGTTCCATGAAAGGAAAATACCTTGTCAGCATCTTCCTGGCCGCCGCGCTGGCGGCCGGCGCCCTGACCGGCTGCGGGGGGCCGTCCGCCGCCGGCGCTTCCGCGGCGGAGGGCCCCGCCCAGGGGGCGGACACTGTGGTCATCGCCATGGACCCCAATTCCGAGCCCGCCGCGGGCTTTGACCCGGCCTTCGGCTGGGGGGCGGGGGAGCACGTCCACGAGCCCCTGATCCAGTCCACCCTGACGGTCACCAACACGGACCTCACCATCGGCTATGACCTGGCGACGGATTACGCGGTCAGCGGCGACGGCCTCACCTGGACGGTACACATCCGGGAGGACGCGGTGTTCACCGACGGGGAGTCCCTGACGGCGGCGGACGTGGCCTTCACCTACAACACCGTGAAGTCCAGCAGCTCCGTCAACGACTTCACCATGCTGGATGTTGCAGAAGCGGCGGACGACACCACCGTGGTCTTTCACATGACCCGGCCCTTTTCCATCTGGCCCTATACCATGGCCATCGTGGGCATCGTGCCGGAGCACGCCTATGACCCGGCCACCTACGGGGCAAATCCCATCGGCTCCGGCCGGTATGAGCTGGTCCAGTGGGACCGGGGCCAGCAGGTGATCCTGGAGGCAAATCCGGACTACTACGGGGAGGCCCCGGAGATCCAGCGGGTGGTGATCCTCTTCATGGAGGAGGACGCCGCCTTTCTGGCGGCCCAGGCGGGGCAGGTGGACGTGGCCTACACCTCCGCCACCTACTCCGACCAGACCATCGATGGCTATACTCTGGCCGCCTATGACAGCGTGGACAACCGGGGCTTCAACCTGCCCGCTGTCCCCGCCGGGACGGACAGCCGGGGCCGGGCCGTGGGCAATGACTTCACCGCAGATGTGCGGGTCCGCCGGGCCATCAATATCGGCATCGACCGGCAGGAGATGATCGACCACGTGCTGAACGGCCACGGCTCCCCGGCCTACAGCGTCTGCGACAATCTGCCCTGGTACAACCCGGCCTCGGAGGTGTCCTACGATCCGGAGGGGGCCGCCGCCCTGCTGGATGAGGCGGGCTGGCTCCTAGGCGATGACGGCTATCGCTACAAGGACGGCATCCGGGCGGAGCTGGACCTGCTCTACTCCACCGGGGACTCGGTGCGTCAGGCTCTGTGCGCCGACTTCGCCGGTCAGCTGGAGGAGCTGGGCATCGCCTGCACCCTGGAGGGCGTGGGCTGGGACACCGCCTATGACCAGGCCCTCTCCCAGCCTCTGATCTGGGGGTGGGGCGCCCACACCCCCATGGAGCTCTACAATCTCTATCACACCATCGGGGACACCGGCTCCGCCCAGTACTCCCCCTACGCCAACCCCGCCGTGGACCGCTATATGGACCAGGCCCTGGCCAGCACTGATTTGGAGGCGTCCTATGAACTCTGGCAGCTGGCCCAGTGGGACGGCACCACCGGCGTCACCCAGGAGGGGGACATCCCCTGGGTGTGGCTGGTGAACGTGGACCACCTGTACTGGGTGCGGGACGGGCTCCGGATCGCGGAGCAGAAGATCCACCCCCACGGACACGGCTGGTCCATCGTCAACAACGTGGACCGGTGGAGCTGGGAGCTGCCGGCGGAAAATCCCTGACCCTCGGAAAGGAGCGACCCCATGAGACACCGCCTGGAATTCGCGGGAAAAAAGTGCATCCGGATGGTGCTGCTCCTGCTGGGGGTGAGCCTGGCGGCCTTCCTGCTGATGGCCGCCTCCCCCCTGGACCCGCTGCAGACCAACGTGGGCCAGGCGGCCCTGGGCTCCATGAGCCCGGAGCAGATCGCCCAGCTGGAGGACTACTGGGGCACCAATATCCCCCTGCCGGAGCGGTATCTGGGCTGGCTGGCCGACGCGGTCCGGGGAGACCTCGGCACCTCGCTGCTGTACCGCCAGCCGGTGCTCCAGATCATCGGGGAGCGGCTGGGGAACTCCCTGGGGCTGCTGCTCTTCGCCTGGGTGCTGTCCGGCGTGCTGGGCCTGGCCTTGGGCGTGGCGGCCGGGGCCCTGCGGGGCCGGTGGCCGGACCGGCTCATCCGGGGCTGGTGCCTGCTGATCTCCAGCACCCCCACCTTCTGGTTGGCCCTTCTGCTGCTGATGGTGTTCTCCGTCTGGCTGGGGTGGTTCCCCATCGGACTGTCGGTGCCCATCGGCGCGGCGGCGGACAGCGTGACGTTCCTGGAGCGGCTCCAGCACGCCGTGCTCCCGGCCCTGACCCTCAGCATCACCGGGGTGTCCTCCATCGCCCTCCACACCCGGGAGAAGATGGTGGACGTGCTGGAGTCGGACTATGTGCTCTTCGCCCGGGCTAGAGGGGAGAAGCTGCCCGCCATCGTCCTGCGCCACGGCCTGCGGAACGTGGCCCTGCCGGCCATCACCCTGCAGTTCGCCTCGGTCAGCGAGATCATCGGCGGCTCCGTGCTGGTGGAGCAGGTGTTCTCCTATCCCGGCCTGGGCCAGGCCGCTGTCAACGCCGGGCTGGGGAGTGATCTTCCTTTACTGCTGGGGATCACCGTCATCACCGCCGCCATCGTCTTTGCCGGCAATCTGGCCGCGGACCTGCTCTACGGCGTGGTGGACCCCAAGATCAGAAGGGGGGCGGCCCGGCGATGAGAACCTGGAACCGGCGGCAGAGGACCCTTTGCCTGCTGCTGCTCACGGCGGTGATCCTGCTGGCCGTCACGGTGTCAGGGGCGCTCCTGACAGACCGGGCCACGGAGACGGACTTTGCCCACACCAATCTGGCCCCCAGCCTGGACAGGCTGTTCGGCACCGACTGGCTGGGCCGGGATATGCTCGCCCGGACCCTGGCAGGGCTGTCCCTGTCCATCCGCATCGGGGCGCTCACCGCCTGCGTCAGCGCCGTCATCGCTCTGGCCCTGGGTGTGGCCGCCGCCCTGAACCGCCGGGCGGACGCGGTCCTCTCCTGGCTGATCGACCTGTTTTTGGGCATTCCCCACATCCTGCTGGTGATGCTGATTTCCCTGGCCTGCGGCCGGGGCTTTCTGGGGGTGGTGGCCGGTGTGTCCCTCAGCCACTGGCCCTCCCTGGCCCGGCTGGTCCGGGAGGAGGTCCTCCAGCTCCGCCAGGCCCCCTATCTGCTGGCGGCGGAGAAGCTGGGGGTGCCCCGGGGACAGCTGGTCCGGCGCCATCTGCTGCCACATCTGCTGCCCCAGTTCCTCACGGGGCTGATCCTTCAGTTCCCCCATGCCATCCTCCACGAGGCCAGCGTCACCTTTCTGGGCTTCGGCCTGTCCTCGGAGCAGCCCGCCATCGGGGTGATCCTGTCGGAGAGTATGCAGTACCTCACCACCGGTCGGTGGTGGCTGGCCCTGTTTCCCGGCGCGGCCCTGGTGGGGGTGGTGCTGCTGTTCGCCGGCCTGGGGGAGCAGGTGCGGCGATTGCTGGATCCCTCCAGCGTGCATCAGTGAGGGCGGGCCTGTGTGTCCGCCCGAATCTCAGGAAAGGAGGCCGTCCATGGAGCCTCTGTTACAGGTGGAGCACCTCTCCATCTCCTTTACCCAATATGACCGGGGCACCCGGCGGCGGAGCCTGCCGGTGATCCGGGATCTGTCCTTTGCCATCCGGCCGGGCCAGGTGACGGCGGTGGTGGGCTCCAGCGGCTCCGGAAAGAGCCTGCTGGCCCACGGTATCCTGGGCATCCTCCCATACAACGCCAGCCTGGAGGGGACCATCACCTATGGGGGCGAGCCCCTCACCCGGCGGCGGGTGGAGGGCCTCCGGGGCCGGGAGATCGCGCTGGTGCCCCAGGGGGTCACCTATCTGGACCCCCTGATGGAGATCGGCCCCCAGATCCGCCGGGGCTGGCGGGATGACAGGGCGCGGGCGGAGAGCCGTGCCGTCCTGGCCCGGTACGGCCTGGGGGCGGAGGTGGAGGGGATGTATCCCTTCGAACTCTCCGGCGGCATGGCCCGGCGGGCGCTGATCGCCGCCGCCGTGGTGGAGCGGCCGAAGCTGATCATCGCCGACGAGCCCACCCCCGGCCTGGACGCCCGGGCCGCCGGGCGCATCCTGGGCCACTTCCGGGAGCTGGCGGAGGAGGGGGCCGGGGTGCTGCTCATCACCCACGATCTGGAGCTGGCCCTCACCATCGCCCACCGGGTGCTGGTGCTCTATGCGGGAGAGACCATCGAGGAGGCGGACGCCGCCGACTTCGCCGCCGGGACCCTGCGCCACCCCTGCACCCGGGCCCTGTGGAACGCCCTGCCCCAGAACGGCTTTGTCCCCATCCCCGGCACCCAGCCCTATCCGGGGGAGATTCCGGCGGGCTGTCAGTTCGCCCCTCGGTGCGCCCGCTGCCGGGAGGCCTGCCGGTCCGGCGGGCCGGTGCCGGACACCGCCCTCCGGGGCGGCCGGGTCCGGTGCTATTTTCCGGAGGGAGGGGAGCGCCCATGAGCCTGGAGGCCAAGAACATCACCTTCCGCTATCCCCGCCGGGGCCAGCGGCCGGTGCTGGAGCACGTCAGCCTTGTCCTGGAGCCCGGGGAGCGGCTGGGGCTGTCCGCCCCCAGCGGCCGGGGCAAGACCACCCTCTGCCGGCTCCTGGCGGGATACCAGCGGCCTGCGGACGGCCAGGTCCTGCTGGACGGGGAGCCTCTGTCCCGGTACCGGGGGGCCTGCCCGGTGCAGATGATCTGGCAGCACCCGGAGACGGCCCTGGACCCGCTCCTGCCGCTGGAGGCCTCGCTGCATGAGGCCGGCCCGGTGGAGGAGCGCCTGCTGGAGGCCCTCCACATCCAGCCCCAGTGGCTCCGCCGGTATCCCCAGGAACTCTCCGGCGGGGAACTCCAGCGGTTCTGCATCGCCCGGGCCCTGGGGCCCCGGACCCGCTATCTGCTGTGCGACGAGATCACCGCCATGCTGGACCAGATCACCCAGGCCCAGATCTGGCAGTTCCTGCTGGAGGAGGCCCGCCGGCGGGAGCTGGGGCTCCTGATCGTCAGCCACAACAGCGCCCTGCTGGAGCGGCTCTGCGGCCGGATCGTGACCCTGCCGCCGGCAGGACCCCCCTGAGCGGGAAAGAGAGCGGGAGAAAAACCGCCCCCGGAGAACGCAGTTCTCCGGGGGCGGTTCTTCTGTTCAGGAGGAGTTCCGAATGGGACCGCGCGGCGCACTCAGTCCTCCGGCAGCTTCCAGTTGAAGGTTTTCAGATAGGGGGCGGAGACCCGGCGGCGGAAGTCGTCCATGTCCCGCTGCCGCCAGTCATAGACGCCCACGCCGGTCTTGTAGCCCAGGTCGCCCCGGTCCAGCCGCTCCTGGATGAAGGGCTGCACCGCAGTGTCATTGCACAGGTCCGGGTAGAGGTACGTCTCGATGTTGGCGATCAGGTCCAGGCCCGCGTAGTCAAAGTGGTCGAACAGGCCGATGGAGGTATAGCGGGGGCCCCAGCTGGAGCGGATGCACTTGTCGATGTCCTCCGGCCCGCAGATCCCCTGCTCCACCATGTAGACAGCCTCCCGGTACAGGGCGTGCTGGAGGCGGTTGGCGATGAAGCCGGGGGCCGGCTTGTTCATCCGGCACACCTCCCGGCCGCAGTGCTCCAGCAGGGCGGAGACAGCCTCCAGCGCCTCCGGATCGGTGAAGTCGTTTTTCACCAGCTCCACACAGGGGACGATGTGGGGCGGGTTGTAGGGATGGGCCACCATGACCTTCTCCGGGGCGGACATGCCCTTGGCCAGGTCCGCCGGCGAGATGGCGGAGGTGGTGGAGGCGATGGCCTTCAGATGGGGGCAGTTGGCCTCGATCTGGCGGTAGACCTCGTACTTGACCTCCAGCTTCTCCGTGACACACTCAAAGACGATCTCCACGTCCGCCAGGTCCTGGTAGGACTCCGTGAAGGACAGCCGCCGCTCGCAGGCGGCCGCCTGCCGCTCTGTCACCAGGCCCTGGCCCATCAGGTCCCGGTAATAGGTGCGGTATTTCTCCAGGCCCACGTCCGCGTTTTTGGCCAGCACGATGGTGGGGATCCCGTTGCCGGTGAATAGCACCGCCATGCTGATGCCGATCATGCCTTTGCCGATGATGGCGACAGAGCGTTCCGTCATACTGCCACCTCTCACAGCTCCGCCTTGCGCATGAGGTAGTCATAGCACTTGCGGACATTGTTGGTCTGGACGTACTCCATGCACTCCGGCTGACCGATGTCCATGGGGCAGCGGTCCGCGAAGCTGATGCGCTCCACGCACTCCTCCTTGCTCCAGCCCTTTTCGATGCCCTCGCCCACGGCGGCCAGCCAGGCGTACAGGAACTGCTTGTTCTCCACGATGCACTCCTTGCCCTTCACGGGGCCGTGGCCGGGGATGATGTAGTCCACATCCAGGCTCTGCAGCCAGTCCAGGCTGTGGAACAGATCGTCGAAGTCCACGCTGTGGAGCCAGATCTGGCAGGCGTTGAAGATGTTGTCGCCCACAAAGACGCACCGCTCCTGGGGGACATAGACGCTGGACTGCTCGGGGGAGTGGCCGGGAGTGTGGAAGATCTGGAAGGTGTGGTCGCCCAGCTTCAGCGTCATGCGGTCGGAGAAGGTGATGTCGGGCTTGCCGATCTCCTCCTCCCCCTCAGGCAGCAGCTTGGAGACCTGGGTGGGATCCTGGCGCTTCAGCAGGTCCAGGTTGTACTCATAGGTGGTCTGATTGAAGGCGGGGGGAATCTTGTAGTAGCTGTCCACCATCTTCTCGTGGGAGATGATGGTGGCGCCGGCCTTCTTCAGGTAGGGGTTGCCGAAGACGTGGTCGATGTGGGACTCGGTGTTGATCACATACTTGACGCCGCCGCACTTCTCCTTGGCGAAATCGATCATCTGCTCCAGCTGGGTGATCCACTGGGCGGTGTCGATGAACACGGCGCCCTGGCTGGTGAGGACCATGGACGGGTCGCAGCCCCGGATGCCGGGGAAGGCATACACATTGGGGGTGATCTGCTCCATTTCAATGTCGGGAGAGCTGATGGACTTCACATAGTCCGCATAGTGGCTCTTCCCGACGCCAACGACTTTCAGCATAGGAAATTCCTCCTTAAATATACGTGATAGATTGTTCCGCGGGGCGGAACTCAGCCCAAAGCCCGCAGGATGGCCTGAGAGGTCTCCGCCACAGAGGGCTGATTCTCCACAGGCTTCAGGAGTCCCCGCTGGGCATAGAAGTCCTTCAGCGGTTCCGTCTCCTTATGATAGACCTCGAGCCGTGCCTTCACGGTCTCGGGGGCATCATCTTTCCGCTGGACCAGCTTGCCGCCGCACTTGTCGCACACGCCTTCCTGCTTGGGGGGCACAGCTACCACGTGGTAGCTGGCCCCGCAGGACTCGCAGACCCGGCGGCCGCTCATCCGCTCCATGATGGTCTCGTCAGAGATCTCGATGGAGATGACGGCGTCAAATGTGATCCCGGCCTTTTCCAGAGCCTCCGCCTGGGCGATGGTGCGGGGCACCCCGTCCAGGATATAGCCGTTCTTGCAGTCGTCCTCCGCCAGCCGCTCCGTGACGATGCCGATGATGACATCGTCCGGCACCAGCTTGCC
>DWYU01000085.1 GCA_019118505.1 Candidatus Oscillibacter excrementavium
GGCTGGCCCTGGCCCGGGCGCTGCTGGCGCCCTTTGACGTGCTGCTGCTGGACGAGCCCTTCACCGGCCTGGATCAGGAGAACCGCGCCCGGGCCCTGGCGGCCATCCGGGAGACGGCGGGGGTCCGGCCGGTGCTGCTGGTGACCCATGACGCCGCCGACGCGGAGGGCGCGCCGGTGGTCCGGCTGTAGAGGAAAGTCAATGAAAAAGGCAGAGCCTCCTTCTCAGAAGGGGGCTCTGCCTTTTTGCACAGGGGGACCGGCCATTCACCGCCGCCGGGGCCGGCGCTCCGGCCGGGATCTGCGGGCGGTGCTCCGCCGGCGCTTTTCCCGGCGCTCCCGGCGCCGCTCCAGGGCGGCGGAGCAGCGGTCAAAGCACCACTCCAGCCCCATCTGGATGGGCACCACCAGCAGAACCAGCACGATCAGCACCAGCCAGGCGGCAAAGGACAGGGCGGTGAGGGAGAAGATCTCCCCGTAGAACACCACCGCGATGAACATGGCGAGGCTCATGGCCGCCAGCAGGACGATCCGCTTGACGTCCAGAGGACGGGCGGCGTAGTAAATGACCATCAGGCCGTTCACCGCCATCAGGATGACGCAGATGGTGGAGAGCTCGGCCAGCGTCAGATCGAAGGTGTAGACGAACAGCTCCGCGAAGAGGATGACGAAGATGGCCGTCAGCCCGCCGGGGAAGGCCCGCCGCAGCACGTTGTGGAGGAACTTGCCCTTCACTAGGTCATGGTTGGGCTCCAGGGCCAGGAAAAAGGAGGGCACGCCGATGGTCAGGGCGGAGATCAGCGTCAGCTGGATGGGGACAAAGGGATAGGGGAAGGCCGCGAACAGGGTGATGAGGGCCAGGAAGAAGGACAGGATGTTCTTCACCAGGTACAGCGCCGAGGCCCGCTGGATATTGTTGATGACCCGGCGGCCCTCCGCCACCACCTTGGGCATGGCGGCGAAGTCGCTGTCCAGCAGTACCAGCTGGGCCACCTGGCAGGCGGCGTCGGCGCCGGAGGCCATGGCGATGCCGCAGTCCGCGTCCTTCAGGGCCAGCACATCGTTGACGCCGTCGCCTGTCATGGCTACTGTGTGGCCCTGGCTCTGGAGAGCACGGACGATCTTCCGCTTCTGATTGGGCACCACCCGGCCGAACACCGTATACTCCCGTACCGCCTTGGCGATGTCGTGATCGGTTTTCAGCTCCCGGGCGTCGATCCAGCGGTCGGCATCCTGGATGCCGGCCTGGGCCGCCACGGCGGAGACGGTCACCGGGTTGTCGCCGGAGATGACCTTGACCGCCACGCCCTGGGTGTGGAAATAGTCAAAGACCTTGGGGGCGTTGGGGCGGATGGGGTTCTCCAGCACCAGCAGGGCCAGGGGGATTACCACCCCGTGGAGATGGCCGATCTCCGCCCCGTCGCACTGGGCCAGCAGCAGCACCCGGCAGCCCTGCTGGGCGTAGGGGGCGGTCCGCTTTTCCAGGGCGGCGAAGTCCTGTCCCAGCACGTACTCCGGGGCGCCGATGACATAGGCGCCCCGGTCCAGAAAGTTCACGGCGCTCCACTTGGTGGCGGAGGTGAAGGGCACGGCCCCCCGGTCCGGCCACCCAGGGCCGTAGGAGAACCGGTCCGCGATGGCCTTCGCCGTGTCGTTGTCCGGCGCCAGCACCCGGTAGAAAGCCCCTAAAATGTCGGTGATGTCCGCCTCCGAGCAGGACTCGGGGTCCAGGGGGACTACCTCCCGCACCTGCATCTGGGGGCTGGTGACGGTGCCGGTCTTGTCCACGCACAGCACGTCCACCCGGGCCAGGGTCTCAATGGCGTTCATCTCGTGGATCAGGGTCCGGTTCCGGGCCAGCCGCACCACGCTGACCGCCAAAGCCACGGAGGTCAGCAGGAACAGCCCCTCCGGGATCATGCCGATGAGGGCCGCCACTGTGGAGATCACAGACTGCCGCAGGCCCAGATCCTGGCCCACGAACTGGTTGTAAAACAGGGCCACGCCGATGGGGATCAGCACGATGCCGATGAACCGGATCAGGTGGTCCAGGGAGCGCATCATCTCGCTCTTGCCGGGTCCGGCGTCCTTCTTGGCCGCCAGGGTCAGCTTGGAGGCGTAGGAATCCGCCCCCACCTGGTCCATCCGGGCCCGGCACTTGCCGGAGATGACGAAGCTGCCGGAGAGCAGCTGGTCCCCCGGCTCCTTGGTGACGGCGTCCGCCTCGCCGGTGATCAGGGACTCGTTCACCTGGACCTGGCCGGTGAGCACAGGCCCGTCCGCCGGAATCTGGCTGCCGGCGGTGAACTCCACCACGTCCTCCCGCACCAGCTGGTCCACCGGCAGATTCTGGAGCTTGCCGTCCCGGACGACCCGGACCTTGGCGGCGGAGAGGAGGGAGAGCTTCTCGATGGTCCGCTTGCTCTTCAGCTGCTGGGCGATGCCGATGACGGCGTTGGCCGCCACGATGAGGAGGAAGGTCATGTCCTTCCAGTCCCCCACCAGCAGCAGGCACACCGCCAGCACCACGAAAATCAGGTTGAAATAGGTGAAGAGATTTTCCCGGACGATCTGCTTGTCGCTCTTGGTGGGGGACTCCACCGGCGCGTTGTCCCACCCGGCCTCCGCCAGGGCCCTGGCCTGGGCGGAGGAGAGGCCGCTGTCCGCCTTCGGGGCGCAGCGGGGCATCTCTTCACGGCGGACTGCCTCCGCCGGGGCCGGCTTCCGGTGTACCTTCACGGATACTCCCCCTTCGACAAAATATACTATAGTATACCAATTTCCGCGGAGTTTGTATAGAGACGATTTGAAAACTTTCCGGCAGGGGCGGCAGATTCCGGAGAGCGGGCGTCATCCGATCCGGAGGGGACCAGGCGGCATCTGGCTCCGGAATATGGAAATGTGTCCGCAAATAAAAGACACCAGCAAAATAAATGTCATTGTCATGGAAACATTGGAACTTTTGCGCATTGTAATCTCCCGGCACTGCGATATAATAGACGTCAGAAACAGACTTGGGAGGGGATTTGATGCTGACTCTGGAAATGGTCCGGGAGGCCCAGGAGGCCCTGCGGGACATCGCCCGGCGGACGCCGCTGGACAAGGCCCCCAAATTCGGGGAGAACGTGTACATCAAGGCGGAGAACCTGCAGCTGACCGGGGCCTTCAAGCTCCGGGGGGCCTACAACAAGATCCGCAGCCTGACGCCGGAGGAGGCGGCCCGGGGCGTCATTGCCTGCTCCGCCGGGAACCACGCCCAGGGCATCGCCCTTTCCGCGGCGCGGCTGGGCATCAAGGCGGTAATCTGCATGCCCGCCGGGGCGCCCATCAGTAAGGTGGAGGCCACCCGCGGCTACGGCGCGGAGGTGGTGCTGGTGCCCGGCGTCTATGACGACGCGGCGGCGGAGGCGGAGCGGCTGACGAAGGAGCACGGCTACACCTTTGCCCACCCCTTCAACGATCCCCTGGTGATCGCCGGCCAGGGCACCATCGGCCTGGAGATCCTGGAACAGCTGCCGGAGGTGGAGCAGATCGTGGTGCCCATCGGCGGCGGCGGCCTCATCGGCGGCGTGGCCTTCGCGGTGAAGCAGCTGAAGCCGGACTGCCGGATCGTGGGCGTCCAGGCGGCGGGGGCGGCGTCCATGTACCTGTCCCGCCACGCCGGCGGTCCCACGGAACTGCGGAGCGTGTCCACCATTGCCGACGGCATCGCGGTGAAAAAGCCGGGGGACCTGACCTTTGCCCTGTGCCAGCAGTACGTGGATGAGATCGTCACCGTCAGCGAGGACGAGATCGCCTCCGCCATCCTGGCGCTGATGGAGGGCCAGAAGACTGTGGCGGAGGGCGCCGGCGCCGTGCCGGTGGCGGCGGTGATGTTCGGCAAGGTGGACACATCGGAGAAAAAGACGGTGTGCCTGGTGTCCGGCGGTAATGTGGATGTGACCACCCTGTCCCGAATCATCACAAAGGGCCTCATCAAGTCCGGGCGGATCACGGAGATCACCACCAAGGTGGAGGATAAGCCCGGGACGCTGCTGCAGCTCCTCAAGGTGGTGGCGGACAGCGGAGCCAACATCCTCAGCATCAACCACGCCCGGGAGGACCAGCACTCCGACGTGGGGGCCTGCATGGTCTCCATGGTGCTGGAAACCCGGGACGCCGCCCATGTGGAGCAGATCCGGCAGGGGCTCCACGCCCTGGGCTATGTCCTGGCGGGAGAGTGAGATAGAGCAAGCGGGCACCCGAACGGGTGCCCGCTTGCTTTTTGCGGGGGAGGCCTTATTTCCGGTTCACCACGGCCTTGCGGATCAAATCCACGGGGATCATGGTCAGCGCCAACAGGATGGCGGCCGCCCACCCGGCAGGCGGGAAGGGAACGCAGCTGAACATATTGCTGATCCAGGCGAACACCGGCACGGGAATCAGAGCCGCGTTGACGATGAAGGCCTGCACCAGGACGATGATGAGGAACACCCGCATGAAGCCGGGGTTCAATTTCAGGTCCTTGAAGATGTCAAACTGGTCGCTGCGGACGTTGAAGGCGTTGAACAGGGCGCTCCAGATGAACAGCACGAAATAGGCGGAGAGCTTTTGCTCCATGCTCTCAAAGAGGGTGTCAAAGACGGGCAGCTTCAAAAAGACGAAGCTCAGGACCGTCAGCCACAGGCCCATGGTGACGATCTGGGCCATCATGGGCTTGCTGACAATGCTCTCATCCCGGCGGCGGGGCGGCTCGGACATATACCGCTCCTGAGCGGGCTCGTTGCCCAGCATGATAGCGCCCAGGCCGTCCATCACCAGGTTCACAAACAGCAGGTGGGTGACCTTCAGGGGCTCCTCCACGCCGAAGAAGGGAGCGATGGCGCTGACCACCACGGCGGCCACGTTGATCACCAGCTGGAACTTGCAGAACTTCAGGATGTTGTGGTAGATGGTCCGGCCGTACCAGATGGCATCCTTGATGGAGCGGAAGTTGTCGTCCAGAATGACGATCTTGCCGGCCTCCTTGGCGGCCTCAGTGCCGCTGCCCATGGCGAAGCCCACGTCCGCCCGCTTCAGGGCGGGGGAGTCGTTGACGCCGTCGCCGGTCATGCCCACCACCAGGTTCAGCTCTTGGCACAGGCGCACCATCCGGGACTTGTCCGTGGGCAGGGCCCGGGCGATGACCCGGATCCGGGGGATGATCTTCTTCACCTCGTCGTCGGACAGCTCGTTGAGCTGGGCGGAGGTGAGGGCGATGTCCTCGTTGCCGCGGAGCAGGTTGGCATCCCGGGCGATGGCCACGGCGGTCTCCAGCCGGTCGCCGGTGATCATGACCACCTGGATGCCGGCCTTCTGCACCTCGGCGATGGCGTCCCGTGCCTCGGGGCGCACGTCGTCCCGGATGCCCACCAGGCCGATGAGCACCGTGTCGGGGTTGATGGCGTTCTCCGTCATCTCACTGGGGGAGTAGCCGAAGGCCAGCACCCGCATGGACTTGCCCGCCAGCTCATCGATCTTGGCGTTGAGGGCGTCCAGGTTCAGAGGGCGCTCGTCTCCGTCCAGGCTGATGTACTTCCGGGCCACGGCCAGGAACTTCTCCGGCGCGCCCTTGTAGAAGGTGCGGCCGGCCCCGGCGATATAGGCCTGACTGAACTTGTTGGCGGAGTTGAAGCTCTGGGACTTGGTGACGACGTAGGACGCCACGTCGTCCAGCTTGGCGGCGGTCTCCCGGCCCAGGAAGCGCATCAGCGCCTGGTCGGTGGCGTTGCCGCCCACCACGCGGCCCTCCCCGTCGTACATGGACTGGGTGTTCTTGCCGATGGCCAGGTTCACCAGGCTCTTCAGCTTGCCGCTCTGGGCCAGCTGGTCCAGGGGGATGGTCACGCCGTCGGCGGTGAAGAACTCCACCACCTCCAGGTGGCCCTTGGTGATGGTGCCGGTCTTGTCGCTGAACAGGATGTTCAGGGAGCCGGCGGTTTCGATGCCCTCCGCCTTGCGGACCAGCACGTTGTGGTCCAGCATCTTGCTGGTGTTCTGCATCAGCACCAGGGAGATCATCAGGGGCAGGCCCTCCGGCACGGCGCAGACGATGATGACCACCGCCAGGGAGACGGCCTCCACGATGTCCTGGATGACCGCCGGCGCCCCGGAGGAGAAGTACGCCGCAAAGCCGCCGGCGGAGAGGATGAAGTAGCCGAAGTACATCAGGGCGATGACCACGGCGCCGATGTAGCCGAAGCGGGAGATCATGTCCGCCAGCTTGGCCAGCTTCACCTTCAGGGGGGAGTCCGGCTCGTCCTCCTGCATCTCCTCTGCCATCTTGCCCATCATGGTGGCGAGGCCTACCTTGCGCACGTCCAGCACGCCCTCGCCGTCAAACAGCACGGCGCCCCGGAACAGGGAGTGAGCGTCCACGAAGGTGTCGCCGGTGATGTCGTCCGGCAGCTGGAAGGTCTCGTCCGCCGCCGTCTTGGGGCACTCCTCCGCCTCGCCGTTGAGAGCGGAGTTGTCCACCTTCAAAGAGCCGTGGATCAGCACGCCGTCCGCCGGTACCTTGTCGCCGGACTGGAGGAGGACCTTGTCCCCCACCACCACGTCATCCACGTCGATGACGGTGACCAGGCCGTTGCGGTAGACCTTGCACTGGTCCTTCTTGGTGCTGTCCTTCAGCTGGCGGTACTTGGTGTCGCTGGCCACGCCGGTCTTGGCGGAGACGAAGGCCACGATCAGCACCGCCACAATGGTGCCCAGGGGCTCGTAGATCTCCGCGTAGTCGGCGACCCACATGACCAGCATCAGCGCCGCGATGGCCAGCAGAATGCGGATCATGGGGTCCTTGAAGGTCTCCTTGAACTCCGCCCAGAAGGTGGTGGGCTCGGAGTCCGGAATCACGTTGGAGCCGTATTGCTTCCTGGATTCCTCTACTTGTTTGTCAGTCAGTCCATTAAAATGCATGATGTTACACCTATTCCCTGCGGGAAGGGGGGCCTGCTGCAAGCAGGCCCCTTCCGCGGTCGATTTTCAGTATCCTGTTTTCCCCTGTGGCGGGCGCTCACATATAGCGCCGGGCCAGCTCCACCAGGCCGGGATCCGTGGTGGCCTGGCCGATGGCGTTGAACTTCCACTCGCCGTTGTTGCGGTAGACCTCGCCGAAGATCATGGCGGTCATGTTGTCATAGTTTTCCGAGAGGTTGTACCGGCACAGCTCCTGGTTGTTCCGGGCGTCCACGATGCGGATGAACGCGTTCTTGATCATGCCGAAGTGCTGGCGGCGCTGCACGGCCTGGTAGATGTTCACCACCAGGACGATTCGGTCGTACTCCGCCGGGACCCGGGACAGGTCCACCACGATCTGCTCATCGTCGCCCTCGCCGGCGCCGGTGAGGTTGTCGCCCATGTGCTGGATGGTGCCGGTGTAGTGCTTCAGGTTGCCGAAGTAGACGATGTCCTTCTTGTCCACCAGCTTGCCGTTCCGCAGGGCAAAGGCGGAGGCGTCGCAGTCGATGGCGGGGCCGGAGGACCCGAACAGGGAGCCGAACAGGCCGCCCTTGGACTTGGCCGCCTCGTCCCAGCCCAGGCCGATGATGACTTTGGAGAGCCCCTCGTTGCCCTTGGTCAGGCTGATCTTCTGGCCCTTTTGCAGACTCACAGACATATGGATGTTTCCTCCTTCAAAAATGTCCCGGCCGTGCCGGCGGCCCGGCCGGAGAGTTCCGATTCACCCTTTTGGGATGCGCTTATTCCACGTCCACGCCGTAGTTGGCGCACAGGGCCGCCAGGCCGCCCTGATAGCCGCTGCCGATGGCGTTGAACTTCCACTCGCCGTTGTTCTTGTACAGCTCGCCGAACACCACCGCCGTCTCGATGGAGAAATCCTCCCCCAGGTCGTAGCGGAGAAGCTCCTGGCCGTTGGTCTCGTCAAAGATACGGATGAAGGCGTTGGACACCATGCCGAAGTTCTGCCGGCGGGTCTCCGCGTCATAGATGGTGCAGGTGAAGGCGATGCGCTGGATGTTGGCGGGCACCTTGGACAGATCGATGCGGATCTGCTCGTCGTCGCCGTCCCCGGCGCCGGTCAGGTTGTCGCCCATGTGCTCCACCGCGCCGGAGCTGTGCTTCAGATTGCCGTAGAACACGAAGTCGCCGGAGGTGGTGACCTTGCCGCTCTCCCCCAGCAGGAAGGCGGCGGCATCCAGGTCGAAGTCCCCGCCGGTGTCAAACTGGTTCACGTCCCAGCCCAGGCCCACGACCACCTTGGAGAGGCCGGGATTGCCCTTGGTCAGGCTGACTTTCTGTCCTTTTTGTAAACTGATAGGCATAATATTCCTCCTTGTAATCACTCGGCGTCGATGCCGTAGTGGCCGCACAGGGCCGCCAGGCCGCCCTGGAAGCCGCTGCCGATGGCGTTGAATTTCCACTCGCCGTTGTGGCGGTACAGCTCACCCACCACGAGGGCGGTCTCGATGGAGAAGTCCTCCCCCAGGTCGTAGCGGATCAGCTCCGTGCCGGTGGCCTGGTCCACGATGCGGATGAAGGCGTTGGACACCTGGCCGAAGTTCTGCCGGCGCTTTTCGGCGTCATAGATGGTGCAGGTGAAGGCGATCCGCTCGATGTTGGCGGGGACCTTGGCCAGATCCACCAGGATCTGCTCGTCGTCGCCGTCCCCCTCGCCGGTCAGGTTGTCGCCCATGTGCTCCACGGCGCCGGTGCTGTGCTTGAGATTGCCGTAGAAGATGAAGTCCCGCTCCGTGGGGCACTTGCCGTTGGCCCCCAGCAGAAAGGCGGCGGCGTCCAGGTCAAAGGCGGCGCCGGAGTCAAAGGCGTTCACGTCCCAGCCCAGGCCCACCATGATCTTGGTGAGGCCGGGGTTGCCCTTGGTGAGATCGACTTTTTGTCCCTTGGAGAGATTGATCGGCATGGTAAGTTCCTCCGTTCTTGATGGTTAATGATTTACGGACCCCTTGTCCGGCATGTGATACATCTGGTCGAACTGGGCCTTGATGGCCTCCAGCCGCTTCTGGTCCTCCACCCGCTGCTTGCGGGCGTTCTCCTGGATCTGCTTGGTCTCGTCGATTCCGCTGACGATGGTGTGCCAGGTCTTCTCCAGCGTCTCGATTTTGATGGAGCTGCCGGAGGCCAGCCGGGCGGTCATCTTGGCCTGCTCCGCCGTGTTCTGGGCGTTGCGGATCAGCATCTCGTTGGTCTTGGCGTCCAGGGCGCTCATGGCCTCCGCCTGCAAACGCTGGCGCTTGAGCATGATGGCCTGGGTCAGCGCCTGCTTGAACACCGGCAGGGTGATGATGAAGGCGGAGTTGATCTTCCGCACCAGATTCATGTTGCTGAACTGCATGGTCTTGATCATGGGGATGGACTGCATGGCCACGCTCTCCGCCGTCCGCAGGTCCTGGGTCCGCTGCTCCAGCATCATCAGCGCCTGGTTCAGGGTGGTCAGCTCGAACTGGATGGAGTTGTCCCCGGTGGCCTCCATGTCCGCCTGGCGCTGGGCGATATACGCCTCCAGCTCCCGGCAGCCCTGTTCGCCGGCCAGGATGTAGCGCACCAGCTCGTGGTAGTAGTTCACGTTGGCCTGGAACATCTCCTCCAGCTTCCGGTTGGACTGCTTGATGTCCGCCTCGTACTGCTTCAGCTGGACGTAGATCTTATCCACCTCTTCCCCCATGGTGTGGTACTTGGCCAGGATTTTGTCCAGCTGCTTGCGGAGGTTGCCGAACAGCTTGCCGAAGAGACCGGGGTTCTCCTTGATCTCCTCGATGTCGAACTTGTCCATGATCTTGGCCAGGGTGTTCAGCATGACGCTGGAGTCGTCCAGCTGGGACAGGTTCATGCTGTTGAGCACCACGTCGGAGCACTTGGAGATCTCCTCCGCCGCGTCGGCGCCGAAGGTGACGATGGACTCCAGGTTGTACACCTCGATCTGGCTGGCCAGGGCGTCCACCTCCGGCGAGTTGACCAGTGTCTGGGTCATCATCTGCCGGTCGGCGGAGATGTCGTACTGCTGATAGGACTCCTCTTCCTGGGGGGCGGCGGGCGCCTGGCCCTGAAGGGGCTGCGGGGCGTTCGGTCTTGTGAAATCCAGGCCCATGGTTTACGTACTCCTTCCAAATAGTTTTCTGATGGTGTGCAGGCCGCTCTCCTGCACGGTGCTGAAATCCGGGACCGTCAGGTCATAGAGGTAGTCGCCGATCTGGGTCTCGCCGGCGAAGGGGCGGGCAAAGTGCTGCTCGATGCACTGGTAGCCGGTGGGGACGAAGAACAGCACGTCAAAGCCCACCAGGCTCAAAAAGGCGGTGAGGATGCTGTCCTCCAGGGAGATCATCCGCTCCGTGGTATTGATGTAGATCAGCTTGGGGTTCTTTTTCGTGAAGTCGAACTTCTGGATCCTCCGCAGCAGGTCTTTGGGGAGGTTCAGGGCCGTGGCGATCACGGTGTACTCCGTGCCGTTTTCAAAGGTCCCCCGGATCAGCCGCTGGTCCAGCAGCAGCTGCAGCTGATCCAGCAGGTGCTCCTGCACCTCCGGCCGGAGAATGCCGTAGAGGTAGGCGCTGTGGGACTTGATCTTATTTCGCAGCAGCCTGCCGTTTTTCAAAAACTGGGTGGCATGGGCTTTGATGGGGTTGGGATCCGTGCCCCGGACCCAGGGGACGGACCGGATCACCTCCGTGTCCGGCGTGATGAGCTTCTTGATGTCCAGCCAGTACTGGGAGACGTTGCCGTCCTTCACGCCGCAGATCTTCTGGCGGATCACCGGCAGAGTCACGGTGTCTCCCGCCGCGGAGAAGCTGGGCCGGTATTTCAGCTCCTGGTCCCACAAAATGGGGATCTCCTCGTACATGGTCTGTAAAATGACCGTGGAGGCCTTGGCGTACTGCTGATGGCGGTACAGGCCCGTGTCCTGGTACATCAGCTGGTCCAGGTCCCGCTCCGCCTGATAGGCGGCGGTGGTGACCCGGGCCTGGTTCTGATCCACCGGGAACCGGTCCATCGCCAGAGACTGGGAACAGTGGACCTCCAGTAGGTCCGGGGCGCGGAGGGCGCTGCCCTCGTTCAGGTTGGGGAGCAGCAGCAGGACATCCACCGGCAGCCGGGCCAGCAGCCGCAGGAACAATGCCCCGCCGTCCGACGCGCAACCGCCGAACTGGATGAACACGGAGACCTCCGGCGCCTTCCAGTCCGGGAACAGGTCCTTTTGGTACCGGTTCAGCCAGCACAGCAGGTACACCGCCCGGCTGGTGAGCTTGGCGACGCTGCCGCCGCACCGCTCCCCCTCCTCCAGCACCAGGTCGATGAAGGCCTTTGTCATCAGCCGCTGGAGCTCCATATTGGCGGGATACCGGATGTTGGCTGCCAGGCCCGCGGCCAGCTGCTCCGCGCCGGCGTAATGGCCCCGCTGGACGGCGGCGATCTCCTCCGGCGTCGGCGGCGGGGGATCGCCGTTGACCACGCAGATCCGGCGGCCGCCGTTCTTCAGGGACTGGTAAAAGGCGAAGAGCTCGTTGGTGTAGGTGAGATGGTCCTCCACGCCGTGCTGGCAGAGGAAGAGGTTGCAGAAAAAGCGGGGATCGCTGCCCCGGGCCTGGACGGGGGTCAGGGCCGCGTTCAGCTCCGGCTTCTGGACCCAGGCATTGGTGCAGGGGGAGAGGGCCGGCGGCGCGCCGTAGAGCCGCTGGCGGCGCACCTCCCGCTCCAGGTCCGCCTGGAGCTGCTTGACGCCGAACCCCGCCGGGAAGGGCCCCAGGCCGGGAGCCTGGTACAGCCGGGAGGCGGCGGACTGGGGGTCCACGGTGAGATAGGCCTGGTCCCCGCCGCACTCCAGCAGGACGATATCCGCACCCGTCCGGGAGAGGACCGTCAGCAGCTGGAGCTCGTAGTGGCTCACATCCCCGGCGTAGAGGATCTTGGGCAGGGCCTCGCCCCCCAGCACGTTGACGATCCGCTCAAACTTGTAGTAGAGCCAGCACATATATTTCATGTAGGCATTGCGGAGCATATTCTCATTTTTTCCCTGGCGGCGCATATCGTCCAGGGTGGCGTACAGGGCTGTCACCACGGCGTCCCGCTGGCCGTCCGTCATCCGGGGCAGCCACCTGCCCAGCCGCTGGGAGAGGAAGTCCCGGTCCATCTGGAAGGCGGGGCCCATCATCTCGTTGAAATAGGCCAGGTTGTCGGGCGTGGGATTGGGGATGCGCCCGTCGATGATGACGCCGGACCGGCGGGCCGCCTCGTAATACTGCCGCAGGAAGGCGGCCACGTCGCCGCTGTAGCCGGCGATCCGGCAGAAAAACACCCGGTCGCCGCCCCGCTGAGAGAGGGGGCGGAAGCAGTCATTCAGTTGTGTCAGCTCCGCCAGTTGAAACATCGCCGTCCCGCCGCTTTCCAAAAAAATCACTTTGCCCCTATTATAACGGCTCCCACAGATTTTTTCAACAGATGCATAGAGCATACCCACAAAATCCACAAAAATTTAACAGTTGGCGGCGGGCAAAAGGTATTTCCTTCCCAGGGCGGACGTGCTATAATAAAAGTCCACGGTCGCCGCCGTTCCCCGGGAGGGAGCGGAGGGGGCCGCACCTTGAGAACAAAAGAGGCTGACCATGCGAAAGAAACTGACTGGATATGATGTGGGCGCCCTGTTGTACTGTCCCGCCAACGCCCACACCTCCATTGTGGACGCCCTGGTGGAGCAGCGGTTTCCCACGCCCTTCTCCCTGGCCTTCTGCCTGGAGGACACCGTGCGGGCGGAGGCCGTGCCGGAGGCGGAGGGGATGCTGGAGACCACCCTGGGCCGCATCGCCGCCGCGGCGGAGGACCATACCTTCTTCCTGCCGCCGGTGTTCGTGCGGGTCCGGTCGCCGGAGCACCTGCTGCGCCTGGCGGAGCGGTACGCCCCCTTCTCCGGCATCCTGGCGGGGTTCATCCTGCCCAAGCTGTTCACGGAGAACTGCGCCCAGTACGTGGCGGCGATCCGGTCCATCAGCCGGACGGCCTCCTATTTCTATATGCCGGTGCTGGAGTCCGCCTCCATGCTGCCGCTGGAGACCCGCCACGCCGCCCTGGCAGAGGTCCGGGACCAGCTGGCGGAGGTGTCCGCTGCCATCCTGAACATCCGGGTGGGGGGGAACGACCTGTCCCACGCCTTCGGCCTGCGGCGGCCGGTGGACCGGACCATCTACGACCTGGGGCCGGTGGCGGCCATTCTGCTGGACATTGTGACGGCCTTCGGCGCGCGGTACGTGGTGTCCGGCCCGGTGTGGGAGTATTACGCCGGCCCCGGCTGGGAGGAGGGACTGCGCCGGGAGCTGGAGCTGGATCTGCTCAACGGCTTCACCGGCAAGACGGTGATCCACCCCAGCCAGATCCCGGTGGTGAACGAGATGCTGCGGGTCTCCAGCCGGGACTATGCCGACGCCCGCTCCATCCTGAACTGGGACAAGGACGGCCTGGTGGCCGCCAGCCGGGACGGGGACCGGATGAACGAGTACAACACCCACTTCAACTGGGCCCGGCGCATCGTGCTGCGGGCGGAGCGCTACGGCACCAAGCCGTGAAAAAGGGCTTGAAATTCCCCCTGTGCTCCTGTATAATAAACCAGTATCCACCCGCCGGTGTGATGGAATTGGTAGACGTGACGGACTCAAAATCCGTTGGTGGCGACACCGTGTGGGTTCGAGTCCCACCACCGGCACCAAAAAAGAGGCATCTGCTTTGCAGATGCCTCTTTTTTGGGTTCCGGCGGCCTTTGGCCGCCTCCACCCTCCGGTGATTCAAATGCTCGGCGGAAGTGAATTCCGCCTCCGCCAAGGTTTTGCCTGCGGCAAAACGCTTGTACGGCGCAGGCGCACCGCCCCGCCGTGCGGGGCCCCGATGACGACGCAAAAAAACATCGATAGGGGAGGGGGTGCACGGAGATGTGCAACCTTTTCCCAATTAGGAATTAGGAATGAGGAATTAGGAATGAGGAATTAGGAATTACTGTGAGCCCCGGCTCTTACCTTATATAATATATAGCCCCTTACAATTCCTAACTCCTAATTCCTAACTCCTCATTCCCCCTGGGCGGAATGTTACGGTTATATTACAAGAGTGGAAAACCACTTGCAAAACAAAAATCGTTTTGATAAGATGCGTACAGAACAAATGAGGAGGTGCCCCCGGCTGCCCGACACAGATACAGGATCGGCTAGCCACGGTATGTGTGCCGTGTAAATGGGGAATCCGAATCAGGCGTTCTGAACTTCAAAAGCCGTACCAACCGCAGGTGTTCCGCGGCGGATACACTCTATTGCTGGGGAGTGTATCTCTCCAAGAGACACTGGGCGTTTGGAACGGCCAAACTACAAGGAGGTACACACCACATGAAGAAGTTCCTTTCTCTGGTGCTCGCTCTGGTGATGACCATGTCCCTGGTTACCATCAGCGCGGGTGCCAAGGACTTCGCGGATGACAGCGACATCGACTATAAAGAAGCTGTCGACGTGATTTCCGCTCTGGGGATTGTGGACGGCTACAGTGACAGCAGCTTCCGTCCCGACGGGTCCCTGACCCGCGGCGCGGCTGCGAAGATCATCTGCAACCTGATCC
>DWYU01000086.1 GCA_019118505.1 Candidatus Oscillibacter excrementavium
GGAGCACGCACGGCGTGCTCCCGCTTCTCTGCGGTGCGCTATGGCGTTTTTCCCCAGGAGAGCAGCTGCCGCTTCCGGAGGAGGTAGTACAGGAAGCCGGTGATGTCCGCCAGGGCCCAGCCGATGGGCACGGACCACCAGATGCCTGTCACCCCGAAGAGGGGGACGGCGGAGAGGGCATAGGCCAGCGCCACCCGGGTGCCAAGGGAGATCACTGTCAGCACCACGCTCATGCCGGGGCGGCCCAGGGCCCGGTACAGGCCGTACAGCAGGAACAGGCAGCCGATGCCGCAGTAGAAGGCTCCCTCGATGCGGAGGTACCGGGCGCCCTCGGCGATGATGGCGGTCTCCGTGCCCTCCACAAACAGGGCCATCAGGGGCCGGGCAAAGACCCACACCAGGGCGGAGATGACCACGGAGAAGGCCACCGCCGCCAGGACGGCCCCTTTCAGACCCTTTCGGATGCGGGCCTCCTGCCGGGCGCCGTAGTTCTGGGCGATGAAGGTGGAGAAGGCGTTGCCGAACTCCTGCACCGGCAGATAGGCAAAGGCATCAATCTTCACCCCGGCGGCGAAGGCGGCCATCACCGTGTCGCCGAAGCTGTTCACCAGCCCCTGGACCATCAAAATGCCCAGGTTCATCACCGACTGCTGGACGCAGGTGAGGAGAGAGTAGCTGCCGATCTCCCGGATCTTGGCCCAGCGGATGGGCGGGTCCCCCCGCCGGGGCCGCAGCTGGGGGCAGCGGAGCAGGGCAAAGAGCCCCAGGCCCAGGCCGGAGACGTACTGGGAGATCACCGTGGCCTCCGCCGCCCCGGCCACGCCCCGCCGGAGGCCGATGACGAACCACAGGTCCAGGCCGATGTTCAGCAGGGCGGAGACCGCCAGGAAGATCAGAGGCGTCACCGAGTCCCCCACCGCCCGGAGGTAGCAGGCGAAGTAGTTGTACAAAAACGTGCCGGCGATGCCCCAGAAGATCACCGCCAGGTACTCCCGCATCAGGGCCCAGATGGCCTCGTCCGACACCCGGAGAAAGACCTGGATGCCGTCCAGGCACAAAAAGGCCAGGATGTTCAGCACCACCGTCAGAGCGGCGATGAGGACGAAGGAGGCCCGGGCGCTCTCCCGCAAAGCCCCCTCATCCCGCTGGCCGAAGCGGATGGAGAACACCGCCCCGCTGCCCATGCAGAGGCCCAGCAGGATGGAGGTGAGAAAGGTCATCAGGGTGAAGGCGGAGCCCACCGCCGCCAGGGCGTCGGGCCCCAGGTACCAGCTGACGATCAGCGTGTCCGCCACGTTGTAGCACTGCTGCAGCAGGTTTCCCAGGATCATGGGCACCGCGAACAGCAGCATGGACCGCATCACCGGCCCCTGGGTCAGATCCTTGTTCATGGCATCACATCCAAAAAGAAAGTTTTAACTTACGTTTCGAAACTATTGTAGCAATGGAGAGATACAAAGTCAAGATGCGGTTTACATTTCGGCGGACAGGCCCTATAATGAAACAAAGACCGTGGAAGGGGGAGACGCTGTGTTTCTGGAGGGATTGGACGCGCTGGATCAGAAGATTGTCCGGCTGCTGATCGAAAATGCCCGGGCCTCCTACTCGGAGATCGGGGAGCAGGTGGGCATCTCCCGGGTGGCGGTGAAAGCCCGCATCCAGGCCCTGGAGCAGAAGGGGATCATCGAGGAGTACACCACCATCGTCAACCCCCAGAAGATCAGCGGGGCGGTGTCCTGCTATTTTGAGATCGAGACCCAGCCGGAAACCCTGGCGGAGGTGATCGAGACCCTGCGGCAGAACGAGACCGTCACCCAGATCTACCGGGTGACCGGCCGGGACAAGCTCCACGTCCACGCGGTGGCCGCCTCCGGCGAGGAGATGGAGCGGCTGATGCGGGAGGTCATCGACCCCCTGCCGGGGGTGGTCCGGTGCGACTGCAACATCATCCTGTCCCGGATCAAGGACATCAAGGGCCTGCGGCTGTGAGGGGCGCGCCCGGCTCCGCCCGGACAGAGACTTGAGGAGAGGCAAAGACCATGAGCACAGACATTCTGGTGGTGGACGACGAGACCGCCATCGCGGACCTGGTGGAGGTCTATCTGAAAAACGAGGGCTACACCGTCCATAAATTCTACAACGGCACCGACGCCCTGGACTGCGTCCGGCGCCAGCACCTGGACCTGGCCATCCTGGACGTGATGCTGCCGGACGTGGACGGCTTCACCCTGTGCCAGCGGATCCGGGAGGCGGGGCATCTGTTCCCCATCCTCATGCTCACCGCCAAGGTGGAGGACATGGACAAGATCATGGGGCTGACCCTGGGGGCGGACGACTATGTCACCAAGCCCTTCAACCCGTTGGAGCTGGTGGCCCGGGTCAAGACCCAGCTGCGGCGGTACACCCGGTACAACACCGGCGAAACCCCGCCCCAGGAGGTCACGGAGTACGACTTCCGGGGGCTCCAGATCTCCAGGGCCACCCACAAGTGCGTCCTGTTCGGGGAGGAGCTGGCCCTGACGCCCCTGGAGTTCTCCATCCTCTGGTATCTCTGCGAGCGGCGGGGGAACGTGGTGTCCAGCGAGGAGCTGTTCGAGGCGGTGTGGGGCGAGAAGTACATGGACAGCAACAACACCGTCATGAGCCACATCGCCCGGCTGCGGGAGAAGATGCACGAGCCAAGCCGCAAGCCGAAGTTCATCAAGACTGTCTGGGGGGTGGGGTATACCATTGAGTAAGCGAAGAGAACGGGAGCGCCTTTCGGAGCGGGGGCGCAGCCGGGTCCTTAGGACCTGGGGCCTCTATCTGCTGGCCCTGACGGCCTGGGTGACGGTGGTGCTGCTCCTGGCCTTCCTGGGGTATCTGGTGTGCAGTGCCATCACCTGGTACGATCCCCTCAATCCGGTCTACCAGTTTTTGAACTGGGTGCGGGATTACTTCTTCTTTGTGTGCATCCTGGTGGTGCTGGCGGGCTGGGTGGCCATCAGCTACTACTTCATCGCCCGGCCGGTGGGACAGCTGGAGGAGCTGACCGCAGCGGCGGGCCGTCTGGCGGAGCCGGGAGAGGAGCCCATCCACCTGTCGGCGGGCCTGGGGGACGTGGAGGTCCAGCTGAACGACGCCCGGGAGACGGCCCTGCGGAACGCCCGGGCCGCCAAGGAGGCGGAGCAGCGGAAGAATGACCTGGTGGTCTATCTGGCCCACGACCTGAAGACGCCCCTCACCAGCGTCATCGGCTATCTGACGCTGCTGCGGGATGAGCCCCAGCTCTCGCCGGAGCTGCGGGGGCGGTACACCGGCATCGCCCTGGACAAGGCGGAGCGGCTGGAGGACCTGATCAACGAGTTCTTCGACATCACCCGCTTCAATCTCACCCATCTGGAGCTGGAGAAGCAGCCCACGGACCTGACCAGGATGCTCCAGCAGGTGGTCAGCGAGTTCGGCCCCATGCTGGCGGAGGCGGACCTCACCTGCCGCCTGGACCTGCCGGAGAAGCTGCTGTGCCCCTGCGACGGGGAAAAACTCTCCCGGGTGTTCGACAACCTGCTGCGCAACGCCTCCCACTACAGCCTCCCCGGCACGGAGGTGCGCATCACCGGCGGCCGGGACGGGGACACCATCACCCTGACCTTTGTCAACGCCGGCAAGGCTATTCCACAGGAGAAGCTGGACCGGATCTTCGACCAGTTCTTCCGGCTGGACAGCGCCCGGGCCTCCCGCACCGGCGGCGCCGGGCTGGGCCTGGCCATTGCCAGGGAGATCGTGGAGCTCCACGGCGGCACCATCCGGGCGGAGAGCGCCCACGACACCGTGACCTTTACCGTGACCCTTCCGGCATCGTAAGAAAATCACAAGAATTTCACAATGGGTTTGCAGGAACTCCGCAGGAAAACCTGAAAACAAAAACCGCCTTGTTCTGGTACGATTTTCGTATCAAGCAAGGCGGTTTCCGCCATTTCAGGAGGTTGATTCCATGCAGACGATTTTAGTGCTCTTCGGCGGGTGCTCCACCGAATACGAGGTCTCCTTACAGTCCGTCCACGGCGTGTTGCAGGCGCTGGACCGGAGCCGGTTCACGCCCCTGACGGTGGGCATCACCCGGGAGGGCCGCTGGCTGCGGTATCCCGGCGGCCTGTCCCACCTGGAGACCGGGGACTGGCAGGCGCAGCCGGACTGTGTGCCCTGTACATTGTCCCTGGACCGGGGGGACCGGCGGCTGCTGTGGCTGGACGGGTCCGGCAGGAGCGAGGGATTTGACGCGGCGTTTCCCATCCTCCACGGCAAGAACGGGGAGGACGGCACCGTCCAGGGCCTGCTGGAGCTGGTGGGCACGCCCATCATAGGCTGCGGCGCCCTGTCCAGCGCATTGTGCATGGACAAGGACCGCGCCCACAAGCTGGCGGCCCTGGCGGGGGTGCGGGTGCCCCGGAGCCGCCTGTTCCGCCGGGGGGCCGTCCTGCCCCAGATGGCCCGGGCGGCGGAGGAGCTGGGCTATCCCCTGTTCGTGAAGCCCGTGCGGGCCGGGTCCTCCTTCGGCGTCTCCAGGGTGAACACCCCGGACCAGCTGCCCGCCGCCGTCTGGTCCGCCTTCGCCCACGACCGGGAGATCCTGCTGGAGGAGGCCGTCCCCGGCTTTGAGGTGGGCTGCGCCGTACTGGGCAGCGACGAGCTGACCGTGGGGGCGGTGGACGAGATCCAGCTGTCTCAGGGGTTCTTCGATTACACGGAGAAATACAACCTGATCACCTCCCGCATCTACTGCCCGGCCCGCATCTCCCCGGAGAAGGCGGCGGAGATCCAGGAGACGGCCAAGACCGTCTACCGGGCGCTGGACTGCCGGGTGTTTGCCCGGGTGGATCTGTTCCTGACCCCCTGGGGGGAGATCGTCTTTAACGAGGTGAACACCATCCCGGGCTTCACCGCCCACAGCCGCTACCCCGGCATGATGAAGGCCGCGGGCTGGGACTTCGGCGATCTGGTGTCCCGCCTGATCGAACTGGGGGTGGAGTCATGAGGACCGTGCGGCTTTCCAGAGAGCAGAGTTTCACCGGCCCCCTGGTGCTGGTGAACCGGCAGCATCCGCTGCAAGCCGCCGCCGGAGAGGACCTGACCGCCGTGGACGGCCGCCGCCCGGACATCCTGCTGGACCGGCAGGCGGCCCGGCTGCTGGCCGCCTGTATCCAGAAGGTCCGGGGCGGGGCGGAGATCGTCCCCGTCTCCGGCTGGCGGAGCCAGGCGGAACAGCAGCGGATCTGGGATGACACCCTGGCGGAGAGCGGCGCGGACTTCACCCGCAAGTATGTGGCCTATCCGGGATGCAGCGAGCACCAGACGGGCCTTGCCATCGATCTGGGCCGGGCTGCCGGGCACATCGACTTCATCCGGCCAGCCTTCCCCTATGACGGGGCCTTCCGCAAAGCGGCGGCCGCCTACGGCTTCATCCAGCGGTACCGGCGGGAGAAGGAGGACCTCACCGGCATCGCCGAGGAGCCCTGGCACTTCCGCTATGTGGGCGCGCCCCACGCCCGGCTGATGGAGGAAAACGGCCTGTGCCTGGAGGAGTATCCGGAGTTCCTCCGGGAGAGGCCCCGCTCCTGTCCGCTGCCGGACGGGCGGCTGGCCCAGGTGTTCTACGTCCCCTGCGCCGGGGAGGAGACGGAGATCCAGCTCCCCGACGGCTGCTGCCAGGTCTCCGGCGACAATGCCGGGGGATTCATCGTCACCGCCTGGGGGCGGCCCGCATGAGGCGCCCGGCCCTGGACCGGTTCCGCCTGGCGGCGGCGGTGCTGGTGGCGGCCATCCACACCTCGCCGCTGACCACCTACACGGCGCTGGGGGACTTTTATCTCACCCGGGTGCTGGGGCGGGTGGCGGTGCCCTTCTTCCTGATGGTCAGCGGGTACTTCCTGGACCAAAAGGGCTGGCGCACCGTCCGGGCCTTCTGGAAAAAGACAGCGGTGCTGTACGGCGTCTGCGTGCTGCTGTATCTGCCGCTGAACCTCTACGCCGGGCAGCTGGACGGGGACTTTTTCCGGCGGCTGGTGACAGACGGCACCTTCTACCACCTGTGGTACTTCCCGGGACTGCTGCTGGGCGTCCCCATCGCTTGGCGGCTCCGGCGGCTGGGGCTGCGGATCGCCCTGCCGGCGGCGGGGGTGCTGTACCTCATGGGCCTGGGCGGCGACAGCTACTATGGACTGATCGCCCGGGTCCCCTGGCTGAAAACGGCGTATGACGCGTTCTTCCAGGTGTTCTCCTACACCCGGAACGGGCTGTTCTACGTGCCCCTGTTCCTGCTGCTGGGGGCGGCGGGACGGCGGTTCTCCCGGCGGGGCGCGTGCGTAGGGCTGCTGGCCTCCCTGGCCGCCATGAGCGGCGAGGCGCTGTGGCTCCACCGCCTGGGTGTCCAGCGGCACGACAGTATGTACCTCTTTTTGCCGCTGGTGATGGCCTTCCTGTTCTCCGCCCTGCTGGGGGCAAATCAGGGGGAGGACCGCACCGCCCGGCGCCTCTCCGCCCTGGTCTATATCATCCACCACTGGTGCATCGTGCTGGTGCGCTTCGGGGCGGAGCGGCTGGGGGCGGAGGCGCTGCTGGTGACGAACAGCCTGGGCCACTTCTGCGCCGTGCTGGTCCTCTCCTTCGCACTGTCCGCCGCCGCGCTGGCCCTGGCGCCCCGGCGGCTCGCCCCCACCGCCCGGGCCTGGCGGGAGGTGGATCTGGAGGCCCTGGCCCACAATGCCGCCGTCCTCCAAAAGGCCTTGGCACCGGGGCAGAAGCTGATGGCGGTGGTGAAGGCCGACGCTTACGGCCACGGGGCGGTCCCTGTGTGCCGGCGGCTGTGGAAGGCCGGCGTCCGGGCCTTTGCCGTGGCCTGCCTGGCGGAGGGCATCGCCCTGCGCCGGTCCGGCGTCCGGGGGCTGATCCTGATTTTGGGCTACACCCGGCCGGAGGACGCCCCGCTGCTGGCTCGCTGGCGGCTGACCCAGACGGTGGCGGACGCGGACCACGGCCGGGCGCTGGACGCCCAGGGGCTCCGGCTCCAAGTCCATCTGGCCCTGGACACCGGGATGCACCGGCTGGGCATCCCGGTGGGGGACCGGGCGGACATCGCCGCCATGTACCGCCTGTCCCATCTGCGGATCACGGGCACCTTCTCCCACCTGTGTGTGGCGGACAGCCTGACGGCGGCGGACACTGCCTACACCCGGCGCCAGCTGGAGGTATTTTACGAGACGGTGGCCTGGATGCGGGCGGCTGGATACGACCCCGGCAGCATCCACGTCCAGGCCAGCTACGGCATCTGGAACCTGCCGCCCCAGCCCGGCTGTGCCTATGCCCGGGCGGGCATCGCCCTGTACGGCGTCCGCAGCGACACGGCCCCGGTCCAGCGGGCGTTGGACCTGCGGCCGGTGCTGTCCCTCCGGGCACGGGTGGCCAGCGTCCGGGAGCTGGAGCCGGGGGAGGCGGCCGGATACGGGCTGGACTTTCACGCCGACCGGGAGACCCGGCTGGCGGTGGTGACCATCGGCTACGGCGACGGCCTGCCCCGGGAACTGCCCCAGCGGGGCGGGGAGGTGCTGATCCGGGGCCGCCGCTGCCCCATGGTGGGCCGGATGTGCATGGACCAGCTGCTGGTGGATGTCTCCGAGCTGCAGGACCTGCGCCCCGGAGAGACCGCCACGCTCCTGGGCCGGGACGGCGGCCGGGAGATCCGGGCTGAAGATGTAGCGGAGCGGTGCGGCACCATCACAAACGAGCTGCTCTCCCGGCTGGGGAGGCGGCTGGAGCTGGGATGACCGGCAGCGGGGAGAACCGACAAGAGGAGCGGCCTTTTCAGGCCGCTCCTCTGGGCTGTGATATGGCGGGGCGCAGGCTCACGCCTCCTGGTACAGCTCCAGGATGGCGCCGTCCTTCCAGACGAAGGCCAGCTGGTCCCCCTTGTCGTTGGCGGGCATGGGGCCGCAGATGACGCTGTCCGCGTCGGCGATGTACTTCTCCAGATCGTCCACCTTGTAGGCCACGTGGGGATTCCGGTGGATCTCCTCCGGGAAGGGGGTGCCCTCCTCAAACTTCAGGTACTCGATCTTGTAGTCGTAGTCGTCCACGTTGCTGACCCAGAACTTGGCCCCCTCGTTGTAGGTCATGCCGGGCTTGCGGTTGGTGATGGGGATGCCGATGTGCATATATTCCGCAGACATGCAGACTCCTCCTTATCTGGCGTTCTTGACTTCCTGATAGACCTCGTAGGCCTGCTGGGCGGTATAGCCCTCGTGGACCACCTTGCCGATGGCCTGGGCCATGCCGGCGGGGCAGTCGGACTGGAAGATGTTCCGGCCCATGTCCACGCCGTGGGCGCCGTCGGAGATGGCACGGTAGGCCATCTCCAGGGCCTCCAGCTCCGGCAGCTTCTTGCCGCCGGCGATGACGATGGGCACCGGGCAGGCGGCGGCCACCCGCTGGAAGCCGTCGCAGTAGTAGCTCTTGACGATGTTGGCGCCGTTCTCCGCCAGCACCCGGGTGGCCAGCAGGAAGAACTTCTCCGTCCGCTCCATGTCCTTGCCCACGGCCACCACGCCCAGGGTGGGGATGCCGTAGCGGGTGCCGGTGTCAGCGGTGCGGGCCAGCAGCTCCAGGGAGCGGGACTCGCCGGGGGCGCCGATGAAGGTCTGCACCGCCATGCAGTCCGCGTCCATGCGGATGGCGTTCTCGATGTCGCAGGCGATGCCGCCGCCGTTGGACATATCGTCGTAGAGGACGGTGGAGTCATAGGTCACCCGGACGCAGCGGGCCACCCGCTGGGCCGGGGAGATGCAGGAGCGGATGACGCCCCGGGTGCCCATCAGCACGTCCACATAGGGGATCAGGGGCGGGATCACCAGGTCGATCCGCTCCAGCCCGGCGGTGGGCCCCATGATGTATCCGTGGTCAAAGGCCAGCATCACCGCATTGCCGGATTTGGGATGAAACATCCGGGCCAGGCGGCTCTTCATGCCGTAGTCACAGTGGGCCGCGCCCTTGACATAGAAGCCCTCCTGGGCCACAGGCACGTCCAGATGGTAGTCGTGGGCGGCCTTGTTTCCAATGTTGTCTGCCATGGCTCACTCCTTGCTGTAGGCGGGGGTGTGGCAGGGGGTGTTCCACAGCCGCAGGGTCTCGTCGTCCCACCTGGCGATGTTCATCTGGAAGCCGCCGGCCTCCTGGACGGTGAGGATCTCCCCCACCATGCTGGCCACGACCTCGATGCCCTTGCCCTTCAGGAACTCCACCGTGTCCTTGAACAGCACCAGCATCTCCATCATGGTGGTGGCGCCGCAGCCGTTGATCATCACAAAGGTCTTGTCCCCGGCCTTCAGGTCCAGGGCCTTGCACAGGGCCTCCGCCACATGGGCCACCGTGTCCTTGGAGGACATCATGGGCACCCGGACACCGCCGCCCTCGCCGTGCTGGCCGGCGCCGATCTCCATGAGGTCCGTCTCCCCCAGATCTCCGAAGGACATGCCGTTCTGAGGATGGGTGGCGTCAGTGGACTTGACGGTGAGGGAGGCCATGTTGTCGGCGTACCGCTGGGCGATCTCCGCCACCTCGTCCAGGCTCTTGCCCTCCCGGGCGGCGGCCGCGGCGATGTGGTACAGCGCCACCGCGCCGGCCAGGCCCCGCTTGTTGTCCTCGCCGTTGGGGTCGTACTGGATCTCCTCGCCGGTGATGACCTGGCGCACGTTGAGGCCCGCCTTCTTGGCCAGCTTCATGGCCTGCTTGCCCGCCAGCTGGTCGCCGGCGTAGTTCAAGGTGAGCAGCAGGACGCCGTGGCCCTTGTCTGCCAGCTTCATGGCGTCAAACACCAGCTGGCCGTTGGGGGCGGCGAAGATGTCGCCCACCGCCTGGATGTCCAGCATCCCGCGGCCCACGAAGCCCGCCTGGGCGGGCTCATGGCCGGAGCCGCCGTAGGTGACGATGGTCACCCGGTTAGCCTTCTCCAGATCCTTGCTGATGACCAGGTGGCCGTCCACGGTCAGGATGTCCGGATAGGCCAGGCCCAGGCCCACCAGCTCCTCATCGGTGATGGTCTCCGGGGCGTTGATGAACTTCTTCATTTTCATAGCAAAACCTCCTGCTTGAAATACAGAGTGGAATCACGCCTGGGCCAGGCCCTGGAAGAAATAGGACATGGACATGGCGCCGGCGTCCGGCGTGCCGATGGTCTGGGTGCCGTAGCTCTTGGCCCGGCCGAACTTGGACACGAAGTTTTTGCTGTTCTCCGCGCCCTCCGCGGCGGCCTTGGCGGCGGCGGCGAACAGACCGTCCTCATCGCTGCCGGCATAGGCGGCGATGGCACGGCTGGCGGGGATCAGGGCGTCCATCATGGTCTTGTCCCCCACCTGGGCGCCGGACATGTCGTTCAGCTCCTCCAGCGCCTTGGCGAAGAGGGCCTGGAGGCCGGGGACATCGATCTCCTCCCCCTCCGGGGCCGCCTCCTGCATCCCGTCCAGCCAGGTGTTCCACAGGGGGACGGCGCTGCCGCCGTTCAGGGACATGACCGCCGTGGCCGCGTCGTCCAGCATGGCCTGGATGCCGCCCTCCGACTGGTCCACCGCCTCGGTGACGGCCCTGGCGATCTTGGACATGGTGAGGCCGTGGTCCGCGTCACCGAATTTGGAGTCGATCTCCGTCAGCTCCTGCTCGGCGGCGATGACCGCGGCGCAGGCATTCCGCAGCCGGGCGGCCAGATCGGTTTTCGTCATCATGGGGATCCCTCCTTGGAATCGAAGAATGTTTACGTTTGTGCATCCACGTTAGCACTTGCAGTTACAAAAGTCAATATTGAACAAGCGCATTTTCCATATCTGATAGAAGATACTGGCTGGATTTATGGATATTGCGCATAAAAGAAAGACCTCTTGGATGGTGCTTCCATCCAAGAGGTTACATATGTTACTCATTGGGGATCCAGCAGGGACCGCACCAGCTCCGACCGGGCCACCAGATGGGTGAAGACCCCGGACCGGAGGGCCCCCAGCAGGGCCTTGGCGCCGGTGTTGGCAGAGCAGACGCCGATGATGCGGGGACACTGCCGCAGCGTGTCCAGGGGGACCTGGATGGCAAAGTCCTGGTCCGACTGGATCACCGTCCCCTCCTCATTGAAATAGTAGACCAGCATCCGGCCGCAGGCCCGGTACTGCTGGAGCAGGCTGCCGTACCGCACCAGAGAGGCGAAGTCCGGGCTGGAGGGGTAGTTCCCGATGTTCACCAGGGCGGTGTCCAGCTGCTCCCACTGCTGGTGGATCTGGCGGTAGACCTCGGTGGAGCACAGAAGCTGCTTTTCCTCCAGCCCCTCCGGCAGGGCCGGGAGGTAGAGGAAGTGGGGCGCGGCCCCCAGCTGCTGGGCCATCAGGCGGACGTTCTCGTTGGACTGGTAGTTTCGGGCGGGGATGTTGGCGTTGCCCACCAGGGGGCAGATGTCGGTGACGGGGCTGTCCGGCTGGGGGTGCTTCTCCAGCCAGGTGACCAGCTGGCCGATGAGATAGCCCCAGCCCACCCCCAGGCGGCGGGTGTCCAGCTGCCGCAGCAGCTCCACCGCCCCCTGGGAGAGCAGCTGGTTGGTGGCGTCCTCGTCCGCGCCGTCCTCCACCAGCACGCCGCCCCGGATGGAGGTGGACAGCCGCAGCCGCTCCAGCAGGGTGGCGATCCGGGTCTCGGGGTCGTGGACGGTGATCTCCACCACCCCCAGCTCCCGGGCCTCGGCCAGCATCCGGCTCACCATGGGGCGGGAGACCCCCAGCTCCCGGGCGATGTCGCTCTGGCGCTGGTTCTCCAGGTAGTATCTGCGGGCCACGTATGCCAGCTTTTTCTGTTTTTCCTGACTGATTTTCACGGCAGCGCCTCTCCCTGAACAGGTTGCATCTGTATTAGGTGTAACACAAACCGGCGGACTTTGCAACAGCGGACCGGCCGCTCAGGGGGAAAAGCCGGTCCGGGAGCGTGCATAGATTTTCCTGTCCGCTCCACGCGGAGAAAAACTGTGAAAAGTTCCGCGAGTCCGGGGCAAAACAATTCCGACAGGCAAATCCTGTGGAACTTTGTGCCCTCTGCGGCTTGATTTAGGAGCTGTAATCCTGTATAATCATTCATAATTTGTGTGTGATGATTGGAGGCTTGGAGGGAATGATGGGAGATTCCATGCAGATCATGGTGGTCATGATCGCGTATATGCTGGTGGTCATCGGCATCGGCGTCGCCTTTGCGCGCAGGGCAAACCAGAGCTCCGAGGACTATTTTCTGGGCGGGCGGACCCTGGGCCCCTGGGTCACCGCCATGAGCGCGGAGGCCTCGGACATGTCCGGGTGGCTGCTGATGGGCCTGCCCGGCGTGGCCTACTGGTGCGGCATCTCCGATGCCGCCTGGACGGCCATCGGCCTGGCGGCGGGCACTTACATCAACTGGCTGATTACGTCCAAGCGCCTGCGCCGGTACAGTGAGAAGGCCAATGCCATCACCCTGCCGGAGTTTTTCTCCAACCGGTTCCACGAGCAGGGCAAGGTCATCATGACTATCGCCGCCCTGTTCATCCTGATCTTCTTCACGGTGTACGCGGCCAGCTGCCTGGTGACCTGCGGCAAGCTGTTCTCCACCCTGTTCGGGTTCGGCTATGTGCCCATGATGATCGTGGGCGCGGTCTTTGTGCTGGTCTATACCATCATCGGCGGCTTCCTAGCGGAGAGCGCCTCGGACTTCATGCAGGCGGTGGTGATGATCGTGGCCCTGCTGGTGATCGTCATCACCGGCACGGCAGCCGCCGGCGGCCTGGGGGCCGTGGTGGAAAACGCCAGGTCCATCCCCGGCTTCCTGACCTTTTTCGGCATCGCCACGCCGGAGACGGTGGACGGGGTGCAGCAGGCGGTGAACGGCGTACCCCAGTTCGGCGAGGCCGGCAGCTACGGCTTTTTGAACATCATCTCCACCCTGGCCTGGGGCCTGGGCTATTTCGGGATGCCCCAGGTGCTGCTGCGGTTCATGGCCATCCGGCATGAGAAGGAGCTGACCGCCTCCCGCCGGATCGCCACCGTGTGGGTGCTGATCTCCCTGTGCGTGGCGGTGTTCATCGGCCTGGTGGGCCGGACGCTGTTCCCCACGGCGCTGACCACGGCCTCCGACGCGGAGAACGTGTTCATCCTGCTCTCCACCAGTCTGCTGCCGCCGATCCTGGCGGGATTGGTGATGGCCGGCATCCTGGCCGCCACCATCAGCTCCTCCGACTCCTATCTGCTGATCGCGGCCTCCGCCTTCTCCAAGAACATCTACCAGGGCCTCTTCCATCGGAAGGCCACGGACCGGCAGGTACTGACCGTCTCCCGGCTGACGCTGCTGGCCGTCACGGCGGTGGCCATCGTCATCGCACTGGATGAGAACAGCGTGATCTTCACCATCGTCAGCTTCGCCTGGGCGGGCTTCGGCGCCACCTTCGGGCCGCTGATGCTGCTGAGCCTGTTCTGGAAGCGGATCAACCGGGCCGGGGCCATCGCCGGCATGATCAGCGGCGGCGTGATGGTGTTCGTGTGGAACCTGCTGATCCGGCCCCTGGGCGGCGTGTGGGACATCTACGAGCTGCTGCCCGCCTTCCTGATCTCCTGCCTGTGCATCGTGGTGACCAGTCTGGTGACGGCGCCGCCCTCCCAGGAGATCCAGCGGGAGTTCGACGAGGTCCGCGCCGGCGTCTGACCCCGCAGACAACAGAATCCAGGTGCTTCCGCGCGGCCCCGGACAGGGCGTTCTGTCCGGGGCCGCGTTTTTTGGCCCCGTGGCATGGCACCGGCAAACCGGCGGAATTTTCCGACGATTTGCGTGCAATCTGTGCTGGGCGCATATTGAAAAATCAAATCCGCTATTGTAAAATGTACGTAAAATTTGTCGATCGGAAGTGGATCAAGCGGATGAAAAGCGAACTCAGCAATCTCAAGGCGGGCTGGAAGGAGAACTGGCGGACGCTGGCGGCCTGCGGCGGGCTCCCCCTGGTACTGGAGGGGCTGCTGCACCTCTTTGTCTATGGGGAGATCTCCGGCCGGTTTTTCTACCCGTGCATGTTTGCGCTGGCGGCGGGGTGCCTGCTCTGGATCGCCAGCACCCTGTTTGAGGAGCGGGTCAACAAGGTGGTGTTCCTCACCCTGTCCTCCCTCATCACGGTGTATTTTGAAATTCAGTTTGTCTACAACTCCATCTTCGGGGAGTTCATGTCCTTCTGGCAGTTCAGCTTCGGCGCGGAGGCCGTGGCCAACTTCTGGCAGCAGATGCTCTATGGGATCTGGGAGGCGCTGCCCCGGATCCTGTTGCTGCTGCTGCCCCAGGCGGCGCTGTTTGTCCTGGTGCTCCGGGGCAAGTGGGGCTTCCGGTTTCCCAGGAGCCACCGGCAGATGCGGGTGATGGCCGGCGCTCTGGCGGTGACGCTGCATCTGGGCGCCCTGGGGGCCATGGCCCTGAACAATGACAACGCCTTTTCCGTCTACCGGCTGTACCAGAACCCCAACACGGCCACGGAGATCAGCGTCCAGAACATCGGACTGCTGCCCACGGCCCGGATCGAGTGCAAATACATCCTCCTGGGGGAGACGGTCAGCAGTGTCTCCGCCAGCTATTACGCCGACGGGGAGAAGGTGGACATCGACCTGGCCGAGATGGGGGAGAACAACATGCTGGCCATCGACTTCGACGCGCTGGAGGAGGAGACGGACGACGAGCTGCTGAAGAAGCTGGACAACTACTTCGCCCAGCAGGAGCCCACCCGGAAGAACCAGTACACGGGCATCTTCCAGGGCTACAATCTTATTACCATCTGCGCCGAGTCCTTCTCCCCCTATCTGATCGACCCGGAGCGGACCCCGGCCCTCTATGAGCTGTCCACCAATGGGTTCGTGTTCAACAACTACTACGGCACCTTCGGCAGCAACACCACCAACGGGGAGTACACCTACTGCGTGGGACTGTATCCGGACCTGTCCCGGCAGAAGACCACGGCCAGCTTCTTTGCCTCCCAGAACAACTACCTGCCCTTCTGCCTGGGCAACTCCTTCAAAAGCGTGGGAGCGGAGACCTGGGCGTACCACAACTACGCGGGGGAGTACTATTCCCGCAGCGACACCCATCCCAACATGGGGTACACCTTCAAATCCGCCACGGACGGGCTGGACATCGAGCTGAACTGGCCCTCCTCCGATCTGGAGATGATGGAGAAGTCCGTGGATGACTACATCGACAGCGGGGAACAGTTCTGTACCTATTATATGACCTTCAGCGGCCACTACCAGTACAACTGGGACAACCCCATGAGCGCCAAGAACCGGGACGTGGTGGAGGACCTGCCCTATTCGGAGACGGTGAAGGCCTACATCGCCTGCAACATGGAGCTGGAGTACGCCCTGGAGTACCTGATGGACCGCCTGGAGCAGGCGGGCATCGCCGACGAGACGGTGATCGTCCTGACCAACGACCACTACCCCTACGGCCTGACGGAGGAGGAGTACGACCAGCTGGCAGGCCGGGAGGTGGACACCACCTTTGAGAAGTACCGGAACAGCTTCATCTGCTACGTCCCGGGTGTGCAGATCCCTGTGGACACCTACTGCAGCACGGCGGACATCCTGCCCACGCTGCTGAACCTCTTCGGCCTCCCCTATGACTCCCGGCTCCTGGCGGGGAAGGATGTGCTCTCGGAGGACGCCAACAATTACGCGGTGCTCTCCGACCAGAGCTTCATCTCGGCGGACTTCGCCTTCGACACCGCCACCGGCACCGCGGCATATTTCTCCGAGGATTTGGACCGGGAGGCGGCAGACCAGCGGATCGTGGAGATCCAGCAGGAGATCGCGGACAGGTTCAGCGTGTCCACGGACATGCTGGCCGGCGATTACTTCGCCCACGCCCTGCTGGGCAAGGAGGCGGGGGCCGCCGCCGTCAAAGGCTATGACTTCACGGACATCACGGACGCGGTGGGCCTGGGGGCCCTGGATTACGTGTATGGAAACGGCTATATGGACGCGGTCTCGGACACGGAGTTCGGCTTTGCGCTGCCGGCCACATACGCGGAGTTCCTGAACGCCCTGTATGAGATCGACGGCGGACAGGAGACGGGCAGCCCGGCGGAGGGCGGGGCCTATGCCCCGGCTATCGCCTGGGCAAAGGAGAACGGCCTGATCGATCCCTCTGTGGGGGAGGTGGGCGATTCCACCCCCCTGACCCGCAAAAATCTCTCCGTGTCCCTCTACGCATACGCGGACTACCTGGGCCTGAACACCTGGGTGAGCCGGAGCCAGGTGGCCTCGTACCAGAAGCAGTATCCCGATTTCACCCGGGAGGAGGTCAAGGCCATCTGCTGGTGCTTCGAGAAAGCGGTGCTCCGGGCCTCCGGCACGGTGGAGTCCGCCTTTGAGACCGCCGGCGGCGCCATGAGCCGCAAGCTGGTCCTGATCGCGGTCTACAACTACCATCTCTATATCCTCAGCTGATGGACGGCGGGGGTTGACAGGGCCGCCGGAAAGCGGCCATAATAGGACCGGCGGGAACAGGACTTTCTTGCGGGGGACGGGCCATGCCCGGAATCGCCCCGCCGGAAACCGGACTTTTTGGTGAGGGGTGGACATGGGACCAGCGGAATTCAACCAGCAGAGGACGATCTATACCGCCCGGGAGGCGGCGGAAGCGCTGCCGGGCCAGCCCTATGCGGCGTATGTGTGCTACTCCGACTGGACCGGCGGCGACCACTCCACGCTGATGCACCGCCATGAGGACATCGCGGAGATCCTGCTGCTTTTGAAGGGACACGGGCTCTATACCGTGGACCTGCGGCGCTACGAGGTGACGGCGGGGGATGTGATCCTGTGCAACAGCGGTGCCCTCCACGATGAGTTCCCCCAGGCTGGGGAGCCCTACCGCACCCTCTGCCTGGGGATCGGGAACCTGGCGCTGCCGGACCTGCCCGCCGGCAGCTTTCTGGAGAGCCGCTTCAGCCCCATGTTCCACCGGCCGGAGCAGTTCGGGGACCTGATGCAGCTGTTCTGCCAGATAGACCGCTACGCGGCGGAGCGGGAGGACGGCTATCAGCTCCTGTGCCAGTACCTGATGCGGGCCGCCCTGGAGCTGGTGAAGCGGATGACCCGGGAGCGGAAGAACGTGCCGGACACGCCGGAGGACTCCATCTTCTGGCGGATCGCCAAGTACATCGACCGCCATTACGCGGAGGACGTGACCATCGAGCGGCTGGTGAAGGAATTTTACATCAGCCCCTACCATCTGTCCCATATGTTCAAGCAGAAGACGGGCTACTCCGTGAAGCAGTATCTTCTGCGCCGCCGCCTGGGAGAGGCCCAGATCCGTCTGGCCATGACCCAGGATTCCGTACAGACCATCGCGGAGGAGAGCGGGTTCGAGGACGCCAGCTACTTCTCCCGGATTTTCGCCAAGCACGTGGGGCTCACGCCCACGGAATACCGGAAATACCGGACCAGCAGCTGAACCGCAAGAAAGTCCGGTTTTCAGAGCACTGCGCAGGGGGAGCATTTCCCCCTGCGCAGTTTTGTCCCTTCCCAATCCGCCGTGGGCCGGCTATAATCGGGGCATCACAAGGGCGAGACCCGGAGGGAGGGTTTTCCGATGTTCCAGGAGCGGGCAAAGGCGCTGGGGTGTCTGTGCGCCGGATTTGTCTCCTCGGGGATCAGCTGTTCCCTGTATGTGTCCTGCGGCCTGGGGTCCGACGCCTTCAACGTGATGACCCAGGGCCTCTCCGACACGCTGGGCATCCAGACGGGAAACGCCTTCTACGTCATCCAGGGGGCCATGCTCCTGCTGGTGCTGGCCCTGCGGCGGCGGGAGATCGGCTTCGGGACGCTGTTCGGCACCTTCCTGATCGGGCTGATCATGAACCTGTGGTCCGCGCTGCTGACGCCGTTGCTGGCGTCGGCGGGGGTGGGCGTCCGGCTGTGCTGCGCCGCCGCGGCGCCGGTATTCACCGGGCTTGGGATCTCGCTGGTGAAGAAGTCCGGCTTCGGCCTGACGCCCTGTGACATCCTGACGCTGATCTTCCACAGCTGGCTGCCCCGGATGCAGTTCCGCACGGTGCGGATGCTGTATGACGGCGCCATGTTTCTGGCGGGAGTGCTGCTGGGCGGCACCATCGGCGTGGGCACGGTATTCTCCGTGCTGCTGACCGGGCCCTGCATCCAGGCGGCGTCCGCCCTGCTGGACCGGACCGGCGCCGGACAGGCGCGCTCCCCTGTGATGCCGGGCGCCCGGTTTCCTCTGCTGACTCGTCTGCCGTTGAACAGAGACGGCGGCAGATGACTTCTTTTCTCCAGTTGCAGCACCGCTTGGACGGTGCTGCAATTCTTTTTTGGGGCGGGTCACACGCCCCTCCGCACAAAAACAGGGCCCCCGCTCCGCGGTCGGAGCAGGGGCCCTGTCTGTGGATCCGCAGTCAAGGCGCGGAAGAGGAGCGGGCGGGGAGGAGGGCGCCGATCACCCCGCAGACTGCTGCGGGCAGCACCCAGCCGAAGCCCAGAGAGGACAGGGGCAGCAGGTCCAGAAAGGCCAGCTCCGCGCCGGTGTAGGTGCGGAGCACCTCCAGCAGGCTCACCGCCAGAGCGCCCAGGGCCGCCAGACGGAACACCCAGTCCCTGCGGATACGCCGGCCGGTGAGAGCCAGGACGATCAGCACCAGGGTGGGGGGATAGACCACGCTGAGGATGGGGGAGGCGATGGCGATGATCTCATTGAGGCCGAAGTTGGACACCACGGCGCTGAACACGCAGATGACGCACACCAGCAGCCGGTAGGAGACGCGGCCGCCGGAGAGGCCGGCGAAGTAGTCTGCACAGGCGCTGACCAGGCCCACGGCGGTGGTGACGCAGGCCAGGGCCACCACCACGGCGAAGAGGACAATCCCGGCGTTTCCCAGCAGGTTCCGGACGATGGACACCACCAGATAGGTACGGTCCACCGTGATGTCGAAAAAGCGGGCGGTGGTGGCGCCCAGATAGGTCAGCCCCAGGTACACCACCAGGAGCCCCGCCCCCGCCACCAGGCTGGCGCCGGAGATCACCCGGATCTGGGCCCGGGACTCCGTGTGGCCCTTCTCCCGGGCGCTCTTCAGGATGATATAGCCGAACACGATGGCGGCCAGCACGTCCATGGTCTGGTAGCCGGCCTCCACGCCGGTGGCGGCCACGTTCTCCACCAGGGGCTGCCGGCCCACCGGGCCGATGGGGTTCACCACCCCGATCACGATCAGCACCAGCAGGCCGATCAGCAGGGCGGGGGTCAGGATCTTGCCCACGATGTCCACCACCGCAGTCTCCCGCACGCACAGCAGCAGGATCAGCAGGAAGAACAGAATGGAGAAGAGCACCGGGCTGAAGCCCGCCACCAGCGGCGCCAGGGAGGTCTCGTAGGTGGTGGCGGCGGTGCGGGGGATGGCCAGCATGGGGCCGATGCACAGCACGATGGCGCACATCAGCACCGTGGAGGGCAGCTTCCCGATCCGGGCGGTGATGCCGTCCGGGCTGCCCTGGCGGAGAATGGCGAACATGGCCAGCATGGCCAGGCCGATGTCCGCCAGAAAGTAGCTGAGGAAGCCCAGCAGCCACTCCGGGCCGGACTCCAGGCCCAGGTAGGGGGGAAAGATCACGTTTCCGGCGCCGAAGAACATGGAGAACAGGGCAAAGCCGATGACCAGGCTGTCCAGCAGGTGCTTTTTCATAGAGACCTCCTTGCTTTGCGGGCGGGCGTGTCCGCCGCATAAGGGCAAAGCGGCCGCGCGGTAAACGCGCGGCCTGTGCATTTTTTCAAGTGGATTTGTTCAAATTGATTATATTGGAATTTCCGGAAAAAGTCAATGTTATACACGGTGCACGAAGAGGGGGCCGGGAAAACCATCCTGCAAAAAATGTCCGCGAAGGGGGAACTTTTTTCCTGCGGGAGCCGTCTAAGGAGACAAACAGCGGCGCAGCGCCGCAAAATTCACGGAAACAGGAGAGAGACATGAAACAGAGAGGACTTGCCCTGCTGCTGGCCCTGGCCCTGACACTGGCCCTGGCCGCCTGCGGCAGCACAGAGGAGACCCCGGACAGCGAGGCGGATACCGCGGAGGAGGAGACGCTCCCCACCGGCAGCGAGACGGACCTGGCGGAGGAGGAGACCCCGGAGGAGGACACCGCGGCAGAGACCATCGATGAAATTGAGGAAGAGGGGGCAGATGAGCCAGAGCTGGGCTCCCGCCCGGCGGACCCGGCCCAGAAGCCCCAGACGGGCACGAGCCCCGCGGATCCCAGCAAGACATCTGATGCCAAGCCGGTGCAGAAGCCGGAGGAGACCCAGAAGCCGGCCGGTGGCGATACGGCCTCCCAGCCCGCCCAGCCCGCGGCGGAGAAGCCGGCCGCCCCGGAGACGCCAGAGGAGGAGACGGAGGCTTCCGCCGTGGATCTGGCGGCCTTCGCAGCCTCTGTCACCGGTGACCAGGAGACCTGGCCCGCCATGCTGCCGGTGGAGGGCGAGGCGCTGAGCACCTTCTACGCCGGCCTCTCCGCCATTGCCACGAAGCAGTGCCTGGTGCAGATGGCCATGATCTCCGCCTCCGGCGATGAGATCGCCCTGGTGGAGGTGGAGAACAGCGGTGACGTCCAGGCGGTAAAGGACATCTTCCAGGCCCGGATCGACTATCAGGTGGGGGACGGCACCGCCCCCGGCGGCGCCTGGTATCCCGCGCCTACGGAGATGTGGAAAAATGAGTCCCGCATCGTGTCCAACGGCAACTTTGTGATGCTGGTGGCTCACACCGGCGCCGACAGCGTGGTGGAGCAGTTCAACGCCCTGTTCGCCTGAGCGGGACCCCATGCCGGAAAAAAAGAAGCAGGACCTCTGGTCCTGCTTCTCTTTTTTGCCGGTCAGATTTTGATGAGCTCGTAATCCCGGGTGCCGATGCCGATCTTCTCCGCGTGCTCCAGACACACCTGCCACTCGGTGTCCGGGTGGGCGGCGTGGAAGTAGTCCTTGTCGCCGCAGTCACAGCCCTCGTCAAACAGGGCGGAGTTGGAGGCGGGCGTCTGGGCCAGCACCGCGTCGGCACAGGCCTGATCCAGGGCCACCGGGTCGAAGGAGGCGAACATCCCCACGTCCGGGACGATGGGCACGTCGTTCTCCGCGTGGCAGTCGCAGTTGGGGGACACGTCCACCACCAGGGACACGTGGAAGCTGGGCCGGCCGTCCAGCACGGCCTTGGAGTACTCGGCGATCTTCTTGTTCAAAATGGCGGGCGCCTCGTCGTACAGGCACTGGATGGCGTCCTTGGGGCACACGGCGATGCACCGGGCACAGCCCACGCACTTGTCCGTGTCGATGCTCGCCTTGCCGTCGGCGCCGAACTGGGGCGCGCCGTGGGCGCAGATCCTGGCGCAGGCCCGGCAGCCGATGCACTTCTTCTGCTTGACGAAGGGCTTGCCGGAGTTGTGCTGCTCCATCTTGCCGGCCCGGGAGCCGCAGCCCATGCCGATGTTCTTCAGGGCACCGCCCATGCCCGCCTGCTCGTGGCCCTTGAAGTGGGTCAGGGAGATGAACACGTCCGCGTCCATCACCGCCCGGCCGATCTTGGCGGCCTTCACATACTCGCCGCCCTCCACCGGGACCTCCACCTCGTCGTTGCCCTTCAGGCCGTCGGCGATCAGGATGTGGCAGCCGGTGGAATAGGGGGTGAAGCCGTTGACGTAGGCGGATTCGATGTGGTCCAGGGCGTTCTTCCGGCCGCCCACGTACAGCGTGTTGCAGTCCGTCAGGAAGGGCTTGCCGCCGTGGGACTTCACCAGGTCCGCCACGGCCCGGGCCCAGTTGGGCCGGAGATAGGCCAGGTTGCCCGGCTCGCCGAAGTGCATCTTGATGGCCACGTACTTGCCGTCCATGTCGATGTCGCCGAAGCCGGCGGTCTCCATCAGGCGGGCCAGCTTCTGGGGCAGATTCTCCCGCCAGCTGGGGCAGCGGAAGTCCGCAAAGTAGACTTTGGATTTCTCAGCCATATTCTCGTTGCTCCTTTTTTCTCTTTCTGGTGATTCCGACAGATGGGAAGAGAAGATCTCTCCCGCCGGGGCGGCGTGCCTTCCGCCTCACGGCAGGTCTACGGAGATATTGTCGGTGCCGTGCTCGTCAAACTCGGACAGGTAGGCGTCGATCCGGTCCATCAGCTCCCCATAGTTCTCCCGGGTCAGGGGCTCCCCGTCCATGTCCCGCAGGGCCAGCTCCTCCGCCAGGATCTCATAGAACACCACGTCCTCATAGTGCTCGATGGCGTCGTGAATGCCGCCGTCGGCAAAGGCCTTGGAGGGGATCAGCTCTCCCCGGTACAGCTCCACCAGCTTGCCCATCTTATGGTGCAGGCAGTGGGAGAAGACCAGACTCTCCACCTGGTCGTATTCCTGGATGCGGTCGTTTTCCCGGGTGGAGTTGAGGACCCAGTTTCCTATGTACACCAAATCCAGCAGGTACCGGAACTGCTGTTCCGTCAGTTCGATCTTCATGGGGCAGACACCTCCCAAATGGATGATAGGGTTGGATGATACTGACACGATTATAGCAGAGCCCTGCGTAAAATTCCACATAAAAAACAGGGCAAAAAGACTAAAATCTGTCTTGCGGCGGCGGGCGCCGCATAGTATAATATGTAATTCAGATGCGAGATGCCAGCCGGAGCGCGTCCGGCGGCGAAAAGGAGGCGGGCGGAATGGACCAGCGGCCCATCGGGGTGTTCGACTCAGGCCTGGGGGGCCTGACGGCGGTACACGCCCTCTGGAAGATCCTGCCGGAGGAGGATCTGATCTACTTCGGCGACACCGCCCGGGTGCCCTACGGCACCCGCTCCCGGGAGACCATCCTCAAATACGCCAGACAGGATGTGCGCTTCCTGCGGTCCTTTGACCTGAAGGCCATCCTCATCGCCTGCGGAACAGTGACCACCACCTCCCTGACCACGCTGCAGGCGGAGAACGATCTGCCCATGGTGGGGGTGGTGGAGCCCACCTGCCGCCGGGCGGCGCTGATGACGAAAAACAAGCGGGTGGGCATGATCGCCACGGCGGCCTCCGTCCGCTCCGGCGCCTATGAGGCGGCGCTGCGGCGGCTGGACCCGGAGATCCAGGTATTCTGCCGGGCCTGCCCCCTGTTCGTGCCCCTGGCGGAGGCCGGGCGCATCCGGCGGGGGGACGTGGTGATCGAGACCGTGGCCCGGGAGTATCTGGCGCCGCTGAAAGAGGCGGGGGTGGACACCCTGATCCTGGGCTGCACCCACTATCCCCTGCTGGCGGATGTCATCGGCGACGTGATGGGGCCCGGCGTGGCGCTGGTGTCCGCCGGAGAGGAGTCCGCCTTTGAGCTGAAGCGGATGCTGAAGGCTCGGGGCCTGCGGGCGGATGAGACCCGCCGGGGCGAGACGGAGTTCTATGTCAGCGACCGGGTGGAGGATTTTGAGCAAACGGCCTCCCTGTTCTTACAGGAGGACCTGCGCCATATGGCACGGAGGGTGGACATTGAGCGATATTGAGACGCGGCAGGGGCCCCTGCCGGTGACACTGTTCATCCGGGGCGAACAGTATTTTGACGACTTGGACCCGGACGCCACGGAGCTGGTGACCGAGGGGCTCCTGGAATTGACGGAGGAGGGCCTGCGGCTGACGTATCAGGAGACGGCCCTCACCGGCATGGAGGGGACCACCACCACCTTTGAGGTCAGCGGCCCCCAGGTGATCCTGCGCCGGGCGGGCACGGTGAACTCCCAGATGGTGTTTGAGGAGGGGCGGCAGCACACCTCCCTGTACGAGACCCCCTATGGGGAGCTGTCCGTGGACATCCAGACCAGCGCCCTGCGCCACAACCTGGGGGAGCGGGGCGGAATTATGGAAATCCAGTACTCCATCGCGGTGGAGCATACTGTGACAGGAAGAAACAGCTTTAAGATCCGGGTGAAGAGAAAATAATCAGGGATGAGGAATTCAGGATTTTGGTGTCCGGCGGAGCCGGGCGGATTTCAATGGACGCCTTCGGCGGCCCCACGATTTCTAACTCCTGATTCCTCATTGACGAAAGAGGGAACGATATGATCAACATGGTACAAAACGCGAAGGACCAGGCGGCGGCTCTGGCCATGAGCGCCTATCAGGCGGCGGTGGCGGACGGCACTCTGCCCCAGGCGGAGGTCAGGACCGCGCCGGTGGAGATCCCCAAGGACGCCGCCAACGGCGACTTCACCACCACCTTTGCCCTGGCGGCCTCCAAGCAGCTGCGGCAGGCCCCCCGGAACATCGCCCAGGCCCTGCTGGACCACATGGACCTGACGGGGAGCTACTTCGCCTCTGCGGAGATCGCCGGGCCGGGCTTTCTGAACTTCCGCCTCAATGACAGCTGGTACGCCGGCGTCTGCCAGGCGGTGGAGGCGGAGGGCGCCGATTACGGCACCAACCGCCAGCTGGAGGGGCAGAAGATCATGGTGGAGTTCGTCTCCGCCAATCCCACCGGCCCCATGCACATGGGCAACGCCCGGGGCGGCGTGCTGGGAGACACCCTGGCCTCCGTCCTCACCGCCTGCGGCGCCGATGTGACGAGAGAGTTCTATGTGAACGACGCCGGCCACCAGATCGACAAGTTCGCCCACTCCATCGAGGCCCGGTACCTCCAGCTGATCCAGGGAGAGGACGCGGTGCCCTTCCCGGAGGACGGGTACCAGGGGGAGGACATCCGGGACCTGGCCCGGGCCTACTATGACCAGAACGGGGACAAGCTGGTGAACGCCCCGGAGCAGGAGCGGCTGGACACCCTGGCCCAGTTCGGCCTCTCCGTCAACCTGCCCAAGATGAAGAGCGACCTGGAGCGGTACAAGATCCACTACGACAACTGGTTCTATGAGTCCACCCTCCACGAGAACGGCTATGTGAAGGAGACGGCGGACCTGCTGACGGAGCGGGGCTGGACCTATGAGAAGGACGGGGCCCTGTGGCTCCGCACCGCCGACATCCTCCGCCAGCACTACCGCAAGCAGGGGAAGAAGGAGGCGGACATCGAGAAGCTGGACCTGAAGGACGACGTGCTGCGCCGGGCCAACGGCTTCTACACCTACTTCGCCGCCGACATCGCCTATCACCGCAACAAGTTCGCCGTCCGGGGCTTTGACCGGGTCATCAACGTGTGGGGCGCCGACCACCACGGCCACGTGGCCCGGCTGAAGGGGGCCCTGGACGCCGTTGGCCTGGACGGGGACAAGCTGGACATCGTGCTGATGCAGCTGGTGAAGCTGCTGCGGGACGGCGAGGTGGTGCGGATGAGCAAGCGCACCGGCAAGGCCATCAGCCTCTCCGACTTGCTGGATGAGGTCAGTGTGGACGCCGCCCGGTGGTACTTCAACGCCAAGCCCGACACCCAGATGGAGTTCGACCTGGGGCTGGCGGTCCGGGAGGACAGCGAGAACCCCATCTACTACGTGGAGTACGCCCACGCCCGGATCTGCTCCCTGCTGCGGACTCTGGGGGAGGAGGGCGTCGCCGTGCCGGAGCAGGCCCGGGTGGACATGTCCCTGCTGACCGGCGAGACCGAGCGGGCGCTGATGAAGCAGATCGCCCAGTTCAGCGAGATCATCAAGCTGGCGGCCCGGGACTATGACCCCAGCTATATCAACCGCTACCTCCAGGAGCTGGCGGCCTGCTTCCACCGGTTCTACACCGCCTGCCACATCCGGGGCGAGGAGGCGGCGGTCCGGGACGCCCGGCTGAAGCTGGCGGACGACACCCGGATCGTCCTGCGGAACGGCCTGAAGCTGATCGGCGTGGACGCGCCGGAGAAGATGTGAGAGCAGGGCCCGCACGGGAGGTGTGGGCCCTGTTTTTTAAACGACACCAAGGAGGCCTGGAATGGAAGAGACACAACAGCATCATCGCCGGGCGGCCCTGCGGGCGGCATTCCCTGCCACCATCCCGGTGATGACGGGGTTTTTGTGCCTGGGAGTCGCCTACGGCGTGCTGATGCAGTCCAAGGGCTATGGGCCGCTGTGGTCTGTGCTGATGAGCGCCATCGCCTACGGCGGCAGCATGCAGTTCGTGGCCATCACCCTGCTGACCACGGCCTTTGACCCCCTCCAGGCCTTTCTGCTGTCCGTCATGGTCAACGCCCGGCATATGTTTTACGGGCTGAGCCTGCTGGACAAGTACAAGGGCCTGGGGAAGGTGCGGCCCTTTCTGATCTACGTGCTGTGCGACGAGACCTTCTCCCTGGTGTCCACCCTGGAGCCGCCGGAGGGAGTGGCGCGGCGGGACTTCTACTTCTGGATCTCCCTGCTGGACTACCTCTACTGGATCACGGGCACGGCCCTGGGGGGCCTGGCGGGGAATCTCATCACCTTTGACACCACGGGGCTGGACTTCGCCCTGACGGCGCTGTTTGTGGTGCTGTTCCTGGAGCAGTGGAAAAAGCCGGAGAACCGGCCCGCCGGGGTCATCGGCATCCTCTGCGCCGCCGTGAGTCTGGCGGTGTTCCGGGCGGACAACATGGTGATCCCCGCCATGGCGCTGGTGCTGGCGGTGCTGCTGGGCGGGCGGCATCGCCTGGAGTGGAACAGAGAGGAGGATGCCCTGTGACGCTGACGCCTGTGGAGACCCTGGGCATCATCCTGGCGGTGGCCGCCGGGACCCAGCTGACCCGCTGGCTGCCCTTCTGGCTGTTCCCGGAGAAGAAGCGGCCCCCCGCTGTGGTGACGTATCTGGGCCGGGTCCTGCCGCCGGCCATGATGGGACTGCTGGTGGTGTACTGCCTGAAGAGCGTCACCTGGCTGTCGGCTCCCCACGGGGCGCCGGAGCTGATCGCCATTGCGGCGGTGGCGGCGCTGCACACCTGGAGACGGAACGTGCTGCTGTCCATCGCCGGAGGCACGGCGCTGGACATGGTGCTGGTCCAGGCGGTGTTTGTCTGAACGGAAAAAGAATGCCGGACGGGCGGAAGCCCGGCCGGCATTCTTTGCGCCGCCGGGAGAGGCGTGCTGTTTCTGAATTGTTATGATTTGTAACAAAAGTGTGGAGATTTTTTGGAAAAATCCAGGTATGCTGAACTTATAGCGGAAAACCGGGGACCCGGGCCGAATTTTGAAAAGCGAGGTGCCGAATATGAAGCGGATTCTTCTCTGCTGGATGCTGCTGGCGCTGCTGACCGGCTGCGGCAAGGCCGGAGAGCCAGTGCCGGAGGAGGTCCCGGAAGAGGCGGAGGCCCTCTCCGGCGAAGAGCTGGTATCCTCCGCCATGGCGGCGTACGCTGAGATCACGAAGGACCTGACTTTCACTCTGTATGTGGAAGAGGAAGATGCCACAGGCATCAGCCTCTCCATCACCCCGGAGGCCGCCCGGAACGTGGCGGGGCAGGAGAACCTGTTCTCCATCGGCTACCAGTGGGAGCCGGCCTCGGCGAAGGCCTGGGGAGAGCAGTGGAGTGACATCAAAAGCAGGGGACGGCTTTTTGCCATGTCTGCCCCGGACGGGGAGGCCACGCTCCAGTGCTGCGCCGGCGGAGATGTGGTGATGTGGAACGTGGACGGAGAGACCCACTACGCCCGGGTGACGGCCACGGAGGACGGGGGCCCCGGACTGGATGACCTGCTGCGGGGGATCGCCGAGGACGCCCTGCGGGAGGCGGCATTTTCCGCCCCCACGGTGGACGGGGCCGAGACGGACTGCGAAGAGATCGCCCGGCAGCTGAACGAGGCCATGGCGGAGAACGTCCGCAGCGTGCCGGACTGGGTCACCTGGAAGCCTCTGGACTTCCAGGCCAGCGGCGCCAGCGTGTTTGACGCCTACTACGGCCAGCCGGAGAACTTCTGCGCCGGGCTGGGTTTCCGGCTGCTGGTGGATGACCCGTATGGAGAGATGGCCAACAGCTGGCAGGCGGGTGCCGGCCTGGGAGAGCCGGACGCGGACGGGTATTACGGCTGGGGCGGAGCGGCCGCCATTCGGAAGAACGCGGACGGCAACTGGTGCTGTGACGGCCTGGCCACCGGGGGGAGCTCCGTGGAGCTGCCCCTGTCCGCCCCCGGGGCGGAGGCGCCCCTTTCGGAGCTGGTGGACGCCTTCTTCCTGACGGAGGGGGAGAGCCATGACTGGCTGGTGCCCTATTACATCCTGGAACAGCCGGCGGAGGATATGGCGGCCCTGCCCGCCCTGCTGGACCAGCGGACAGAGGAAGAGACCCGGGAGCTGTGCGGGGCATTGGGGACGTGCCTGCGGGAGCATCCGGACACCTGGGACTGGACGCCGGAGACGCTGGCGGCGGCCCTGGGGCGCTATGGGGCGTATCTGGATGCATAAATCTGCCAATCCCGGCATAAACTGGGACTGCGGCTTTTGCCGCAGTCCTTTTTTGCGCTTGAAGGAGGCGGGTATGGGAAAGCGATTGCTGTATTGGGAGCTGGCGGGGGCCCTGTTCACGGCGGCGCTGGGGACGCTGCTGCATTTTGCCTATGCCTGGAGCGGCGGCTGGAGCGTGGCAGCGGCCTTCGCGGCGGTCAACGAGTCCACCTGGGAACATATGAAGCTGCTGTTCTTCCCCTTGTTTCTGTTCTCCGTGGTCCAGCTGTGCTGCCTGGGACGCACGTATCCCAACTTTCTGGCGGTGCGGGGCGTCAGCACCCTGACGGGAGTGCTCCTGATCCCGGTGCTGTACTACACCTACTCCGGCGCGGTGGGGGACCACGTGCTGTGGGCGGACATCGCCGTGTTCTATCTGGCGGTGCTAGGGGCCTTTGCCCTGGATTTCCGGCTGCTGCGGCGGGGGCGGTTTACCTCCCTCTGGCAGCAGCTGCTGGGATTGGCCATCCTGTGGGGGCTGGCGTTTTTGTTTGTATACGGTACCTTCTGCCCGCCGGAGCTGGGACTGTGGCTGGATCCCCTGACCGGAGGATATGGCGTGGGCAGATGAACGGGCGGTCCCGACGGGGGCCGCCCGTCCTGCTTTCGCGGATTTTACACCCGGACCGTTGACCGAAATCGGGAGAGAGGGTATAATAACAACCATAACAGCCTTGGAAATGAGGAGGGTCGGCATGGAGACGAAAAAGCGGAAGAGCACTGCGCCTTTTTACGCCGCCGCCGTGGTGTGGCTGGCCTATGCGCTGCTGTTCCCCCTGTATGCGCCGCTGCACTATGCCCTGGCGGCAGGGGCGGCCGTTTTGGCATTTCTGGTGTCGTCCGCTCTCTGCCGCAGCGGACCGGTGGGAGAGGCCGGGGAAGAGCCCCAGAAGAAGGCGGAGGAGCCCGCCAAGGCGCAGCCCTCCACCGGCAATGCGGAACTGGACAAGATGATCCGGGACGGGGAGCTGGCCATCCAGGAGATGAAGCGGCTGGACGACAGCATCGCGGACCCGGGGATCTCCGCCGACATCGTGCGGCTGGAGCAGGTCAGCGCCAAGATCTTCGACGAGGTGAAGGCCCATCCGGAGAAGCTGCCCCAGATCCGGCGGTTCATGGACTACTACCTGCCCACCACCCTGAAGCTGCTGAACGCCTATGACCGGATGAGCGGCACCGGCGTGTCCGGGGAGAACATCGACACCACCCTCGCCAAGGTGGAGGCCATGATGCGGACCATCGTGGCGGCCTTTGAAAAGCAGCTGGACAGCCTGTACGGCGCCGAGGCCCTGGACATCTCCACGGACATCACGGTGCTGGAGAACATGATGGCCCGGGAGGGCCTGGCGGAGGACCCGCTGAAGGCGGAGACGAAAAAGACAGAAGAGGACGGGACCGACATCAAGCTGGAGCTGTGAGGAGGAGTGGCCATGAAAAAAGAAAGAAAAGAAAGAAAGCTGCCGAAGCCGGGGTTTTGCCTGCTTTCCGCCGTGGTGTGGGCGCTGATGGCGGTCGTGTGGGCCCATGAGGCCGCCGTGTGGCAGAACGCCTGCCGCCTGGAGCTGGTGGGGGCCTCCGGCGTCTGGCTCCGGTGGGGGCTGGCCGCGGTCTCGGCGGGACTGGCCGCCGCGTGGTGCGTCTACTGGATCAGAGGACGGAGACAGGGCTCCTGATACCGCCGGGGCTCCGAAGGAAAAAGACGGAAAACTTGAATAGACGGAGGAACATACAATGGCTGACGAGAAAAGCATGATGCCCGAGCTGACCCTGGACCCCAACCAGACGGAGGAGGTGCCCCAGCTGACCCTGGACCCGGTGGCCCCCGCCACCCCGGCCACCCCCGCTCCGGAGCCGGCCAAGCCGGAGGTGACGCCGGTGCAGATGGACGAGAACCTGCTGAACGACGCGGAGAAGCAGGCGGTGGAGGCGTTCTCCAAAAAGATCGACCTGCGGGACTCCAACCTGATTTTGCAGTATGGCGCGGCGGCCCAGAAGAACGTGGCCAGCTTTTCGGAGAACGCCCTGAACTCCGTCCGCACCAAGGATTTGGGGGAGGTGGGCAAGTCCCTCTCCGACCTGGTGGTGGAGCTGAAGGGCTTTGGCGAGGAAGAGGAGAAGAAGGGCTTCTTCGGCTTCTTCAAAAAGGCCGGCAGCAAGCTGGAGGCCATGAAGGCCCAGTACGCCAAGGTGGAGACCAACGTGGACAAGATCGCCCGGGAGCTGGAGCAGCACCAGGTGACGCTGCTGAAGGACGTGGCCATGCTGGACCAGATGTACGAGCTGAACCTGAAATACTACAAGGAGCTCACCATGTACATCCTGGCGGGCAAGAAGAAGCTGGAGGATGTGCGGGCCAGCGAGCTGCCCGCCCTGAAGGCCAAGGCGGAGCAGTCCGGCGCCCAGGAGGACGCCCAGGCCTACAACGACCTGGTCCAGATGTGCGAGCGGTTTGAGAAGAAGCTCCACGACCTGGAGCTGACCCGGATGATCTCCGTCCAGATGGGTCCACAGACCCGGCTGCTGCAGAACAACGACACCCTGATGGTGGAGAAGATCCAGTCCTCCCTGGTGAATACCATCCCGCTGTGGAAGAGCCAGATGGTGCTGGCCCTGGGCCTGGAGCACAGCCGCCAGGCCACCGCCGCCCAGAGCGCCGTCACCGAGGTGACCAACGACCTGCTGAAGAAGAACGCCGACATGCTGAAGATGGGCACGGTGGAGACCGCCAAGGAGGCGGAGCGGAGCATTGTGGACATCGAGACGCTGCAGCACACCAACCAGCAGCTGATCTCCACCCTGGATGAGGTGATGAACATCCAGCGGGAGGGCGCCCAGAAGCGCAAGGCCGCTGAACAGGAGCTGGGCCGCATCGAGGGCGAGCTGAAGCAGAAGCTGCTGGAACTTCGGAGCTGAATAGCGGCAGACAGCTCCGTCGGCCCAGCTCCGGGGGCCCCCGTCGGAGCCCAGCGCAGCGGGTCCGATGGGGAAAGGCGGAGCAAGGGAGCGGGCACAGTTTTCGCCGTCAGGCGGAAACGGAGCAGAGCGGACTTTGCGACGCCGCGGGCCGCATCGAGGGCGAGCTGAAGCAGAAGCTGCTGGAGCTGCGGGGGTGACTTC
>DWYU01000087.1 GCA_019118505.1 Candidatus Oscillibacter excrementavium
AAACCAATAATTTTCCAGGTTTTAGAACCCTTGCCAATAAACTAAAAATCGCTTCGTAGTCTTCAAGAAAAGCAACAACCTTTTTTTGTTTTTCCAAAGATATAGAACCAATAAATTCATCATATGAATGATCACTCGAAGATTTCCTTTTGACTCGTCCGCCCAGACTTGCACTATCTATTGCTGTAAATGTCTCCAATATAGTTTCATCCCATATATGTAAATCTTTTTTATCTATCCACAATATAGGGAGTATTGAAAACTGACCATAAGTCACAGTAGTATGATTATCTCCATAAGGAGGAGAGGTACATATTAAATCAACAGAATTTGCATCAAGGGCCCCTAAATGTTCTTTTGAATCTCCGCACTTTAGGCAAATCGAACCAGTGCTGTCTTTAATGTACCTGACATAGTTATTTTGTATGTGTTCCTTGAAAAAAGTGATAGTGTTATCAATCGTAGCTTCAATTTTAGATTGTTCTTTTATATGAAGTTTAAATGTCGACGTCCTTGTATTACTAAACTTCTTTACTGTTTCTGCGAAACAACACCAAAAAAATCGGCGCATCCTATCATTTGTTTCCTCAATTATTGCTTGTCTAATGACACTTAACGAAATAATGATATCATCATTAAACCATTTGTTGATATTCTTAAATGCGTATGGTTTTACATTCCCATTAAGCATTGTGAGTCGAGTATTAATAGCATTAATGCTTCTAACTGCACAATCTGCAGGAATTCCCTCCAATTGTACTGTTGCAATTAATATAGCGAGAGGATTGATATCAAACCCCATAACATTCAACCCCAATTTTTGTCCTTCGCACAAAACTGTTCCAGAGCCGCAAAACGGATCTAATACTATTGATGTTGTAGGGTCGGCGTTGATAATTTCTTTTAGTATACACGCCTGCATAGGTGCAACCATTACTGCAGGGTACCTGACAAGAGGAGAGTCATTTCTATATTCAGAAAAATCCCAATATTTTTCATCATATGTACTTAATTGTTCGGCAAGTGTCATTTCAAGTCCCCCGCATTCTCATCAGAAACGATTTCCATAATATCCTCGACACCACAATCCAATGCAGTACAAATCTTCAGGAGTATTTCCGTAGTAACATGACCGTTTCGGCCCATCTTGGTGACGGATGCCGGGCTGATGCCTGCTTTTGCACATAGGTCTTTCTTCTTCATGTCTTTGTCAATAAGTAGCTTCCAGAGTTTTTTATAACTCACAGCCATAAAAAGATTCCTCCATACTGTTAGCAAAAAATGCTCTGCCACGCGGCAGAGCATTTTTCCGTTGCAGCCATACCGCCAAGGTCTATTTCCAACACCTGACAGCGTTGTATATAATAATAGCATATTTAACAGATATGCGCAAGAAAATCCTGTATTCGCACGATTTTTAGTTCCATTACAGTAGCTATTTATAGGCAGTTCCGTACCTATTGCGTCTGCCGGCCTTTTACCGTACAATTAGAAAACCAGAGAAAATGTTTGGTAAATGATAATTGTTAAAGTGGGTGGGAATATAGATGCACGCCTTTACAATAAACGGAAAGGCCGTAGATGTTTTCTTGGAAACCGAACCAGGGGCTCCGATTATATACCTCAACACCTTTGCCAGTGAGGGACAGAAGGTGTTTGAGTCTACACGGGTTACTGGCAGCCCGCCGTTCACATTGGTTGCAATCAGCGGTTTGGACTGGAACCGGGACATGGCCCCGTGGGACAGTCCGGCGGCCTTCAAGAAGGGAGAACCCTTTACCGGCGGGGCGGGTGACTACCTGCGGCTGCTGGTGGAGGAGATCATACCCAGGGCAGAAAGAGAGCTGGCCGGGCCTCTGGCATGGCGGGGGATCGCTGGGTACTCTCTGGCGGGGTTATTCGCCCTGTACGCCATCTACCAGACAGATGTATTCTCACGGGTGGGGTGCATGTCTGGCTCCTTGTGGTTTCCTGGTTTCAAAGAGTACATCTTCTCCCACGAGCCGAAGCGTCGGCCGGACTGCATCTACTTCTCCCTGGGAGACAAAGAGGCCAAGACCCGTAATCCGATTCTGAAAACAGTTCAGGAAAATACAGAGAAGATCCAGACCTTTTACCAGAACAAGGGCATCGACACGGTGTTCCAGCTGAATCCCGGAAATCACTTCGTCCAGGGGATCGAACGGACCATTGCGGGCATTCAGTGGCTGTTGAGCAGATAGGGGATAGCCTTCGGTCCTTATTCTTTGAATAGGCGTGTGAAAATTTGATACGCCAGCTACTCAGAAAAGACTTGCTTAACACCCTTGGCAGAGGTACAATACCCCAAACCCAGATCCACGAAAAAAACGCTTCCCAGCCAGGACCGGTAGCCACCTGCCGCCCCTGGTCAGGAAGCGTTTTTGACCCCATATTTGACCACAGTCAGGACCGGAACACGTGGAAACAGCGGATTTAAGAGCGTCAAAAAATATTTGATACCGAGCGGAAAGTGCCGGAAAGCACTACAAATTACCGCAAAAAATTTGGTTCAAGCGTTTGGGAGCGTGATGCCGGCAGCTTGGGCCTCTGCGCTCCGGCCGCTCAGATTCCCTGTTTGGCGCGAATTACCGCTTTGCGGCGAGGCTTCTTGGCAGGGAATTCCTTTCTTTCCGGCTGCGGCCCGACGCGTTTCCGAATTTCTCTGAAAAATGACCGCTTATTTCAACAAATGTGCTGCGGGCCCTTTACAAGGGAAGGATCTTTCTGATATGATAAAAAAGTAACAAAGTAAATGCTGTGTATGCCCGCCGGGGAGGGGCGGCTCCCCGCAATGTTTGCGCCACGGCAATCACGGGATCGGAGGAAGATCGGATGAAAAAAATTTTGACAGCAATCTTGGCCGCGGCAGTGCTCTTTACGATGGCCGGCTGCAGCGGCCGGCCTGCCACGATGGCGGATGTGCCCCAGAGCTCCACGGATGTGGAGGAAACTCCGGCGCCTGAAAGCCAGGGCAGCATCCGCACCGGCCTCTATGCGGTGGGCTCCCTGTCCTCCAGCGCCAGCGCAGGGGAGGCCGACGGCCTGATCCAAACAGATGTGACCATCGTGGCTGTCACGGTGGATGCGGCGGGCGTCATCACGGACTGCGTGATCGACAGCGTGCAGGCAAAGGCAAATTTTGACGGCCAGGGCCAGGTCCTCACAGACCTGTCCGCCCCGGTGCCCAGCAAGAACGAGCTGGGCGCCGATTACGGCATGGGCCCTGTCAGCGCCTCGATGGGCGGCATCGGCAAAGAGTGGAACGAGCAGGCCCAGGCCCTGGCGGACTATGTGGTGGGCAAGACGGCCGATGAGGTGCTGGGCATCGCGGTGGATGAGACCACCAAGCCCGCGGAGGCGGATCTGGCCTCCAGCGTCACCATTTCCATCGGCGGCTTCCAGAGCGCCATCGCGGAGGCGGTGGACCGGGCCCAGCCGCTGGGCGCCCAGGCTGGGGACGAGCTGCGGCTGGTGACCAGCAATTCCATGGCCCCCGGCAATGCGCCGGAGGGCGCCGCCGGCATGGTGGAGACCAATGTGAACATCGCCGCCGTGACCATGAACGGAGATACCATCACCTCCTGCGTGATCGACGCCGTGCAGGCCCAGGTCAGCTTTGACGGCCAGGGCCAGATCCTCACGGACCTCTCCGCCCCGGTGCTCAGCAAGAACGATCGGGGAGCGGATTACGGCATGGGCGCCATCAGCGGCATCGGCAAGGAGTGGAATGAACAGGCGGCGGCCTTTGCCGCCTATGTCACCGGCAAGACCCTGGACCAGGTGGCGGGCATCGCGGTGGACGAGGCCGCCAAGCCCGCGGAGGCGGATCTGGCCTCCAGCGTCACCATCTCCATCGGCGGCTTCCAGGCCCTGCTGGAAAAGCTCCGGTGAGGCTCCGGCTGCTGTCTCTGCTGCTGATCCCCTGCTGCCTCCTGACCGCCTGCGCTGCTCCGGCGGAGACGGAGACGGGCCCCAAGCAGTATCAGGCGACCTTTCTGGACGTGTTCGACACGGTGACCACGGTGATGGGCTACGCGGAGAGCCAGGAGGCCTTTGCAGAGACCGCGGAGACGGCCCATGATCTGCTGCTGGAATACCATCAGCTCTATGACATTTACAACGACTACGAGGGAATCCGCAACCTGAAGACCGTCAACGACCAGGCGGGGATCGCCCCGATGACGGTGGACGGGCGGATCCTGGACCTGCTGCTTTTGTGCCGGGACCTGTACGAGGCCAGCGGCGGCAAGGTCAATGCCGCCATGGGGAGCGTCCTTCAGCTGTGGCACGAGGCCCGGGAGGCGTCTGTCAACGACCCGGCGCACGCGTATCTCCCGGAGGAGGATGCCATCCAGGCCGCGCTGGAGCACATCTCCTTTGACCGTGTCGTGCTGGACGAGGAGGCCTCCACGGTCTACCTGGAGGACCCCGCCCAGAGCCTGGATGTGGGCGCCGTCGCCAAGGGGTACGCCGTCGGGGCCGTGGCCGCCGCGCTGCCGGCGGGCACGGTGCTGAGCCTGGGCGGCAACGTCTGCGTCACGGGGGCCAAGCCTGACGGCAGCCCCTGGGTGATCGGTATCCAGGACCCGGACGGGGGAGACACGGACTATGTCCAGCGCCTGGACATCACCGGCGGGGCGGTGGTCACCAGCGGAGACTACCAGCGGTATTACACGGTGGACGGCGTCGCCTACCACCATATCATAGACCCGGACACTGGCGCTCCCGCCCGGCGCTACCGGTCCGTGACGGTCCTCTGCGCTGACTCGGGGCTGGCGGACGCCCTTTCCACGGCGGTCTTTACCATGGATGAGGAGAGCGGCCGGGCCCTGCTGGAGATGTATGACGCGGAGGCCCTCTGGGTCTATGGGGACGGCTCCGTCACCTGGACGGAGGGCTGCGGCGCCTATTTCCATTCGTAAACAGAACATGATAAGAGGTGAGATCCTATGCTGCGAAAGCAAACCTTCTGGGGTGGCGTCCACCCCGCGGGGCGCAAGGAGCTGTCCAGCGGAGCGCCGCTGGAGGACTGCCCGCCGCCGCGGGAGGTGGTCATTCCGCTGCTCCAGCATATCGGAAAGCCCTGTACGCCTCTGGTGAAGGCCGGGGACCATGTGGACATGGGGCAGAAGATCGGCGACGGCGAGGGGCTGTGCGTCCCCGTCCACGCCTCGGTGTCCGGCACCGTGAAGGCCATTGAACCCCGGAGCCACCCCAGCGGCCAGCCCTGCCTGGCCGTGATGATCGAGAACGATTTTCAGAACACCTACCACAGCGCGGTCCAGCCCTGCGCCGACACGGACGCACTGGACGACGACGCCCTGATCAGCCGCATCCGGGAGGCCGGGCTGGTGGGCATGGGCGGTGCCACGTTCCCCACGGACATCAAGGCCAATATCGGGAAGGTGGAGACCCTGATCGCCAATGCCTGCGAGTGCGAGCCCTACATCACGGCGGACGACGCCCTGCTCTGCACAGACGCGGACCGGGCGATCCGGGGACTGCGGCTGCTGCGGCAGCTGCTGAAGCCCCGCCGGACGGTCATCGCCATTGAGGACAACAAGGAGCGGGCCGTCTCGATCCTGACGGACAAGCTGAAACAGCAGGACGAGGTGGAGCTGGTGGTGCTGCCCACCCGCTATCCCCAGGGGGCGGAGAAGCAGCTCATCCAGGCCGTCACCGGCCGCCAGGTACCCTCCGGCGGCTTTCCCAAGGATGTGGGGTGCGCGGTCTTTAACATCGCCACCTGCGCCAGCGTGTGCCGCGCCGTGGCGGACGGGGAGCCCGTCCTCCGCCGGATCGTCACAGTCACCGGCCACGGGATCAAGGAGCCGAAAAACCTGATCGTCCCCATTGGGACGCCCTTCGCCCACGCCATCGAGGCGGCGGGGGGCCTGCAGGGGGATGTGTGGAAGGTCATCGCCGGCGGACCCATGATGGGCCGCTCCCAGGCGGATCTCACCACGCCGGTGATCAAGGGCACCAACGCCATCGTGGCGCTGACCAGCGCGGATGACCTGGAGTCCCCCCATCCCGCCTGCATCCGCTGCGGCAGGTGCGTGTCCGTCTGTCCGATGGGGCTCCAGCCGCTGTATCTCTATCGCTTCTCCCGCTGCCGGGATGTGGAGATGCTGCGGCACTACAGCATCCTGGACTGTGTGGAGTGCGGCTGCTGCGCCTACACCTGCCCGGGGAAGCTGCCCATCGTGGCGGCGATCCGGGAGGGAAAACAGCGGGTAAGGGAGGGAACACCATGAGTTTTGCCATGTCCGCATCTCCGCATATCCGCTGCGGCGACAATACCCGGCGGATCATGCTGGACGTTCTGATCGCGCTGCTGCCAGCCCTCCTGGCCGGAACGATCCTGTTTGGGCCGCGGTGCCTGCTGCTGACGGCGGTGTCCATCGCCGCCGCGGTCCTGGCCGAGGCCCTCTGGAACAAGCTCACCCGCCAGTACCAGACTGTGGGAGACCTCTCGGCCGCCGTCACGGGTCTGCTGCTGGCGCTGACGCTTCCCGCCACCGTGCCCTATTGGATGGCGGCGGTGGGGGCGGTATTTGCCATCGTGGTGGTCAAGGGCGCATTTGGCGGCCTGGGTCAGAACATCTTCAACCCCGCCCTGGCGGCCCGGGCGCTGCTGTTGCTGCTGTTTCCGGCGGCCATGACCCGCTTCGCGGCCCCTGGGGCATCCGTCCCCCTGGACCTGGGCTCCGCAGACGTGGTCACAGCCGCCACGCCCCTCCACAGCATGGTGATGCCGGCGCTGCCGGAGGCCTCGCTGCTGGACATGTTCCTGGGGAACATCGGCGGGTGTATCGGTGAGGTCTCCGCCCTGGCGCTGCTGATCGGGGGGGCCTATCTGGTGGTCCGGGGGGTCATCAAGCTGCGGATTCCCATCAGCTATCTGGGGACTGTGGCGGTCCTGAGCTTCGCCTTCGCCCCGCTGGAGCCGCTTCGGTGGATGCTGTACAGCCTCCTGGGCGGCGGGGTCCTGCTGGGGGCCCTCTTCATGGCGTCGGACTACGCCACCTCTCCCGCCACGCCCGGCGGGCAGGTGCTCTACGGCATCGGCTGCGGCGTGCTGACCGTGATCTTCCGCTCCGCCGGGCTCTACCCGGAGGGCGTCACCTACGCGATCTTACTGATGAATGCCGCGTCCTGGCTGCTGGAGCGCTTTACGCCCACCCGCCTGTTCGGCGCGCCGCAACGGAAAGGAGGCCTTCGATGAAGGTAAAAGAGCTGCTTGTCAGCGCCGGGTCCCTGCTGCTTGCCGGCCTGATCCTGGTGGCGGCCGGGAACATTCTGGCTCCCACCGCGGCTGCAAACGCTGCAGCGGAGCAGCAGGAGACGATGGAGACCCTGCTTCCCGGAAGCACCGTCTTCACCCAGGAAGCGGACACCGGGACCGATGCCAATATCACAGCTGTCTGGAAAGGGGAGGGCGGCTGGATCATAGAGACCACCGTGGACGGCTATGCCGGCCCCATCCGCCAGTGGACCGGCGTAGACATGGACGGCCAGGTGACCGGCCTGGTGGTCCGGGACATGGAGGAGACCTTCGGCCTGGGCCGGAACGCGCTGACGGACATCGGCTTCCTGGCCCAGTTTGTGGGCACCTCCGGTGAGGCGGAAGTCGGCAACGGCGTGGACGCCATCACCGGCGCCACGGTCACCTCCCGGGCCATTGCCCGGGGCGTCAGCTCCGCCTGCGGGTATGTCACCGGCGCGGATGTCACCACATCCGCCACAGAGTGGGGAGGTTGATGGAACATGAAACAGGTCATTCGTTCGCCGCTGTGCACGGCGTCCATCTGTCTTTCTGCGGTCCTGCTGGCGGCGGGCCTCGCCGCTCAGATCGCGGCGGCCATGGTCCCCAATGTCATCCTGCCCCCGCTGGACATCCCCACGCTGGCTGCCCTCTCCCTCCTTGCGCTGGTTCTCGAGGTCATCCTGTTCGGAGAGGAGCATCGGTTCTGGGCCACGTCCCTGATCGTGGGCGCGGTGGCGTTCGGCGTGCTCTCCCTGTGCGCCGGAATTGTGCCCACGGCGCTGGAGGCACTGCGGGCCGGCATCCTGGGCGGCGCGGTCTTTCTGGTCTGTGAGGTGCTGCTCCACTCCATTCTGGACCGGCTGTCCTCCGGCGCGGTGGGAAAATACCGCAAGAGCATGGCGGTGCTGTCCGCGCTGCTGCTGTGGCTCGCCGCGCAGATCCTGATGAGCATCGGACTTTGAAAGCCGGAAAAGGGTAGGAGCATGGAACAGGTTCCTGAGACTGTCCCATACTCCTACCCTTATCCGATAAGAAGCCGTATTTGAGGGGGGACTCTGTGCCTCCCGTGCCTGTCCCTCCCGGCGGGGCCGTGCATGACGGCGGGGAACACCGGAAAATGTGCCGTGCGGATTTGCATGCTGGGCAGCAGCTTTGCGTTTACCAACCATATGCTGCTGGAAGCCATTCGGGGCACCGGCGTCGAGAAGGTCCTGTGGGATCAGGGCGCTCCGGGACGGCGTGTGACGGCGCGGCTGCCGCATTTGCGCGCCGCAAGGAAGGCGGCCCCATGATAAAAGCCCTCTGGAGCCTTCGCTCCAGAGGGCTCTTGCTTCTGTCAAGCCGTAAGCGGCGTTCAGCAGGCCCCCAGCAGCTTCCGGACCATGGAGTTCGTGATCTCATAGATGGTCAGCTGGGGGAAGCGGACATGGGCCTGGTCCATGGCGGCTCTCTGCTTGTCGGTGACGACGGTGTAGGGGTAGATGCCGAACAGGAAGGGGAAGAAGGCATAGAGGAAGCCCTGGATGTCCGCCGCCGTCATCCGGGGGAAGAACTTCTCCAGGCAGCGGGACAGGGCATCCATGGACGCCCCGTAGGCCCGCTTGAATGCCACCAGATTTTCCATCCGGCTGTTGGCCTCCAGGTCGTAGTGGTTCATGGACAGCAGCTTCAGCAGCCGGTGCCTCCGCTCCAGAGAACGGGACAGGGCGTCGGCAAACTGCTCCGCGGTCATGGAGGCGTGCTCCCGGCACAGGGCGTCGAGCTCACCGCTCCAGGCCTCATACTCCCGCTGGAGCAGGGCCAGGAAGATCTCCTCCTTCGTGTGGAAGTAATAGTAGATCAAAGTGCGGGTAAAGGATGTCTTGGCCCCTACCTCCTTTAAGGTCACATCCTTGAAATTCATGGTCTCATAGAGGTCGGCGCAGGCGTTGATGATCTCCTCCCGCCGGGCGCTGGCCACATCCCCGCACATTTTTGACATAACCGTTCTCCTTTTCCAAAGACGTCGAGTCTCGCAGACACCATGATACCCGCTGTCTGCCGCCCCGTCAAGCGGGGACGCAGGGGGCGGTGCTTCTGACGGCTCCGGCGCCCGCGGTTTTACAGCTGGATCAGCTCATACGCCCGGGAGCCGAAGCCCAGATCCGCGGCGGCCTCGATGGTGTGGATGCCGTTGCGGCTGTTCACCCGCTCCATGAAGTAGGCCTTGCCGGGATCGTCGGAGGCCAGCACCAGGTCGATGCAGGCCTGGTCGATGGCCACCGGGTCCAGAGAGGACAGGATTCCGATGTCCTGCATGCAGGGATCCTCGGCCACCTCGCAGCAGTCGCAGTCCACGGACAGGTTCTTCATCACGTTGATGAAGGCGATCCGGCCCTGGAAGTGGGCCGCCACGCTGGAGGCGGCGTCCGCCATGGCCTCCGGGAACACCACGGAACTGGCATGCTGCTTCCAGGTCTCATAGCGGTCATCGGTCTTGCCGGCGGAGTGGATCAGGGCCTTGCCCGCCCGGGAGGCGCAGCCGATGGCCAGCTGCTTCAGGGCGCCGCCGTAGCCGCCCATGGGATGGCCCTTGAAGTGGGCCAGTACCAGCATGGAGTCATAGTTCAAAATGTGTTTGCCTACGTGGTTCTCCTTCAGAACCTTGCCGTTTGGAATGGGCCACACCACATCCGGGCCCTCGGCGTCCATCAGATCCACGTCGAAGTACCTGGTCCAGCCGTGCTCCTCCAGGAGCTTCCGGTGGGACTCCGTGTGGTCCCGCACACCGCCGGCGGCGTCGCCATAGGCGGTGTTGCACTCCACAATGGTGCCGTGGACGTCCTCCGCCATAGGGCACCAGAACTCCGGCCGCAGGAAGTTCTGGTTCCCCCGCTCACCGGAGTGGACCTTCACGGCCACCCGGCCGGGCAGCTCCACGCCCAGGGCGTGGTACAGTTCCACCACCTTCTCCGGGGTGATCTCCCTTGTGAAATAGACCTTGGATTTCATCTTGACAACCTCCTCATACGAGCTTCGCTGCGGGTCTGGCCGGCGGCTGAAAGGCCGGCCCCGCAGATGCTGCTTGACATCATGTCAACTCACCGGCGTTTTTTTGCGGCCCGGAGGCCGCAGAAGGTTTGACGCCGCGTCAATATCGGTATGATACCACGTGGTTGACACGGTGTCAAGATTTGGCGCCGCGGTTTGTGTCAGCTTCCACCGGGATTTCTCGGAGCTTTTTCAGACCGGGCTTGGCTGGGAGAGGATTCAGGGGGTGCCGCCCAGCACGGCGGCCAGCGCCTCCGGCGCAGCGTCCGGGAAGTTCCGCAGCACCTGCTGATCGATTCGCGCCCTGGATTCCTCCGGTTCCACGGCGTAGGCGGAGGCGATGTGGGCATAGCCCCACAGGGCCTCCGGTGTGGAGTAGACGGAGATGGGCCAGCCGTAGGGCTGCCCCCGCTTGCTGAGGCGCTGGCGGAAGTCCCGGATCAGCAGATACCCCTGCATCTGCAGGTCGGTGACCGTCCCCTCGAAGTTCTTCTCGCCGCCCTTGCCGAACCCGGCCTGCCGCTTCAGCTGGAAGGAGAACCACTGTTCCTCCGCCGGGAACTGGTCCATGATCCGCTTCTGGCGCATGGAGGCCAGTCCCTCGTCCCAGCGGCTGTCGAAGTCGTAGCCGTCCCGCCGCCAGTTGGCAAAGTGGGGGAACCACACCCGGGAGATGAAGCCGGCCCGCTTCCCGAAGAACTTGCCGTAGGCCACCCGCCCACTCCGGGCCATGAGACACCGCCACTCCCAGGGGTCCCGCTCTACATCGCCGGTCCACCAGAAGCGGTCGGAGGTGTTCTCCTCCACGGAGAAGCCGTCCACCTCGTTTTTGAAAAGGGGCAGAAGGCCGATCTCATCGATCCAGTCCGCCAGCTCCTGCCAGCTCTGGATGCGGCGGGGGTCCCGCCAGTCCGGGCCCCGCATAATCCAGGCGCCGCCTTCCATGGCCATTGTCATCCCTCCCGTCTGAAGATATGCCGCGCGATTCGATCACACCCCTGTCCGGATGCGGCGGGAAAGGGCGTCAAAGCCGCCCGGCCGCTGTCAGCGGCCGAAGTAGGAGCGGATCTCCGCCATGCGCCCCGTCTGCTCCACATGGAAGGGGCAGCGGCGGTCGCAGTGGCCGCACTGGATGCAGTCCTCCGCATGGCGGCTCAGGTTGCGGTAGTGGTCCCTCGCCAGCTGGTCGCCGGCCCGGGCCAGGTCGTAATACTTGTTGATCAGGCCTACGTCCAGCCCGGCGGGGCAGGGCTGGCAGTGGTTGCAGTAGACGCAGATGCCGGAGGCGTCCCGGGGGGCGAAGGTGCCCAGCACGGAGTAGTCCCGCTCCTCCGGGGAGGCGTCCAGGAATCCCAGGATCCGCGTGAGGTCCGCCCGGTTCCGGACGCCAGGCAGCACCGTGAGTACCCCGGGCTTGTCCAGGGCGTACTGGAGGCACTGGTATTCCGTGAGGGCCTGCCCGAAGGGAGAGGTCTTGGCGTTGAGCAGCTGGCCGCCGCTGAAGGCCTTCATCACGGAGATGCCCACGCCCTCCGCCTCGCACCGGCGGTAGAGGGCCATCCGCTCCTCCGCGCCGCCGATGGCGTAGTCCCCGTGGTGGTAGTCATAGCCGGGGTTGATGCTGAACATCAGAAGATCCAGGATCCCCATGTCCAGGACCCGATTCACCACCTGGGGCGTGTGAGAGCTCATGCCGATGTGCCGCACGGTCCCCTCCCGCTGGAGCTGCTGGATATAGTCCAGAACGCCGCCGTCCAGCACCGTCTGGAGATCGGATTCCTCGTCCAGGCAGTGGAGGAAGCCGAAGTCGATATAGTCGGTTTTCAGGGCGCGCAGCTGCCAGTCGATGGAGCGCTTGATGGTGTCCAGATCCGTGGTCCAGCCGTACATCCCGCCCTGGTAGTTGGCGCCGAAGTGGATCTGGAAGCAGACCTTGTCCCGCGCTCCGGCCATGGCCCGGCCATAGGCGGGGAACGGCGCCGCGTCCGCCGAGGCCATGTCAAAAAAGTTGATCCCCTTTTCCAGTGCCAGTTCCACAGTGGCCTGGATCTCATCCTCTCCGGCGGCGCCGATGGAGCTGGTGCCCAGCCCCAGAATGCTGATCTGCTCCTCTCCGTGGGGGAGTTTTCGATATTCCATAGGATTTCCTCCTCAATCATCCGCTTGTGCGCCGCGTTTCCCGCGGCGTATGGGACTATTGTATCAGCAGCGGAGGAAAATGTAAAATGCCCAGGTTGGATGACTTGTCATGCTGATTTGGCATGAACAGGAGCGGGGACGCAGCGCGTCCC
>DWYU01000088.1 GCA_019118505.1 Candidatus Oscillibacter excrementavium
GGTCTACATCTCGGACAGCCTGCTCACAGCGTTCAAGAAAAAGGGAGCTCCGGCGGAAGAACTCTATACCGTGGACGGCGCGGGGGAGCGGAAGCCGGTTTCCTTGACCGAGAACCAGTTTGTCCTTCTGCGCTCGGATACCGAGCCGAAAAAGACCATGCTGGGCCGCTTTCATGAGGAAAGGGTGACCGCCCTGCGCTTTGGCGACGTCCGCCCATTCGGCGTCAAGCCCCGGAGCGTGGGCCAGCAATTTATGCAGGAGGCCCTGCTGCTGCCGGCGGAGGAGGCGCCCCTGGCCATCATCCAGGGGCCGGCGGGTACCGCCAAGACCTTTTACGCCCTGGCCGCCGGACTGGAGCAGGTGCTGGAGGCGGAGGCGCGGCCCTACCGCAAGATTTTGGTGTGCCGCCCCAACGCCCAGTTTGACGCGGACATCGGCTTCCTCCCGGGCAGTGAGCAGGAGAAGATCTCCCCCCTCATGCGGCCTATCGTGGACAATTTGGAGATCCTGCTGGATCTGGAGGGAAAGAAAAAGGAGCGGCGCAGCGAGGAGGAGCTCCGGGGGCGCATCGACTACCTCTTCGACACCGGCGTCATCACCGCCGAGGCCATGAACTTTATGCGGGGCCGGTCCATCACCGACACCTGGCTCGTCATCGACGAGGCCCAGAACCTCACCCCCCGGCAGGTCAAGGGCATCGTCACCCGGGTGGGAAAGGGCACCAAGGTGGTGCTGCTGGGGGATCCGGCCCAGATCGACCACCCCCTGCTGGATACCCGGAGCAACGGATTGACCTACGCCAGCGCCCGCATGAGGGGCAGCCCCCTGTGCGCTCAGCTGACCATGCTCCCGGACGAATGTGAGCGTTCCTCCCTGGCCCTGGATGCGGCGGTGCGGATGTAAATGAATTCGGAACTTTCATAACACGGCGTGAAAGAAAATTTATTTACATTTTACAGGGCTCTGGAAGAAGAATTTACATCCCAGTGGTACACTGTGCCTGTGTGAGCGAGAAACACACCATCATAGGGAGGAAAATATGCTAGCTATGAGTATCGCACAGAAGCAGACTGCCACACAGTCCCAGAAGCTGATGATCTTTGTCCTGTCCATGTCCCTGTACGGGCTGGCCACCCTGTTCACCGAGCTGATCCCCAAGTTCCAGGTGGGGGTCGTGGAGTTCTCCGTGGAGTACTTCCTGTTCATTCCCCTGACCCTGGCCATGCTGTTCGACCCCCTGTCCGCCGCTTTGGGCGCCGCCACCGGCGAGCTGGTATTCAGTGAGATCATGCTGGGCCAGTTCGGCGGCCTGGGCGAGCTGGAGAAGTTCCTTACCGTCACCATCGGCGTGTACATCGCCGGCCGGCTGGTGAAAAACCCGAAGAACCGCGCCATGGTGGGTGTAGCCGCCATCACCGGAACCGCCGCCCAGCTGCTGATGGGCACCGTGGTGGACATCCTGAAGGTCCAGCTGGCGGTGGAGGACTTCGAGGCCGTGGCCGGCCTTCCCGAGAGCGTGTTCGCCACCGAGGGCTTTGCCTTCCTCAACGATCTGCTGTTCTCCGGGATCCTGTTCTGCCTGCTGCCCACCCTGTATCTGGTGCCCAAGCTGTACGGCAAGATCGAGCCCCTGCTGGGTATGGCCCCCCGTACCCCGGAGAGCGCCGTCAGCGGTATCAGCCCCAAGGCTCTGATCGTGTGCGCCGTCGGCTTTGTGTGCGCCATCGTAGCTGAACTGGCCGCCACCGCCGGCATGTCCCTCATCGACTGGGAGGCCGAGTGGGCCGAGAGCGGCACCGCCCTGGCTGTGGGCATGGTAGCCGCCGCCGCAGTGGCCATCATCGCCCTGCTGGTCATCAAGAAGAACGCAGGGAAAAAGTCCGCGGTGAACTGAGATGAACGCGGTTGAGATCGACGACCTGACCTACACCTACCCAGGCGCCCCTCAGCCCACACTCCGGGACATCAGCCTCCAGATTCCCAAAGGGGACTTCCTGGCGGTCGTTGGCAACAACGGCTGCGGGAAGTCCACTTTGTGCAAGGCCCTCAACGGCCTGATCCCCCACTTCATTACGGGGACCATGGAGGGGAGCGTCCGGGTGTGCGGCCTGAACACGCTGGAGAGCGACGTGGGCGTCCTGGCCCAAAAAGTGGGCTATGTGTATCAGGACTTTGAAAACCAGATCGTCCGGCCCACCGTGCTGGACGACGCCTCTTACTCCTGCCTGAACTACGCCTTTCCCGATTACCTGGAGCGGGGCAGAGCCGCGTTGAAGCAGTGCGGTCTGGAGGGCCGGGAGGAGGAGTACGTCTGGCAGCTCTCCGGCGGCCAGACCCACCTGCTGGCCCTGGCCGGCGCGGTGTCCCTCCAGCCGGACATCCTGATCCTGGACGAGCCCATCGCCCAGTTGGACCCCATGCACGCCGACCGGATCTATGCGGTCCTCCGGGATTTGAACGAGAACCATGGCAAGACCATCATCGTCATCGAGCACCACACCGAGTACATCGCCGACTACTGCAAGCATGTGATGCTCATGAAGGACGGACAGGTGCGGTGGATGCTGCCCACGGAGGAGGCCCTCCAGCGGGTGGAGGAGCTGGAGGCCTGCAATATCTTCCCGCCCCAGGTGACCCAGGCGGCCTACGGCCTGCGGAAGGGCGGTATTCTCCCGGCGAATGTCCCTCTGCCCACCACGGTGGCGGACGGAGAGAAGGCTTTTGCCGGCCTGCGATACATCCCCCGGGAAAAGCCGGCGCCCGCCGCTCCCGGCGGTGAAAGCGCCGTGTCCGTTCAGAACGTGTCCCTCTCCTACCGCTCGGTGAAGGGGGAGCCCCACACCGTCTTTGACGGGCTGGATCTGGACATCCGCAAGGGGGAGAAGGTGGCCCTCATCGGCTCCAACGGGGCGGGCAAGTCCACCCTCATGAAGCTGATGGTGGGTCTGCTGAAGCCCAATTCCGGCACAGTTTCCCTCTTTGAGGAGGCCATTGGGGACAAAAAGGCCGAGGATCTGTCCCGGCAGATCTCCCTGGTGTATCAAAACCCGGAGGAGATGTTCATCAAGGACTCCATCCGCGCCGACATCGCCTACGCCATGGAGGTGCGGAACGTCCCGGAGTGGGAGAA
>DWYU01000089.1 GCA_019118505.1 Candidatus Oscillibacter excrementavium
CCCCCCCCCCCCCGCTTCTGTATCACAGGCTTTGGATGAACTTCTCGATCCGGTCCAGGCCTTCCTTCAGGTCCGCGTCGGAGTAGCAGTAGCTCAGACGCATGAAGCCCTCGGTGCCGAAGTGGATGCCGGGGATGACGCCCACCAGGCCCTCCTTCAGCATCCGGGTGCAGAAGGTGTTGGAGTCCATGCCAAACTTCCGGATGTCCACGAACATGTAGAAGGCGCCCTCGGGCTTCTCCACGTCCAGTCCCATGTCGATAAGGCGCTGGTAGACATAATCCCGCCGCTTCCGGAAGATCTCCACCACCTCGCCGGTGTCCGTCTCCAGGGCCTTGACGCAGGCCCGCTGGACGAAGGCGGGCACGGAGGTGACCGCGTACTGGTGGAACACCTGGATGCGGTCCATCAGCCTGGCGTCCGCCATGCAGTACCCCAGCCGCCAGCCGGTCATGGCGTAGGGCTTGGAGAAGCTGTTGATGACGATGAGCCGGTCCCGCATATCCTGGTACTTGGCGAAGCTGTGGTAGTCCTCACCGTAGGTCAGGGTCCGGTACACGTCGTCGCACAGGACGAAGATGGGCTTGTCCCGGAGGATGTCGTGGACGGCATCCAGGGTCTCCTTGGTGTAGACGCAGCCGGTGGGGTTGTTGGGGGAGGTGAGGATGATGGCCTTGGTCTTGTCGGTGATGGCGGCCTTCAGTTCCTCCGGCACGATCTGGAAGTGGTTGTGCTCCGTGGGCAGGGACACGGGCACGCCCCCCTGGAGCTGGACCAGCGCCTCATACAGTCCGAAGGCGGGAGTGGGGATGATGACTTCGTCCCCGGCGTTCAGGATGGTGGAGAAGCTGGCGAACAGCGCCTCCGTGGCGCCCACCGTCAGGATGATCTCGTCGGGGGAGTAGTGGAGGCCATGGGCCTCGGCCTCGAACTTGGAGATGGCCTCCAGGGCGTAGGGGTAGCCGTTGCCCGGGGGATAGTGGGTGTCATTGGCATCCAGAGCGGCCTTGGCGGCCTCCTTCACGACGTCGGGGGTATTCAGATCCGGCTCGCCGATGGTCAGGGCACAGGCACCGGGGGTATCCCGCACCATATAGGTGAACTGCCGGATGCCGGACAGCTCCACGTTCATCACATCTCGATTCAAAGTCAGGTCCATGGGTTTCACGCTCCTTTTTTGTTCATGGAAATTAGTATAAGCGGATGAAAAAGGGATGTCAACGGCGGTTTCCACAAAAAGGGAGACGATGGGGAAAAGAAAGGGGCCCCGCCGCAGTCTGCGGCGGGGCCATCGATTGAGACCATTCAGGCGGCTGCGTCGGCGGAAGGTTCCGTCTCCGCCAGCTGGTCGGTTTCAGCGGGAGCGGCCGTGCCCTCCTCCGGGGTGAAGGTCACGGGAGATTCGCCGGCCCGGGTGACGGCGGTGCCGGTGAGGATGCTGCCGCCCTCGCCGGACGTGTAGGAGATGGTCACCTGATCCCCCACGTTCAGAATCACCGCCAGAGGATTCTCCGCCGCATTGACGGCGTAGAAGGTGCCCTCTCCCTCCAGACGGAGGAAGTAGTAGGAGTTGCCGTCCAGCACGGCGGTGCGGATCTCCGCAATGGCGCCGCTGGACTCCTCCTGATCCGAGGGAACAGCCTCCGACTCACTGTCGGAGATCAGGCCGTTGTCCGCCAGGGTCCGGCGGTAGTTGGCCTCGCACTCCGCCACGGTGCCGCCGGTCTCCACGATGTTGTACTGCTGGACGTTCACCATGGCGTACATCTTCACCAGCCCGTCGGCGCCCTTCAGGGCCATGAAGTAGGTGGGCTGGTCCGCGATGTTCAGCAGCAGGGGGAAGGTGGCCTCATAGCGCATCTGCTGGACCTGGCTTTCGGCGGAGGCCTGGGCAGACGCCTCTGTGGCGCCGGAGACGGTGTAGAAGTGGGTATCCTTGGTCCGCTGGTTGGACAGGATGAAGCCGATGTTGGACTGGTCCGAGGTGACGGAGGTGACGCCGGTGTACATATACACGTCGTCGCCGATGGCGATATAGTTGTACCCCTCGGTAGTCAGGGTCACGTCCCGCTGGCCGAACATGGAGTTGAGGAAGCCGTTGTGGTACATGCCGTAGTAGTCGTACTGCTCCATGATGAGTTCGGCGTCGTACACATGGTCCACCCAGCTGGGGACATCTTCATAGTAAGCGCTCTCGCCGGTGACGGCGTCCACCAGCACAGCCCCCTGGATGTCCGTGCCGCCGAAGAGGCCGATGGTCTTGACCATCCTGGGGCAGACCCAGTAGGGGCGGCCCTCCTCGTCGATCTCAAACACCGGGTCCGCGAACATATAGGTGGGGTAGTGGAACCGCAGGTGGCGCATGAGGTACCGGCCGAAGTGCTCGGCGGTGGTGTACTTCATGCCCTCGTCCAGCCGGACCACCTCCGCCTCCTGGGTCACCATGTCGATGACCACGTAGGCGGGCAGGCCGTCGGACCGGTTGGTGAACCACTTGACCAGGTCTCCGTAGGCCAGGGAGGTCACCCGCACCGGGCGGCCCTGATAGTTGATCTGGGTGTATGAGGGCAGGATCTCAAACTGGGACACCATGTCGCTGAGCTCGCCCAGGGCCCGGCTGCCCAGCCGCTCGGCGGAGTCCTTGTCCAGCATGGGGATCTGGTCGTAGGAGATCTCCTCCACCTCCGAGGCAAAGTCCCCGGTCTGCACGGAGAGCAGCTCGCTGTAGCTCCCCGCCCGCAGCACCACCCAGGAGGTGAGGCCGCCGATGACAGTGGCGGCGATCAGGGCGATCACCACGAAGAAGGGGATGGTGCACTGCTTCTTCACAAAGCCGAAGTAGCCCTTGACGCCCTCCCCCTGGAAGCCGGAGGTGAGCACGGCGCACACGCAGTACACCGCGCACAGCAGGAACACAAAGACGTAGAACTCCTCCGCGTGGAAGTTCAGGGCCGGCAGCTCGAAGTAGAAGTACCCCAGGCCGAACAGCAGCGTGACGGCCAGGTTGATGAGCGTCCGGGTAAAGGCATTGCCGATGGCCTTGCGGGGCTTCCGCTCCCGCCGGGGGCGCTGGGGCTGGGAGTCGTCCCCGCCGCCGAAGCCGCCGAAGCTGCTGGGGTCAAATCCGCCGAAGTTGAATGAGAATGGCATGAAAACCCAATTCCTCCTTTTATCAGATGGGCCGAATTGAAACCCATGATACAGGAAAAGTGTGAACAAATCAAGGGTTCCCACAAACAGGCCGTTCCGATTCCGCGAAGATTGTGGTAAAATCGAAAAAAGCGTGTAAGCGGCGGGCAGGGCCTGCGTGTAGAGAAGCAGAGAGAGGAGGAGCGGCGTTGGAGGACGCGCGGATCGTGGAGCTGTACTGGGCCAGGGATGAGGCGGCCATCACGGAGAGCAGTGACAAGTACGGCGGCTACTGCTATCAGATCGCCTTCCGCATCCTGGCCCTGCGGGAGGATGCGGAGGAGTGCGTGGGGGACACCTGGCTCCGGGCCTGGGAGGCCATGCCCCCCAGCCGCCCCGGACGGCTGGACACCTTTCTGGGGAAGATCACCCGGAACCTGTCCCTGGACCGGTGGCGGGCCCAGCGGGCCCAGAAGCGCTGGCAGGGCCAGGCGGAGGCGGCCCTGGAGGAACTGGGGGACTGCATCCGGGCCCCCGGCGGCGTGGAGCAGGCGGCGGAGGCCTCCGCCCTGGCGGAGAGCCTGAACCGCTTTCTGGAGGAGCTGCCCCAGGAGAAGCGGGTGCTGTTCGTCCGGCGGTACTGGTATCTCTGCTCCATCGAGGAGCTGGCCGCCTGGAGCGGCAGGCGCCGGGGCACGGTGTCGGCGGCGCTGTTCCGCCTGCGCCAGGCGCTGCGGGAACACTTGGAACGGGAGGGATTCACCGTATGACGAGAGAACAGCTGCTCCGTGCCGTGGGGGACATCCGGGACGACTTCATCCGGGAGGCCGCGCCGCCGTCGGCCGCCTACCGGAAGCGGCGGGAATTCCCCTGGGCCGGCGCCGTGGCGGCCTGCCTGGCACTGGTGCTGGTTGGGTCCACATTCCTCCTGTCCCAGATGGGGATGGGGGGCAGCGACGGCAGCACCGCCACCGCGGGGGACCAGGTCCAGAACGAGACGGCGGAGGAGTCCAGCGGCGGGATGGACGACGCGGCGGATGGTACAGACGCCGCCGCTCCGGAGACCGTTGCCCCCACGGTCACGGTGGACGGCACGGTGTACGTGCTGGCGGACCGTGACGGTCCCTGGCCGGAGACCTGCTCGGCGGGACTGGTCCAGGCCGGGGAAGTGGAGCTGCCGGACACCGGCGAGATCTGCCCCTACTTCGCCCTGCCGGAGGACACCGGGGAGATCTGGGTCTACCAGACCTGCTGTGACGGGGAGACCGGGACGGCCTACATGGGCTACGTCCGCTATGTGGCGGAGACGCCGGATTGACCGTACAGAAAATGGCCGCCGGAGGAACATCCTCCGGCGGCCCGCTTGTATCGTTATGGCAGCATCAGCAGCTTTTTCAGGAAGTCCACACCGTGGGGCAGAACGGCCTCGTCGTCAAAAGCGAAGTCGGGCGCGTGGAGCTGGGGGGTGTCCCCGGTGCCCAGGAAGAAGAACAGCCCCGGCACATACTGCTGGTAGAAGGAGAAGTCCTCCGCCGCCAGCACCGGCTTTTCCAGCAGGACCGGCGCGTCGGCCCCCAGCTGGGAAGCGACCTTCTGGTACAGCTCCTCGTGGTTCCACACGGCGGGATAGCCCTCGCTGAGGTGGACGTCCACGGTGCAGCCGGTCTCCTCCGCCACGGAGCGGCCGATGTCCTTCAGCTGCTGGCGGCAGAAGCGGAAGGTGTCCTCCCGATAGGTGCGCAGGCTGCCCTCCAGCACGGTATGGCCGCTGATGGCGTTGCGGACCGTGCCGGAGACCATCTTGCCGAACCGCAGCACCCGGGGCTGGTCCGGGGGCAGCTGCTCCATCATGTCATAGGCCCGCTGGAGGTAGGAGATGCCCGCCGTCAGGGCGTCCCGGCCCTCGTCTGCCCGGGACATGTGGACGCTGCGGCCCTCCACCGTGACGGTGACCTCGTTGGACCGGGCCATCAGCGGCCCGGGGCGGGAGGCGATGACCCCGGCCTCCAGGCCCGGCCACAGGTGCAGGCCGAAGATCCGGCGGACCCGGTACCGCTCCAGCACGCCGGTCTCGCACAGCTTGCCGGCGCCGCCGGTGGTCTCCTCCGACGGCTGAAAGACGAACAGCACGTTCCGGGGCAGCTCCGCCAGGTGTTCCGCCGCGTACTCCGCCAGGGTCAGGACCATGGCGGCGTGGGCGTCGTGGCCGCAGGCGTGCATCTTCCCAGGGTGGGCGGAGGCGTAGGGCAGGCCCGTGGCCTCGGTGACCGGCAGGGCGTCCAGCTCCGCCCGGAAGGCCACGGCGTCGCTCTTCCCCGCGTCGAACCACGCGCAGACGCTGCCGGTGATGGGCGAGAACACCCGGCAGGGCAGCGGGGCCAAGATGCGCTGGACCAGCTGGACCGTCTCCGGCAGCTGGTTATCCAGCTCCGGGATGCGGTGCAGGGCGCGGCGGTAATCGACGACGGACATGGACAGGACCTCCTTTTGGGACGCGAATCTCTTTTCTCAAAACTATACCACATCCTCGCCGGAGAGAACAGGGGGATGAAAAAATTTGTCTCTTTTGCCGAGGATGGAGAGAAAATGAACCGGAAATTTTTCAAGTTTCCCCTTGCCAACCTGGAAAAGAGATGGTATGATACCAAAAAATGAGATAGAGGCGCGGATGCGACGAGTCTACGGGAGCCGACGGGCGAGGATCGTGGAGGAGGCAAGTCCGCCGAACTCTCCGGTCAGGTATGGCCGGGGGGTGGGCCCGCGGGGAATACCCACGGGACTGTCCGTGGAGGGAGCTCCACGGGGGCGCTATCCGCTTACAGGGAACTCCGCTTTTTGCGTTTTTGTTTTACGGCAAGGGTGTGGAAGAGCTGTCGGTAGGGGCGTGTCTCTACCGACTTTTTTGTTGCTTCAACCAACGGACAAAAAGAAAGACGGAGGACACTCACATGAAATTCGAACATCTGCAAGGTTCCATTGTCGCCATGGTCACCCCGTTCCATGAGGACGGCAGCGTCAACTTCGGCGTGCTGACGGAGCTGCTGGAGCGGCAGATCGCCGCCGGGACCGACGGCATCCTGACCCTGGGCACCACCGGCGAATACTCCACCATGAGCCACGAGGAGGACGCCGCCGTGGTGGAGCACACCATCCGGGTGGTGGACGGACGGGTGCCGGTGATCGTGGGCAGCGGCTCCAACTGCACCGCCACCCAGATCGAGAAGAGCATCCTGTACCAGAACATGGGGGCCGACGCCCTGCTGCTGATCGCCCCCTACTACAACAAGGCCAACGCCGAGGGCATGTACCGCCACTTTGCCGAGACGGCGGACGCGGTGCACATCCCCTGCATCCTCTACAACGTGCCGGGCCGCACCGGCTGCTCCATCCCCGTATCCGTGGTGGAGAAGCTCTCTCAGCACCCCAACATCGCCGGCATCAAGGAGGCCAGCGGCGACATGTCCTACGCCATGAAGATCGCCCACTGCGTGGGGCCGGACTTCGCGTTGTACTCCGGCAACGACGACATCACCGTGCCCCTGATGAGCATCGGCGGCAGCGGCGTCATCTCCGTCTACGCCAACGTGATGCCCGCCATGTGCCACCAGATCGTGGCGGACTGGCTGGGCGGCAACCACGCCCGGGCCCTGGAGAACCACCTGCGGTATCTGAAGCTGATGAATGACCTGTTCCTGGAGGTGAACCCCATCCCGGTGAAGGCCGCCATGAATATGATGGGACTGAACGTGGGCCCCATGCGGCTGCCCCTGTGTGAGATGGGAGAGGCCAATGCCGCCGTCCTCCGCCGGACGCTGGAGGAGGCGGGGCTGCTGTGAGGATCGTGCTGATCGGACGGGGAAAAATGGGCACCCTGATCCGGGAGACCGCCTCCGCCGCCGGGGACGAGATCGAGGCCGCCTTCGGCCGGGATGACCTGGACCAGCTGGGCCGGCTGGGGAAGGTGGCGGACGTGGTGATGGACTTCTCCCGCCCCGCCGCCCTGCCGGAGATCGCGGCCTACGTCCGCCGGACGGGGACGCCGCTGCTCTCCGGCACCACCGGGTACACGGAGGCGGAGAAGGCGGCCCTGTTCGCCCTGGGTTCGGCGGCACCGGTGCTGTGGAGCGCCAACTACTCCCTGGGGGTGGCGGTGCTGGCCCGGGCATTGCAGGTGATCGCCCCGGTGCTCCAGCCGGACTTTGACATCGAGATCACCGAGACCCACCACAACCAGAAGGCGGACGCCCCCAGCGGCACCGCCAAGCTCCTGCTGGAGGCCATCGATCCCCAGCACCGCCTCCGGCCGGTGTACGGCCGGGAGGGCAACGTGGGGAAGCGGGAGCGGGATGAGGTGGGCATCCACGCCCTGCGGGGCGGCACCGTGGCCGGGACCCACACTGTTCACTTCTTCGGCCCCGACGAGGAGCTGGAGCTGACCCACCGGGCCGCCAGCCGCCGGATCTTTGTCAACGGGGCCCTGCACATGGCCCGGCTGCTGCCGGGACGGCCCAACGGGGTCTATGACCTGCAAAAAATCTTGTTTGGAGAGTGCCTATGAACGCCCAGGAGATCATTGACTATATCGCAAGTTCCCCCAAAAAGACACCTGTAAAGATTTATGTAAACTTGTCGGGCCCGGTGGACTTCGGTTCCGCCCAGGTGTTCGGTGAGGGGAAGAGCCGCATCGTGTTCGGCGACTGGACGGAGCTGGCCCCCATTCTGGAGGCCGGCCGGGACAAGATCGCGGACCTGGTGGTGGAGAACGACCGCCGCAATTCCGGCGTGCCCCTGCTGGACCTGAAGGAGATCCCGGCCCGGATCGAGCCCGGCGCCATCATCCGGGAGCAGGTGACCATCGGGGAGAACGCGGTCATCATGATGGGGGCCATCCTCAACATCGGCGCCGTGGTGGGCAGACGCACCATGATCGATATGGGCGCCGTGCTGGGGGGCCGGGCCACCGTGGGAGACGACTGCCACATCGGCGCCGGCGCGGTGCTGGCCGGGGTGGTGGAGCCCGCCTCCGCCACGCCGGTCATCGTGGAGGACGGCGTCCTGGTGGGCGCCAACGCCGTGGTGATCGAGGGGGTCCGGATCGGCGCCGGAGCCGTGGTAGCCGCCGGGGCCGTGGTGACGGAGGACGTGCCCGCCGGAGCGGTGGTGGCCGGCACCCCCGCCCGGATCGTGAAGATGAAGGACGCCCAGACCACCGGCAAGACCGCCCTGGTGGACGCCCTCCGCAGCCTCTGAAGCAAGTCTCAAAGGGTCCCGGCAGCAGGCGGCTGCCGGGACCTTTTCATCAGGATGTCAAAATTTCCAGTAAAAATTTGGCAAGGTCTGTCCCCGCTTTTGATTGTCTGGGCCGTCCCCGTGTGATAAGGTAGTAGCAAATCAAACAGGGGGGATGGACATGCTGGTACTGGATTTTATCAACGTGGGCAACGGCGACTCCATTCTGGTCCGGGAGATGGAGGGAGAACAGCTGCGCTTTTCCATGCTGGTGGACTGCGGCCATGACAGCCTGGAGCGGGATGATCACCCGCCGGTGGAGGATGAGCGATCCTGCCGGATCTACGCCGGGGACTTCCTGAAAAAGCACGGCGTGGCGCACCTGGACGTGCTGCTGGTGACCCACTTCCACCGGGATCACATCGGCGGCCTGGGCCGGGTGCTGGAGGCCGTCACCGTGGGAGCGCTGCTGACCCCCTACGCGCCCCCTGCCGATGCCGGATCCCTGGACCCGGACGGGGACAACGGCCTGCCCAGGGCCGCCCGGAACGTGCTGCGGTGCATGGACCTGTACGCGGGCCCCCTGGGGCGGTACAGAGACCGGATCGGGCGGATCACGGAACTGCCGGGGGACCGGATGGAGCGCCTCCGGCTGACAGATGACCTGGCCATGGACATCCTGTTCGGGGAGCCGGCCCTGTACCCCCGGCAGCGGGCGGTATACGACGCGGCCTTCCGGGGGGAGCGGAACGGCTATGACCTGATCCACTGGGGCAAGTCCATGAACGTATCCAGCCTGCGCCAGCGGCTGTATTACCACGGGCGGGAGATCGTGCTGGGGGGCGACGCCTACGCCCATATGTGGGAGACGGAGACCGCCACCCCCTGCGACATCCTGAAGGTGCCCCACCACGCCTCCCTGTCCTCCACCACCCGGAAGCTGCTGCGGCTGCTCCGGCCCAAGACTGCCGTGGTCTGCGTGGCCGCCGGCCGGCCGGATGAGCGGCCCCATCCCTATATCGTCTCCCTGCTGCGGGAGTTCACGGAGGACCTGCACTTCACCGACGCCGTGGCGATCCCCGGCTTGGTGGAGCCGGTGTTCCATGAGTCCGTCCACATGGAGCTGCCGTGAGGGCAGACACCTGGCTGAAAAAACCCCGCCGCTGTCGTGCGACAGCGGCGGGGTTCTTTACAGACGGGATTTACTGGATGCCCTCCCGGTTCAGCAGCTCCAGGATCCTGGCGTCGTCCTCCACCGTGGCGCTGGGCATGGGGAAGGTGCCCACGCTGGTGGCGGCGATGCCCCGGAGCCGGCAGGCCTCCTTGATGACAGGCAGGAAGGGGCTGCGGACGGCGTACAGGTCCATCAGCCGGTCAATGACCTGCTGGCCCCGGGCGATGCCGGCCAGGTCGTTCTCCCGGAAGGCCCGGACCCAGGCGGCGCAGACCTCCGGCACCACGTTGCTGAGGGCGCCGATGCAGCCGTTGCCGCCGGAGAGCACGTTGTGGGCGAAGTTGTCGTCAAAGCCGGAGTAGATCTCGAACTGGGGAATCTGGGACTTGACCACCTTGATCAGCTCCCGGGTGTGGTCCATGCCGGAGACGGTGTCCTTCATGCCCACGATGTTGGGGTGGATTTTGGCCAGGGCCAGCACGGTCTCCGGCGGGATGGTGTAGCCGGTGTTGTCCGGGAAGTTGTAGATGTAGATGTCGCCGTGGATCTGCTGGGCCAGCCGGTCATAGTACTGCAGCAGGGCGGCGGCGCCGAAGTGGAAGTAGTAGGGGGGCAGGATCATGACGGCGTCAGCCCCGGCGTCCAGGCAGAAGTTGGAGAAACTCACGATCTCGTCCGCCACCATGTGGCTGGTGCCGATGATCAGCTTCACCCGGTGATTGATCTTTTCAATGGCGAACTTGGCCATCTCCCGGCGCTGGTCCATGGGCATGGCGAAGAACTCACTGCTGCTGCCCTCCACCAGGATGCCGTCGATGCCCTGGTCGATCAGGTTGTTGAAGAGCCGTTCCTGGCTCACCAGGTCCAGGGAACCGTCCTCGTTGAAGAGGGTGATGGCCGGCGTCAGATATGCTGCGTTCATAGAAAATCCTCCTTGCAGTGCCGGGAAACCGGGGGCTCATCTCCGCCTGCGCTTCCCTCAAGATCATAGCGTATGCGCCGAAAAATGGCGGCAAAACACGAACAGTATAACAGACTGGCGGCGGATGTCAAGGGCGGATCTGCCAAATCTGTCCTCTTTCGGAACGGACAGAGGAGGGGCGCTCCCATGGGAG
>DWYU01000015.1 GCA_019118505.1 Candidatus Oscillibacter excrementavium
GGGGCCCCTGTCTATATGCTCTGCTGAATTGTGAATCACAGGGATTTGTCATAGGCCATGCGCGCCCCGCCCTGGTAGAAGATAGTCCCCCGGTGGCAGAATCCGTTTTTCTCCAGAATGTGCTGCATCCGCCGGTTGAGAAAGCCGGTGTCCACCCGAAGGCTCCGGACGCCCCGTTCCAGGCAGAGGGCTTCGATCAGGCGGAAGGCGGTATCTGTCAGCCCCCGGCCCCGGAACTCGCCGGCAAAGGCCATCCGGTGGACCACGGCATAGGGGGGCTCTGTCTGCCAGGCGCCCTGGATCTCCCGGTAGGCGGGCTCCCCGTCGAAGTCGACGCACAGGTATGCGGCAATGGCGCCGCCGGACCGGATGACATAGCCCTTCCGGGCCCGGACGTCCGCCCGAACGGTGTCGGTGTTGGGGTAGTCCTCCGTCCACTGGACGAAGCCCTGGGCCCGCTGAAAAGCCCTGCCCTCGTCCAGAATCTCCCCGCAGCGCAGGATGTCAGCCTCCCGGGCAGGTTCCAGTGTGTACATGGCAATGCACCCCTTTTCCATTGGATAGACAGGCGGAGGATTGACGGACTCTGAAAAAAGAGGTACAATTTCTTCACCTGAAAATCCAGTATATCGGATTTCTTTTATAATGTACTACAAATCTAATATCCTGTCAATGGGGGCGAAGAGAATTTGGAGATCAACGCGGTGGTATCGGAAAACGCCCGGCGGCTCCGGGAGGAAAAGCGGCTGACCCTGGACGAGGCCGCCCGGCTGACGGGGGTGTCCCGCAGTATGCTGGCCCAGATCGAGAAGGGGGACGTGAACCCCACCATCTCCCTGGTGTGGAAGATCGCCAACGGCTATAAGGTGTCCTTCACCTCGCTGGTGGAGCCGGCCCGGCAGCGGCCGGTAGTGCTGCGGGCGGCGGACGGGCCGGCGCTGGAGGAGGACGGGGGGCGGTACCGGAACTACCCGGCGTTCCCCTTTGACGAGGAGCGGGGGTTTGAGACCTACCGCATTGTCATCCTGCCCGGCGGCAGCCTGGAGGCCCAGCCCCACCTGCCGTGGGCGGAGGAGTATGTGACCGTCTTTGCCGGGGAGGCGGAGATCGGTCTGCCGGAGGAGACCTACTGGCTGGGCACCGGCGACTCCCTGCGGTTCCCGGCGGACCAGCCCCACACCTACCGGAACCCGGGCCAGACGGAGGCCCAGCTCAGTATGCTCATCTGGTACAGACGATAAAAAACCAGCCCGGGCCTGATGGCCCGGGCTGGTTCGATCCTCTTATTCCATGGAGATGATATAGTAGTACACAGGCTGGCCGCCGGAGAGGACGGCCACCTCCGCGCCGGGGCACAGCTCCTCGAACAGGGCGCCGGCCTTCTGGGCGTCCGCCTCCTGCACATCCTGGCCGAAGTACAGGGAGATGAAGGAGGCATCCCGCCCGGCGGCGTCCTCCGCCAGCTTGTGGAGCAGGGCGTCCAGAGAGCCGTCGGTGCCGAAGAGTTTGCCCTCCTCCAGCGCCAGGTAATCCCCCTCCTTGATGGCGAAGCCGTCAAAGTCGGAGTCCCGGGCGGCGTAGGTGATCTGGGCCGTGGTGACGGAGGTGAGGGCCTCCGTCATGGTGTCGGTGATGCTCTGGGCGTCCGGCGCGTCGAAGTCCACGTTCATCATGGCGGTGATGCCCTGGGGCACGGTCTTGGTGGGGATCACCACCACCTGCTTCTCCGTCAGGGCGGCGCACTGCTGGGCGGCCATGATGATGTTGCCGTTGTTGGGCAGGACGAACACCGTCTCCGCCGGGATCTTGTTGACGCCCTCCAGGATGCTCTCGGTGGAGGGGTTCATGGTCTGCCCGCCGGACACCACGCCGTCGGCCCCCAGATCTTTAAAGACAGAGGCAAGGCCGTCCCCGGCGCACACCGCCAGGAAACCGTACTTCTTCTCCGGCGCCGCCACAGCGGGAGCGGGCTCCTCCGCAGGGGCGGATTCCAGCTCCTCCTCTACCGCGTCCAGGTCGTCGGTGCTCTGGACGTGCTTGCCCGCCGCCAGGTCGTCCGCCTGGGTCCGCATGTTCTCGATCTTGGCCAGCTCCAGGGTGCCGTATTTCTGGGCCTCGTTCAGGGCGTTGCCGGGGATGTTGGTGTGGACGTGGACCTTGAAGGCCTCATCATCCTCGCCGATCACCAGACTGTCGCCGATGCTGTTGAGATAGGTCCGCAGGGGCTCCAGGGAGATGTCCGCCATGGCCTTGCGGACGATGAACACCGTGTCAAAGGCAAAGGTGATGTCCTCCGCCGCCATGGCGGCAAAGTCCGCCTTCTCCTTCTCCGGCTCGCCGGCATCGGCCTCCTCCGGCATGGGCTCCCCCCGGAGTTCCGCCAGCATCCCGTCCAGGATCAGCAGGTAGCCCTTGCCGCCGGCGTCCACCACCCCGGCCTTTTTCAGCACCGGGTTCATCTCCGTGGTCTGGGCCAGGGTGGCATAGCCCACCCGGATGGCATCCGCCAGGACCTTTTCCAGATCCGTCTCCCCGGCGGCGGCCGTGTCCACCGCCTGCTTGGCGGCGAGACGGGAGACGGTGAGCACCGTGCCCTCGGCGGGCTTCATCACCGCCTTGTAGGCGGCGGAGACGCCCTCCTGCATGGCGGCGGCGAAGGCGGCGGCGTCGGCGGTCTCCCGGCCCTTCAGGGCCTTGGACAGGCCCCGGAACAGCAGGGAGAGGATGACGCCGGAGTTGCCCCGGGCCCCCCGCAGCAGGGCGGAGGCGGTGACCGAGGCGGCCTGGTCCACGGTGGCGGGCTGGGTCTTGCGCAGCTCCGTCACCGCGGTGGCGATGGTCATGGACATATTGGTGCCCGTGTCGCCGTCGGGCACGGGGAAGACGTTCAGGTCGTTGATGGCCTGCTTCTGGGCCGTGATGGCGGCCGCGCCGTGGAGCACCATCCGCTTGAACAGTGCGCCGGTGATCTGTTCGTTCATCTCGTTCGCTCCTCCCTCACAGGGTCATGGAATCCACGCACACGTCCACGTCCTTGACGGTGACGCCGGTGTTTTTGGTGACCACATAGCGCACCTCATTCATAATGGAGCGGCATACCGCGGGGAGATTGACGCCGTTTTCCACGATGATGTGGAGTTCGATGGAGATGGAGTTGTCGTCGTGATAGGTGATGCTGACGCCCTTGCTCATGGCCTCCCGGCGCAGCAGATGCACCAGGCCGTCCGTCATGGAGCGGAAGGCCATGCCCTTGACGCCGAAGCAGTTGGTGGCCGCCATGCCGGTGATGTTGGAGAAGACGGCACTGCTGACGGTGATCTCGCCGAGTTCAGACTTGAATTGAATCATGAGAACGTCCTTTCTTTCCCAGGAATTGGCAGAAAAGGCGGCGGGCGGCCCGCCCGGGACGGCCGCTGGCCGGTGCCTGTACTTTGAGAATTTTATTATATACGATTTCCCCTGAAAGTACAAGCATAAAACTTCACCCGCCGCCGAGGCTTGGCCGCCATGCCGCGCCGGCCCGGGATGAGATGCAAAAAAGCCGGGCGGGGAATGGGGAAAGCTATTGAAAAATCTCTCCGTATGCCGTAAAATAGACAAATCGCGGGGTGTTCCGCCGCCGGCCCGGTGGCGGACAGACACTCCACCCGGCGCGCCGTCGCCGGGAACACCGAGAGGAGGAGACGCCCATGCGCGTGATCACCGGCACGGCCCGGGGCCGCCGTCTGAAGGAGCTGGAGGGCATGGAGACCCGCCCCACCACCGACCGGGTGAAGGAGGGGCTCTTCAGCGCCCTGCAGTTCGACATCGAGGGGCGCCGGGTGCTGGATCTGTTCGCCGGCACCGGCCAGCTGGGCATCGAGTGCCTCAGCCGGGGGGCTGCCTCCGCCGTGTTCGTGGACCGG
>DWYU01000090.1 GCA_019118505.1 Candidatus Oscillibacter excrementavium
AAGCGGAACAGCAGCGCCGCCAGCTGCTGGCGGGTCACCGCGCCGCCGGGGGCGGTGCCGTCGGAGATGCCGCTCTCCACGGCCCAGGCCCGTGCCGCCGCCATGTCCGCCGGGGCCCCGCCGGAGAGCCGGGCCAAAATCATCCACACCTGCTGGCGGGAGATGGAGGCGCCGGGGCTGAAGGCGGCGGCGCTGGTGCCGCTGACATAGCCGTTTTCGTAGGCCCAGGCGATGGCGTCACGGGCCCAGTGGTCCTCCGGCACATCGGCGAAGGGCATTGCTGGGACGGTCTCCCGGAAGGTCACTTCAATGGTCACCCGGCCCCGGGGCTGTTCAAAGGTGTACGTCCCGTCGCCGTTGTCCGTGACCTCCACCTCGTCCCCGTCCCGGTCGGTGACGGAGACCTCCTCCACCGCATACCCCTCGTCGGGGGTGACGGTGAGGGTGACCTCCTCCCCCGCCTCCGGGGTGCGGGGGTTCACCTGCACCGTGCCGCCGTCCCCCACGTCCAGGGACGGGGAATAGGTGGGCTCGCTGTCGTCCGACGGGGGCGTGACCGGCTCCTCCGGCGTGACCGGGGCGGTGACCGTCACGGTGCATTGGGCGGTATGAGCGCCGTCCGCCGTGGTGACGGTGATGGCGGCGGTGCCCGCGCTGTGGGCGGTGACTTTGCCGGTGTTGTCCACCGTGGCAACGGTGGGGGCACCGCTCGTCCACGTCACATTTTTGTTGGTGGCCTCCTCCGGCTGCACCGTGGCGGTCAGCTGGGCGGTGCCGCCCACGTCAAGGGCCAAGCTGGTCTTGTCCAGCGACACGTCGGTGACTTTGTGGTTTATGGGTGTGCCGGTAATTCCATTTCCGGTCACATTCCCATAGTTGTCGATAGTACCGCTGTTGGTCAGGGTGCCGCCGTTGGTCACGGTGCCGTTGTTGGTCAGCGTCACGCCGCTGGGGATGGTCAGGCTGGCCGTGGCCGGGATGGTCAGGGTCTCGTCCGCGCCGATGGTCAGATCCTCCTGCAAGGCCACATCGCCGTACACGGTGCCCTCGCTGCCGTCAAAGACGATGCCGCCGCTTTCTGTTGCAGCGCTGATATAAAGTTCAGAATATGTTGCCTGCATATAATTTGTATGGATAATACTGTTGCCAGATACCCTCAAAGCTCTGCTTCCGTCAACAATATTGCTCGAACTTCCCGTACAACTGAAACAAATGCCATACGGATCATCAGGGTCATCTATAACATAACCGTAAGCCCGAAGCGTGGCATTATCGACCGTTAAAGTACCTGTGCCCTCGTTATGCGCGACAATTGTGACCGCTGACGATCTTGCGCTGTTGACCGTGACATCCGCACCATTTTCAATGGTCAGGCTGCTGGTATCACCTCGTACAAAAATGCCGCCGTTTCCTCCAACCGTTCCTGTAGCGGTAAGACTGCCCGGACCGGTAATGGTCAGGCTCGCGCTTCCGCCCCAAGGTGCAACGTAAATAGGATATCCATTGGATACAGAATTGTCACCGGTCAGATGAATGGTCAAAGCAATATCTGTTTCAGTCTGCTCGGTATAATATGCGTAAATTCCTGTAAATCTGTGGTTATCCAAGGTGCCGACGCCCTGGCCGACAATATTAGCATTATCCAGCCAAAGGTTGCCGTTGCCGTCATAGTAGACATTGTAATGACTGTTGTCTGATGCTGTCAGGCTGCCATCTGCATTTGTTGTCCAATAGCCACCTTGTACAACATTTGTGCCGCCTACCCATAATTCATTCGGAGCAACATCCGCCGCCAGCGCCGTGGCGGGCAGCAGGGTCCAACACAACGCCAGGGCCAGGCACACGCTCCAAAACCGTCTTTTCATGCAAGGTACCTCCTGTTCTTTGACTAGGTCTGGTTGTCGTATGGGTCCCCCATACGACACAATGGCCATGGCCATTGTGATCCCTTTTTGCTGGCTGAAACAAAAACCAGACCTCTATGCCGCTATTATACCACAGCTTTTTCCGCCGCGCTATTCTCACTTTTGGGCCCCAAAAGTGTTCATTTTCCTGTCAAAAATGAGAACAGAGCGGGGAGGGGTCTTGAACTTTTTCTGATAAAAATACCGGCCTATATCAAAAATGACACACCTTTTCCGGGAAAACGCCCGAAAAAGGTGTGTCAAAAATGTTCAGAAAATGCTATGCGCCATCGCGAACAGAGACGGGGAGCTCACGCCAGCACCCGCACGCAGCGGTCGATGAGGGTCATGTGGACCTGGTCCCCCTCGGCGAAGCGCTTGGACAGCTGGGGGTTGTAGACCTCCACGATGATGGGCTGGTCCCCCAGCATGACCTCGTACTCCACCTTGGCGCCGTAGTAGGTGGCCCGGGAGATGACGCCGGGCAGGGGGCCCTCCTCCGCGGACAGGAGGATGGACTCCGGCCGCACGGTCAGGCAGCAGGGGCCGTCCTTCTGGACGCCCTCCATTTTGCCGGGGGCGGGGATGGGGAAGGTGTGGCCGCCCACCTCCACCAGGGCGGCCTGGCCGTCCATGCCGCGGAAGGTGCCGTCGATGAAGTTGGCCTTGCCGATGAAGTTGGCCACGAACCGGCTGTTGGGCTGCTCATAGATCTCCGTGGGGGAGCCCTGCTGGCAGATGACGCCGTCCTTCATGATGACCACCCGGTCGGAGATGGCCATGGCCTCCGACTGGTCGTGGGTGACGTACAGGGAGGTGATGCCCAGCCGCTTCTGCAGGGACCGGAGCTCGTCCCGCATGCTCTCCCGCAGCTTGGCGTCCAGGTTGGACAGCGGCTCGTCGAACAGCAGCACGCTGGGCTCGATGACCACGGCCCGGGCCAGGGCCACCCGCTGCTGCTGGCCGCCGGAGAGCTGGTTGGGGAACCGCCGCTCCATGCCGGTCAGCTGCATCAGCTCCATGACGGCGTTGGTGCGGCGGACCACCTCCTCCTGGGAGGCCTTGGCCACCTTCAGGCCGTAGGCCACGTTCTCCCAGATGTTCAGGTGGGGGAACAGGGCGTAGCTCTGGAACACCATGGAGATGCCCCGCTTGTTGGGGGGGATCTTGGCCACGTCCCGCTCGCCGATGAACACGCTGCCGCTGGTGGGATACTCAAAGCCGGAGATCATCCGCAATGTGGTGGTCTTGCCGCAGCCGGAGGGGCCCAGCAGCGTCACCATCTCGCCGTCCTGGATGTTCAGGTTGATGTGGTCCACGGCCACAAAGTCCTTGCCGGTGTCCGGCTGCTGGAAGATCTTGGTGATGTCCTTCAAAACCACGCCGGAGCTCTTGTGGCCCAGGGTGGACGTTTCCATCTGCTTGCTCATTTCGTTTCCTCCGTTTTTTCGTGAATGCCTGCGCCCTTGGGCACCCGGGAGCGGGGAGCCAGCAGCAGGTTGATCAGTCCGTTGAAAATGCCGATAAACACCAGCAGGATGATGACCATCATGGTGACGAAGGCCGCCGCCTGGCTGTACTTGGCCTGGTCAAAGAGGGTGTAGATCTTGCTGGTGACCAGGTCCCACCGGGGAGAGACCAGGAAGATGATGGCGCTGACGGCGGTGATGGCCTTCACGAAGGAGTACACCAGGCCGGAGAAGAAGGCGTTGCGCAGCATGGGCAGGGAGATCCGCCGGAAGGAGTAGCCGCTGCCCGCGCCCAGGATGGTGGACGCCTCCTCGATGGAGTTGTCGATCTGCAGCAGCGTGGTGGTGCCGGACTCGATGGCCACGGGCATGTTCCGGAACACGAACACGATCACCAGGATGGTGGCGGTGCCGGTGAGCACCAGGAAGCCGGTGTTGAAGGCCAGGATGTAGGCGATGCCCAGCACGGTGCCGGGAACGGCGAACATCAGAACGGAGGACACCTCGATGAAGCGCTTGCCGTAGTAGTCCCGCTTGGCGGTGATATAGGCGATCACCATGCCCAGCAGACCGCCGATCAGGGCAGCGACCAGGCCCAGGACGATGGAGTTGCGCAGGCTGTCCCAGCCCTGCTGCAGGGCGCGGCTGTACTGGTCCAGGGTCAGGGTGTAGTCATAGCCCCAGGTCTTGACGAAGGAGCCGAACACCACCGTGCCGTAAAACAGGATGATGACCGCAGCCACCAGCAGGCAGAAAATGAACAGGGGCCACTTGATGTGGGCCTCATCAATGAGCTTGCGGGCCTGGGTGGGCTTGCCGGTGACGGTGACAAAGCTCTTCTTGTTGACCCAGTATTTGTTCAGCAGATATGCCACCATGGTGGGCACCAGCATCAGCAGCGCCAGGACGGAGCCCTTCTGCATGTCGTAGCTGCCGGTGATGATCTGGTACACCTCCACGGACAGCGTGGTGAAGTCGCCGCCGATGGTGGCGGGGTTGGAGAAGTCCTCCAGCGACTGGATGAATACCAGCAGGCAGCCGGAGATGATGCCCGGCAGAGACAGGGGGAAGGTGACGGTCCAGAAGGTGTGCCACCGGCTGGCCCCCATGTTGCAGGCCGCGTCTTCCACCGACGCGTCGATGGAGGAGAGGATGCCGGAGAGGGTCATATAGGCGATGGGGAAGAAGCTGAGGACCTGCACCACGATCAGACTGCCCATGCCGTAGACGTTGTTGTCGGTGATGCCCAGCAGGGAGTTGGTGATGAGCCCCTGCCGCCCGAACAGGAAGATGATGGACAGGCACAGGATAAAGGGCGGGGACAGGATGGGCAGGGTGGCGATGGTTTTCAGAAAGCCCTTGCAGGGGACGTTGGTGCGGGTGATGGTATAGGCGAAGATATAGCCGATAAAGGTGGCGATCACCGCCACGATCAGGCCCAGGGCCATGGTGCGGCCGAAGGTCTTCAGATACCGGGAGGTGGAGAAAATCTCCGCCGCGGTGGCCAGGGAGAAGGCCCCGGTCTCATCCGTCAGGCTGAAGATCAGCACCTTGACCAGGGGATAGACGACGAACAAAAGCAGAAGCACGATCACCGCCAGGATCGCGATCAGCATGATGGGCTGACGCATGATCATCTTGGTCTCGTTCCGCCTTTTCAGGCGGGCGGCGCTTTTGCCGCCAGAGCCAGCAGCATTTGCCATTTGGGTTCCTCCTGTAGATTTTCAAGCGTTTGGCAAGAGGACTTCCTCCCCGCCGGGGAGGAAGTCCTGCAGGCCGAAAGGGGATGTTCTGAAGTTACTCCAGGTTCTCGGAGCTGGCGATGTTGGCCTCGAACTGGGCCACGAACTCGTCCTTGTGCTCGGCGGCCCACACGGCGTCGTAGTCGATGACGGCCACGGAGTCCAGGGTCACCAGGCCGTCGGCCACGGTGGCCTGGGTGTTGGTGGGCACCCGGAAGGAGTTGTTCTCAGCGTAGAGGTTCTGGCCCTCGGCGGAGCACATGAAGTCGATGAACGCCTTGGCATTCTCCTGCTCGTCGGCGGGGCCGCCCTTGATCAGGGCCATGGCACCAACCTCATAGCCGGTGCCGTCAGAGGGGAAGGACAGCTCGATGGGATAGCCCTCGGTGGTGGGCTGCAAGCCGTCGTGAGAGAAGGTCAGGGCGATGGCCGCCTCGCCCAGGGCCACGGCGTTGGGAGCCGCAGAGCCGGACTTGGTGTACTGGGACATATTCTTGTCCAGTTCCTTCAGGTAATCCCACACGGCATCCTCGCCCTTCAGCTGGATCAGGGTGGCCAGCACGGTGTAGGCGGTGCCGGAGGTGGCGGGGTGGGCCATGATGATCATGTCCTGATACTTGGGATCCAGCAGGTCCTCCCAGCTGGTGGGGTAGTCATAGCCCTTGTCCGCGAACCAGTCCTTGTTGCAGGCGAAGGCGATGGCACCCACATAGATGGGATTCCACACGCCGTCGGGATCCAGATAGGTCTCCGGCGTGTTGGACAGCTCCGGGGACTGATAGGCCTCCAACAGCCCCTGCTCGGAGGCGGCGATATAGTTGTCGGTGGAGCCGCCGAACATCAGGGACGCCTGGGGGTTGTCCTTCTCGGCCGCCACACGGGTCAGCATCTCACCGGCGGAGAGCCGCAGGGAGTTGACCTTGATGCCGGTGGCCTTCTCAAAGGCGTTGAAGTAGTAGGCCACCTCCGCCTCGGGGAATGCGGTGTACACCGTCAGCTCTTTGCTTCCGCCGCTCTCACCGGAGCCCTCAGAGGAGGCGCCATTTCCGCCGCCGCAGCCGGTCAGCAGAGCAAGAGACATCGCCAGGGTGAGGAGCAGCGCAAAAATCCGTTTTGTGTTCTTCATCGATCCAACTTCCTTTCTGTTTTGTTCACCTAAATCAATCATACCCATGCGCCCATGGGTGGGAGCACGTCATCCCGCCGCGCGTCCGGCGGAAGAGAGTCGCCAGGGGCCGGCATCCAACTTCTCCGGCCCCATTCCAAGACGTCTATTTTCTATGAAAGCCCTTTCTTTTTGCCTAAATTACCACCCCTGTTTTTGTGAAAAATCACAAAGGCTTGTCCCACTGTGGGAAAAGCATCTGCTACATTCGTCATTATAACAAACTGTGAACGATAAAGCAAGATTTTCCATTGGCATATTTGCTTACCGTTTCAGGGAGCATCCCCCCGGCGGAGAGCGAACGGGGAGGGAAATTGGGCAAAGTGCACGAAAAACCGAAAAACGGCAGGACGCCGGGGAAATTGCCTTGAAAAAGTAACAGACTTCAAAAAAAGTTCACAATTCTTTTCAGATTTGTTTCAACCGGATAGGGTATGGTGAGGCCATGAAACCACCTCCCGCCTGCTGCGGGAGATGCAGAAAGGACTGGAACAGTATGCACAACGAAGCAAACGAACAGCGGGCAGACACGCTGGCTCCGGCGGAGCCGGCGCACGTCCCGGCGGAGTCAGCGCCTGTCCCAACCGGCCCCTCCAGAGGGCAGCGCATCCGCGGCATCTTCCAAAGGCTGCTGCGGGGAAAGGGGCGCAAGGCGGTGGCCCTGCTGCTGGTGGTGGCCATCGTGGGCGGCGTGGTGATCTGGCGGGGACAGGGCCAGACGGCCGCCGCCGTCACGGAGTACCAGGAGGCGTCGGTGGAGCGCCGCTCCGTCACCAACTCCCTCAGCGCCAGCGGGACCCTGGAGCCGGCGGACTCCTACACCGTCAACACCCTGGTCTCCGGCGAGATCCTCAGCGACACGTTTGAAAAGGGCGACCAGGTGGAGGAGGGCCAGCTGCTCTACACCATCGACTCCTCCAACGCCAGCAGCAGCCTGACCCAGAGCCAGAACAGCTACTCCCAGGCCCAGACCTCCTACCAGCAGGCGGTGAACGCCAAGTACCCGGAGGCGGACCTCAGCGGCACCGTCAGCGAGGTGTACGTCAACGAGGGGGACAGTGTCAGCGCCGGCACCCAGCTGCTGAAGATCGTGGCGGATGAGAACATCTACGTGGACTTCTCCTTCACCTACGCGGACAGCGACGACTTCTACATCGGCCAGACCGCCACCGTGTTCATCAACGGCTTTGAGGGCAGCCTCACCGGCACGGTCACGGCGGTGTCCAGCTCCTCCGCGGCGGTGTCCACCGGCGTGCCCCTGACCACCGTCCGGGTGCGGCTCACCAACCCGGGCCTGGTGACCTCCGACTACACCGCCAGCGCCGTCATCGGCAGCTACTCCAGCTACGGCCAGGCGGCGGTGAAGGTGGGGGCCAGCAGCGTCATCACCGCGGAGGCCGCCGGCAAGGTCAGCGGCTTCAGCTGGCTGGTGGGCGACACCATCTCCAGCGGCGACCGGATCTGCACCATCACCGGCGACAGCGTGGACAATTCCATCGAGAGCGCCCGCATCAGCGTCAGCAACGCCGCCACCAGCCTGGAGAGCGCCCAGGAGAACCTGGAGGACTACTCCATCACCGCCCCCATCTCCGGCACCGTGGTCACCAAGACCGCCAAGGCCGGGGACAAGATCGAGGGCGGCTCCGACAGCACTCTGTGCGTCATCTACGACCTGAGCTATCTGGAGATGACCATGTCCATCGACGAGCTGGACATCAGCTCCGTGGAGGTGGGCCAGGAGGTCCAGATCACCGCCGACGCCGTGGAGGGCCAGACCTACACCGGCGTGGTGACGGAGGTGTCCGTGGCGGGCACCACCTCCGGCGGCATCACCACCTACCCGGTCACCGTCCGCATCGACGAGACCGACGGCCTGCTGCCGGGCATGAACGTGGACGCGGAGATCGTCATCTCCTCGGCGGACGATGTGCTGGCGATCCCCAGCGCCGCCGTGAACCGGGGGGACACGGTGCTGATCACCGCCGACTCCCCCAGCGCCGCCAACGCCCTGGACCAGGAGGCCCCGGAGGGCTACGTCTACGTGTCCGTGGAGACCGGCGTCAGCGACAACAGCTACATCGAGATCACCTCCGGCCTGCAGGAGGGGGACACGGTGGCTTATATCCAGACGGCATCCTCGTCCTCCTCTGACGGCGCCATGATGATGGGCGGCATGGACATGGCCGGCGGAATGCCCGGCGGCGGGATGCCCTCCGGCGGAGGCGGCATGGGCGGCGGTATGCCGGGAGGCTTCTGATGAGCAGTCTGATCGAATTCCGGGAGGTCTGCAAATACTACCAGATGGGCGACACCACCGTGAAGGCGGCGGACCACATCTCCTTCCAGATCCAGAAGGGGGAGTTCGTGGCCATCGTGGGCCAGTCCGGCTCCGGCAAGTCCACCTGCATGAACATCATCGGCTGCCTGGACGTGCCCACCGCCGGCACCTATCTGCTGGACGGCCAGGATGTGGGCCAGATGGACAAAAACCAGCTGGCCGCCATCCGGAACAAGATGCTGGGCTTCATCTTCCAGCAGTACAACCTGCTGCCCAAGCTGACGCTGCAGGAGAACGTGGAAGTGCCCCTGATGTACGCCGGCGTCCCCAAGCCGGAGCGGCACGAGCGGTCCAAGCTGGCGCTGGAGATGGTGGGCCTGGGGGATAAGCTCAAGCACAAGCCCATGCAGCTCTCCGGCGGCCAGCAGCAGCGGGTGTCCATCGCCCGGGCCCTGGCCGGGGACCCGGCGGTGATCCTGGCCGACGAGCCCACCGGCGCCCTGGACTCCCACACCGGCCGGGAGGTGCTGACCATGCTCCAGCAGCTCCACGCCGCCGGCAACACCGTGGTGCTCATCACCCACGACAACTCCATCGCCGTCCAGGCCCAGCGGATCATCCGGCTGGAGGACGGCCATGTGGTCTACGACGGCGACGCCAGCGCCCCCGAGGCGGTGGTGACACCGAATCTCGCCGGAAGGGGGGCGGCCGGATGAATCTGGTGGAGACCTTTCAGATGGCGGTCCAGAACATTCTGGGCAGCAAGATGCGGACCTTCCTCACCATGCTGGGCATCATCATCGGCGTGTGCGCGGTCATCGTCATCGTGGGCCTGGGCAACGGGATGCAGGGCTACATCGAGGACAGCTTCGCCGACATGGGCACCGACTCCCTCACCGTGGCCATTGTTGGCCGGGGCTCCTCCCGCACGGTGTCGGAGGAGGAGATGTACCAGCTGGTGGAGGACAACAGCGATATATTCAAGCAGATCTCCCCCACCGTCACCATGAGCGGTTCTGTGAAGATCGGCAGCGACTCCCTGACCGCCACCTCTGTCACCGGCGTCAGCGAGGACTACTTCTCCATGAAGGGCTATGAGATCGCCCAGGGCCGGGGCCTCCAGTACACGGACATGACCGGGCGGAAGAAGGTCTGCGTGGTGGGCCAGTACCTGAACCAGGCCTACTATGGCGGCAGCGCCGTGGGCCAGACCCTGAAGGTGGGCGGCACCACCTTCACCATCGTGGGGGTCATGGCCATGGAGGGCACGGAGCTGGAGGAGGGCGGCACCGACGACTGCGTGTTCGTCCCCTACTCCACCGCGGCCCGGCTCAGCTTCACCGGCACCATTTCCAGCTACACCATCACGGTCCAGGACACGGACCACATCGCCGAGGCAAAGACCACCCTGGAGGATGCCCTCTACCAGATCTTTGAGGACGACGACGCCTATACCGTGGGGAGCATGGCGGAGATGGTGGAGGAGATGAACTCCATGGTGAACATGGTCATCTACATCCTGGCGGGCATCGCCGCCATCTCCCTGGTGGTGGGCGGCATCGGCATTATGAACATCATGCTGGTGTCCGTCACGGAGCGGACCCGGGAGATCGGCATCCGCAAGGCCCTGGGGGCCCGGGAGGGGGCTATCATGCGCCAGTTCGTCATCGAGGCGGCCACCACCTCCGCCCTGGGGGGTGTGCTGGGGATCGCCCTGGGCTTCGCCCTCTCGGCTGCGGCCACGGCGGTGATCGCCAGCGTGATGCCGGACACCCCCATCACCGTCAGCCCCAGCATGGCGGCGGTGGTGATCGCCTTCGGCGTCAGCGCGGGCATCGGCATCGTGTTCGGCTACCTGCCGGCGAAAAAGGCGGCGGCGCTGAACCCCATCGACGCCCTGCGGTACGACTGAGAAAAGCGGCGGCGGCTGCAAAAAAGGGCCCCGGGCACATAGCCCGGGGCCCTTCTTGTGTTTTTGACAACGGATGAAATGGGACAAAACGGAAAATATGTATGAGATTTTCCGAAAACATCTTGCAAACATTTCCTGAAATTTATATAATGAGAGCAGAATCGTAACAAAATCAAAATTTTGTTATATACCGGAGGAGACCGGTGCAACAGGCGCCTGTTGCCATGTCCTGTTTGGAAAGCAGGACATGATGACGGTCTGGGGGACCGGAGCGCCGCCGGAACAAAAGAGAAGGAGTGGTATGAAATGAAAAAACGGTTCCTATCCATTTTGATGGCGCTGTGCCTGGCGCTGTCGCTGCTGCCAGTGAGCGCGCTGGCGGAGGAGGGGGAAACTGAGGTTATCCCTGTTCCAACTAATGGGGAGATGCCGACTTCCCAGGCAGTTTCTTTGCCCGGAGTAGGCTCTGGTTACACAGTTTCGGGGAATACGATTACTTTGAACGAAGATGTAACCCTGACACAGCAGTGGACGATTGGGCAGGACGAAACGGTCATTTTGAATTTGAATGGAAATGACTTAAGCGTTCAGCAGGCAATTTTAGTGGAAGGGGAGTTGACTGTAGAGGACAGTACAGCCTCCACTGGGCCGGAGGTCAAAAGTGATTATTCCGTCGACTATACTTCTGGAACAATTAAAAATAGCGGTACAACAGTTTTGGTTCAAAATGGCGGTTCTCTGATTGTAAACAGCGGGACGATCCAGTCAAGTAGCAATATTGCCGTAGCAGTATATGGCAGTACCACGATGGAGAACTGGGATACACCTGTGTATAGTCAAGCGACTATTGCGGGCGGATATTTGTTGTCCCGAGAATTCGGAGCAGCCGTATATGGCAATGGGGCAGAGTTGGACATAACTGGTGGTGTAATTGTCGGTCAAGATAATGCGGCTGTTGCGGGAAACGGTTCCTATAATCAAGACTCTGATAGAGACGGAATCCTTGACAATTATGGCGGAACTACAATCAATATCTCTGGCGGCACTTTAATTGGGCATATTATTACTTCCGGGTATATTGCGATAGGTATTTATCATCCTCAGTCTGGCGTATTGAATATCACTGGTGGCACCATTTACGCGGATAATGGTGTGGGCATCTGCATGAGGAATGGAACTCTTAATGTCTCAGGGGATGCGAAGATTATTGCTACCGGAACCGAGTCTGGAAAGGTAGGAGATGCCGCAAATCAAATCCCAGGCAAAGCATTGGTTGTGGATTATGCGTCTGGCTATAACCATAATAACAGCGAAACGGATACTCGCAATGTTGTAATTACAGGCGGCGAATTTTCGGCTGAACAGGAAGCCGTTGAAGTTTACAAAACTGATGGAAATAAAGTTGTCACGGGATTTATCACTGGAGGTACATTCAAAATAGGTAGCACCGCGGACACCAGTGTGCAGACATATTTCCCTAAGAACTCCAGTCTGACAGTGAATAATGATGGCCAAGTCATCACCGACACCACTACCGCTGTGGCAGAAGTTGGCGACGTGCCCTATAAAACCCTCCAGGACGCCATCGAGGCCGCCCAGTCCGGCGACACCATCGTTCTGCAGAAGTCGGTGGAGACCTCCACGATCATCCGGCTGCCCACTAATGTGACTCTGAACGGCGGTGGTCACAGCATTACCTATGCTGGAGAGACGCCGGCGGCCAATCCCAAGGTGCTGATCGTTATGGAAAGCGGCGCGGACAACGTCACGATCGAGAATGTGACGCTCAATACAAGCGGGAAGCTGAACCATGGTGTGGAGTTCTTCGCTGCCGATAACGGCAAGCTCAGCGGCGTCACCATCAATGGCGGTTCCTACACTGCGGTGCAGGTCAACGGCTCTAAAGGCATTACCATCGAAAACTGCATCCTGAACCCGGATGCGGATGCTTACACCAATATCGAGTATTGCCTGAGCAACAATGCGCAGAGCAGCGGCGGCACCACGCCTTCCATGACGATCGAGAATGTGACCTTCGACACCAGCACAAGACAGATCTGGGCGGATAAGGACACGATCGACAATGTAAATGAGGAAACGGACGGAGAGCAAACTGACGCTGAGGTCATGGCGCTGATCAATAGCAGTATCACGAATAAAAACAGTGGCAGTGTGACAGTGAACTTCGGCCTGACTAGTGGCGGGGAGACCAGCTCCACAATCCCCGGCACCGCTCCTGTTACTCCCTCCAATCCCGGCTCCGGCTCCTCCAGCTCCAGCTCCACCACCTACTCTCCCACCCTGGACGTGTCCGACGGCGGCACCATCAAGGTGAGCCCTCGGACCCCCGAGGCCGGCGACAAGGTCACCATCACCCCCGATCCCGACAATGGCTACGAGGTGGACGAGGTCACCGTCACCGACCGCAGCGGCGACGCCGTGCGGGTCACCGCCAACCGGGACGGCACCTACACCTTCACCCAGCCCCGGGGGCGGGTGACCATTGAGGTCACCTTCGTCCGCGCCGGCAAGAGCGTGTTCTTCGACGACGTGCCCGCCAGCTTCTGGGCCTACGACGAGATCGCCTGGGCCTATGACAACGGCTACGTCAACGGCACTTCTGCCACCACCTTCAGCCCCAACAGCAGCATCACCCGCCAGCAGGTGTGGATGATCCTGGCCCGGCTGTCCGGCGCTGATCCCGCCAGCATGGCGGCCGCCCGGGAGTGGGCCATGGCGAACAACATCTCCGACGGCACCAACCCCGGCAATGCCGTTACCCGCCAGCAGCTGGTGGCCCTGCTGTACCGCTACGCACAGATGATGGGCTACGACAACGGCGCGCGGGAGGCCCTGAGCAGCTTCCCGGACGCGGGCACGGTCTCCGGCTACGCTCAGGAGCCCATGCAGTGGTCCGTGGCCAACGGTATCGTGGCCGGCACCAGCGCCGGGACGCTGAATCCCACCGGCACCGCCACCCGCGCCCAGTTCGCGGTGATTCTCTACCGCTTCTGGGACCAGGTGGGCTGAGCAAATCTGAAAAAAATGACGCAGAGAGTGATCTCTGCGTCATTTTTTTTGCCCCGCTGGGGCGGTTCTCAAATGTTTGCGTCCGGGGCGTCCGCCGGCCCGCTGAAGGGCCGGGGGCCGCAGACGCGGCAGCGGAGACTGCCGCAGGTCTCCTCCGCCCAAAGCGGCTGGCGCTCCAGGTGCAGGAGAAAGTCCGCTGCCTGGCCGGCATCCCCGGCGTTCAGGCAGACCTGGGTCTGGACCCAGCCGGCTCCCTCCCGCCGCAGCAGGAACAGCAGCGCGTCCGGGACAAAGCCCGCGCCGTCCGCCGGAGCGTACAGCGTCAGCCGGCCCTCGTTGGGCAGCAGATAGACGGCGTCATAGGCGGCCCGGAGCCGCGGCATCAGGCGGGAGATGGCGGCCGACAGGGCCGACGCCTCCGGGGACAGGACGTCCTCCTCGTAGGGATACCAGTCCGCCCGGGACAGGTCCGGTCCGCCGGCGTCCGCCGCCCGGAGCGGCTGCCCGGCCACGGTCCGCTCCCGGAACACCTCTGCTGCGGGACAGGGGAAAAAGCGGCTTCCCCGCCAGGAACGCGGGGGTGAGAAGAGCGCGGGGGCCATCTGGTCCAGCGCCTGCCCGGCCACCTCGCACAGGACCGGGGCCGGAGGCGCGGGAAATTGACTGCGGATCTCCAGCCGGACCGCCCCCAGATACCGGGGATCTGTCACGAACATCCGGGTGGAGGCCAGCTGGGGAAACCGGCGCTTCAGCGCGTCGAACTGAAAGGCCGGCCGGCGGGCCAGGGCCTTGCGGACGATGGCGTAGTTCTGCTCCGCCAGATTGCCGAAGGTGGTGCGGCAGGCGCACGGCGCCCCGGACTGGACGTCTGGCCGGGAGCTGGTCGCCAGGAGAACGTCCTCTCCGGCGGCGCCGGTGGCCAGTGTCACGGTCCAGACCCGGTTCCGCAGGGAGGCCGGGAACCCAGTTGCCTCCGCCGGGGGTTCTGCCTGGAGCCGCCGGTTTGCAAGGACCACGCCCTCCCGGTAAAAGGCACCGTCCCGGAAGGCAGGCTTCAGACGGAGGCGCCGGAGGGGCCGCTCATCGCCCAGGCCCGTCTCCCGCAGGGCGCTGTGGAGCTCCGCGATGTAGCGGCTGTCGTTCTGACAGTGGTAATACAGCGTCTCGCAGACCCGCAGGGGGTCCTCCAGATCCCGGTCGAACTTCCGCTGGTACCGGGGCTGGTCCGGGGCGGTCTGGAAGGGGCAGTACCGGGCGCCCCGGCCGATCAGCTGGGCCTCGGAGACGGTGGAGGCGGAGGGGCCGCCGGACTGGCGGGTCTCATACAGCCGCACGATGTCGAACAGGTTCAGCACGTCCCAGCCCTCGTCCAGCTTTTTCACCTCAAACACCGCCCGGTAGGGGTTCTCCGGGTCCTCCAGGGAGTTGAGGAGCAGCTGCTTGGCCTCCACGTCCGCCTCGTCATTGGCGGAGATGCAGTGGAGCGGGGAGAACTCCTGCCGCAGCTCCTGGGCCAGGGCGTCCAGGGAGATGCCGCCGGCCTGGAACCAGGTCAGGGCCCGCTCCAGAACGGGGGAGGGGGCCTGGGCGGCGGCCCGGGCCAGATCCGGGCCGGACAGCGTCTCCATCCGCGACGCAAAGGCCGCCTGGAAGGCCGCGCTCTCCCGGATGGCGGCGGACTTGAACAGCACCACCGGCTTTACCGCCAGACGGCGGGACTGGAAGAGCTTCAGCCGGTACTGGCTGAGCATCAGGGCCTGGAGGGCCCGCTCCATGGGGGGCAGGTCCGTCCGGAGAGTGAGGATCTCCTTGGAGTATCCCTCGGCCCGAAAGGTCCGAAGGGGGTAGCTGTACACGATCTTGTCCCGGTAGGTCTCCAGAATCTGGGGGTTGTGCAGGTCGCAGGTGGCGGTGAACTCCAGCAGGACATTGTCCGGCCGGGCGAGAAAGACGCGCTCCACCGTCTCCTCCCAGGAGCGGCGGCTGTCCGCCTCCGCCCGGCCCGCCCGCTTGGTGGCGGCATTCAGGTGGTGGGCCTCGTCGGAGATCAGCACCACGGGGGCCGCCGCCAGCTCCGCCGGGGACAGGCCGTTTTCCCGCACCTGCCACAGCTCCGCGTGGAGGGCCTGGGTGGTGGTGAACAGCAGGTTGATGGCGTCCGGGTCCCCGGCGGAGAAGCCGGAGACCTCCCGGACCAGCACCCGGCGGCCGTCCACCCGCAGCTCCGGGGCGAAGAGATACTTGGCGGACCGGGGGTTCAGAAAGTTCTCCCGGGTCTTTCGGACGATGGCGGTGAGGTTCACAAAGAAGAGAAAATTCCGGTAGCCCCGCCGGTAGAGATCGGCCATGAGTCCCGCCATCACCAGGGTCTTGCCGCTGCCGGTGGCCATGTGGAACAGGAGCTGACAGGGCCGGTCCCGCCGCCGGAGCCGCTCCCAGTAGAGGGAGAAATTCTGGAACGCCGCCTCCTGATAGGGCCGCAGAGGCAGGCGGGGGTTCAGATTCTCCCGGATCCAGGCGGGGAGGGGAGGAGCCTCCCGGCGGCGGAGGCCGTCCAGAGTCTCATACAGAAACATCCCTCACCCCTCCCCGTAAAAGCTGCGGTTGAAGGAACGGTCCTCCGGGGAGACGGCGAACTCATCGTCCTCCAGATCGCAGAGGTTCACATACAGCTGGTTTTTGTCCAGCAGCTCCAGCAGGAACCGCTTCTGCTCCGGCAGGGAGAGGGCGGCAAAGTCCGCCTCCGCCGCCCGGAGATCCGACCGGGTGACACGGCTGCTGATGAATCCGGTTTTCACCATCCGGCGGCAGAGGCCCGGCAAGTCCTTTGGACCGGCCGCGGCGATCTCCTCCGCGAGGGCCTCGTTCAGCTTGGCCAGCTGGCAGTACAGGAAGGAGCCGCCGCCCCGCCACCCGGACTCCGGCAGGACGTCATTCTCCTCGCCCCGCAGGACGCCGCAGATCCGCTCCTTGGTCAGCGTCTCCGCGTAGTCCATCTGCTCGATGCAGAGGAAGTGCCGCCCCAGCTTCAGGGCCACGGCGGCGGTGGTGCCGGAGCCGGCGAAGGCGTCCAGCACCCAGTCCCCCGGCCGGGTGAAGATCTCCATCAGATAGGCAATGAGGGCCTCCGGCTTTTTGCCGTTGCGGAAGGACACGGTCCCCTCCCGGTTGACGTTGTTGTACGCCTGCACGAAGTCCAGAAAATTGGGATAGGGCCGGCGGGTCTGGCTGGAGGAGGTGGGCATCCCCTGGAGGTAGGCCCCGTTCTTCCGCCCCGCCGGGGGCAGGTAGAAGTAGCGGTAGCTGTACGCGTCGTCTCCGATGCCCTCCACCTGGAACAGGGTCCTGGGGGGATACTGCCCCTCCAGGGGCTGCAAATACTTGACATAAAACCGGCCGGAGGAGGTCTTTTCCCGGATGGAGCCCCGGACGCTGACCACCTTGAACTGGGTTTTGTCCGCCGGACGCTTGACCAGCCGGTACTGGTCCGGCCGGAGGACGCGGGCCCGCCGTCCCCCCAGGGAGACGGGCTCCCCCGGGGCCAGCGTCTCCACCGCCCAGCAGTAGTCGTCCACGGCCTTCTCCCGGACCATCCGGGGCATTTGGAAGCGGGGGCTCTTGGCGTAGACCAGCACGTATTCGATCACATCGTTGAAGGCCTTGTCGGCGGCCAGGGTCCGGTCGGGATGGCGGACCAGCACGTGGAAGGTCATCACGTGGTTGCCCACCAGCTCGTCCAGCAGCACCTGGAGATAGGCCTGCTGGTGGAAGCTGCACTGGATCAGAAGCACCCCGTCCTCCGCCAGCAGGGGGAGCGTCTGCTCCACCCGGTTTTTCAGAAACACCAGCCAGGTGCTGCGGGAGAACCGGTCGTTGTAGCCGAAGCTGTCGGACCCGGTGTTGTAGGGCACATCCCAGTAGGCCATCCGAATCCGGCCGGCGTACCGGCGGCGGAGGGAGGAGAGAACCAGCAGGTTGTTTCCCTGGATCAGCAGGTTGTCCTCCGGCAGGAGCTCCGTGACCGGCTGCTCCCCCGCCGCGGTGCACCGCCGGGGGCGGACCAGCACCTTGGGGGAGAGGAGCTGGTCGATCTCCTGGGGGGCCAGCGTCTCGTTGTAGAACACCTCTCCCCGCCGCTGGTCCTCCCGGGTCTGGCCGCCCTCCAGCACGCAGTCCTTGAAGGGGAAGGACAGCACCGTGTCCCCGGAGGCGGAGAGCAGGTGCCCGGCCCGGTCCGCCAGGCCGATCCGGTTTTGGAAGCGGGTGTAGGAGTCCGGCAGGAATTCCCGGCTGGTGACGGTCCAGAGGAACCGGGCCTTGTCAAAGACCAGGACCCCCGCCGCCTCTGTGAAGAACCGGGCCCGGGTGTCCGGATGGCTCAGCAGCAGGCGGAGGAGGGCGGGATCCAGTTTTTCAGCCGCCTCGCAGACGGCGTTTCGCAGAAGGGCGCCGTCCTCCGCAAAAAAGCGGGAGTCCTGCCGCAGAAGGGCCTGGAGCGTATCAAAGAGGGGAGACATGGCTGAAACCTCCAATTTGTGGGAAGCGCGCATTTCCACTTGGAATCCACAGGGCGCGGGGCAGGGCCCAGGGCCCCGTCCCGCGCCGGGATCTGCGCGCTACAGGCTGCGGATTTGGTTTTGGATCAGGGCGCCCACGGTGTCGGCGAACTGGTCCAGGGAGCGGATGCGGGCGAAGTTCCGCCCGTAGATGGTGTGGGCGGCGGGCAGGTCATCGTCCTTGCCGGTGAACACGCACATGACCTGGATGCCCTTGTAGGTCAGGGCCCGGATCTCCATGGCGGTGTTCTGGATGCCCGCGTCCCGGGCATAGTCCACGAAATTGCCCCCCTGGCTGATTTGGATGACGTCGTTGGGCTTCACGTCGGACAGGAGGATCACCAGCTTGTGCTCGCTGGGGGACTCCTCCAGTCCCTTTGCCAGCGCCCGGACAGCCAGGCCGTCCCGGTTGCAGCCGGTGGTGAAGTAGTTGAAGATCCGCTCGTTCTTGTCCGCCTCGAAGTAGTCCCGGTAGCGGGTCACCACCGTATAGCCGCTGAGGGAGCAGAAGGAGGACACCCGCACCGGGATATGGCAGCGGGTCAGGCTCTCGGCGATCATGTAGCCCTGGGCGGCCACCACCGCCTGCCGGTCGATCTGGGAGCTGGAGGCATCCAGCAAAATGTCCACCGACAGGTCCCCGGGATCCGACTGGAGGATGCGGGTGAACACCTTGTCGTCGTCCAGGTAGACGCCCCGCCAGATGCGGCCGGCGTCCAGGGTGCCGGAGGCCGCCCGGACCGGGGTGGGCTGGAGATAGGCCAGCATGGCGTTGCGGATGCGGGCGGTGAGGCGGCGGATGCTGGTGCGGTGGCGGACCGCGTCCGCCTCATAGGCGGCCCGGTTCAGTTCCATCTGCTTCAGGGCGTTGCGCCGCTGGGCCGCCACATAGCCCTTGAGCTTTTCCGGTGTGTCATCCCCGGTGGCGTAGTAGAGGTGGCAGCCACGGTGGTCGTCCACACACAGCTCCCGCTCCAAAGACTCCAGCTGCTGCTGGTCATAGAGGGGGGCGCCGAAGTAGCCCCGCATGTATTTCCGAAGGGCCGCCTCCGTCTGAGCCTGGTTGTAGTCCGTCAGCCGCCGCTGGGCCGGCATGGCGTCCGGCCCGCCGCCCTGGCCTTTCACCAGATGCTCGCCAAATCCGTGGCCGAAGGCCCGGACTGCGGGCAGCAGGTCCGCTTCAGACCGGCGGCGGAAGAGGGCCAGAAGGGGCCGGTGGCGCCTGCGCTCCTCCGCCTCCTGGGCCTGGGTCTGGCCGGGGGTGAAGTGGAAGTAGGTGTGGAGAAAGTCCAGTGCCCGCTTTGCGATGGCGGGACCGTCCAGGTCGGGGGGAAATTCCAGGGCGTTCAGGAGCTCCCGGTCCCGGGGCAGCATGGCGGGGTCCGCCTCCCCCAGGGCCCGGCGGAAGTGGGCGTTTTCCAGCACCGCCAGCACATCGCTGGGGTCCGGGTCCGCATTCTCGGCCACGACCCGGCGGGCATAGCTCCGCCGCAGGGAGGGCAGCGCCGGCCGGTGGGGGGCCTCCCGCTGGTAGACGGCGTTCTCCAGCCCCAGCCACAGCAGCTGTTCGTACAGCTGCTCCTTGGAGCAGCCGTGAAGGGCCTCAAAGAGGGCCTCGATGGTCTCCGCCCCGTAGTTTTTCCGCACGGCGCCGATGATGCTGTTCCAGTACAGGTCCGCCCGGCCCTCCTCGTCATAGGCCTTGAAGTCCGGCTCGAAGGAGTAGTCGGCGGCGGCGTTCCAGATCAGGTTCCGGGCCCGCCGCTTCTCGCTGTCCAGAATCTCCATCAGTCAAACACATCCCCCTGGTGGAGCGCCTCCGGCAGCCGGGTGCGGATGACGTCCCGGACCAGCTGCCGCTCGAAGTCGTCAAAGGACTTGTTCACCAGGCCCAAATCCAAGGCACGGTTGCCCTCCAGGCCGGTGCGCATCAGCCGCACGGCGGCCAGCAGGCCCCGCAGGTCCAAGGGTTTGGTGGACAGCTCCCCGCCGTCGCACTTCTTCTGGATGTCCTGGAACAGCCCGGCGAACTGCTCGGCGTAGGCGTCTTTCAGGGTGGGGAACTCCCGCTTCAGCAGCTTCATCAGCCCCTCGGTGGTGATGGAGGGCATATCGATCACCACGAACCGGGAGGCCAGGGCCTCGTTCAGTTCCCGGGTGCCGGCGTAGCCGTAGTTCATGGTGGCAATGAAGCGGGTGGCTTCGTGGAGGGGGATCCGCTCATAGCCGGGCATATCGATGGAACGGCGGAAGTCCAGGGTGGCGTGGAGCACCGCCAGGGACTCGTTCTTGGCCATGTTGATCTCGTCCAGTACGCCGAAGCCGCCGGTCTCCGCGCACTGGTAGATGGGGCCCTTCCGCAGCGCCACGGCGCCGTTTTCAAAGGTGTCCGTCCCAAGCAGGGTGGCGGCGTCGGTGTTGATGTAGAAGGACACGTTCCAGCTGGGGCGGCCGAATACGGTGGCCAGGTTCTCCGCCAGCACGTTTTTGCCGGTGGCCTTGGGGCCCACCAGCAGCAGGTTCTCCCCGCAGAGGATGGCGGTGATGGCCTCCTCCCAGATGTCCTTGCCGTAATAGAGATACCGGGGGTCGGGGATCCGGCGCTGCAGCAGCGCGTCCGCCTCCGGATAGGTGTCACGAAATTTTTTGACCTCCGCGATGATGTCGGCGCTGACGCCCTCATCCCGCAGAAATTCCAGAATGTCCAGCATAGGTCTCTACCTCCCCTGTGTGCTGCCTCTATCATAGCATGATTCCGGAAAATGGCAAGGGGAAATGACAGATTCCGCTCCATTTCAGCCATTTGACGGGGACTCCACGCTCCGTTTGTTGCGGAGAAAGAGTGGGTGTGGTAAACTGGCGGCAGGTGATGAAGCATGGACAAGGCAAAGACCGGGGCCCTGATCGCGGCAGCCCGGAAGGAGAAGAATCTGACCCAGAGGGAGCTGGCGGCGGCCCTCCATGTGTCAGACCGGGCAATCAGTAAATGGGAGCGCGGCGCCGGATTCCCGGACATCTCCCTGCTGGAGCCCCTGGCAGACACGCTGGACCTGGGCGTCCTGGATCTGCTGCGGGGAGAGCGGGGGACAGAGCCGGAACCGGAGCCGACCGTTCGGCAGGCACTGGCCTTTCTGGCCCGGCAGGCAAAGGAGCGAACCCGGAAACGGTGGAGTCAGGTGCTGGCCGGAGCGGTGCTTTTGGTGCCAACCGGCTTCATTCTATTTGGAATTTTGGCAACTGCCGGAGCCTTTGAGCGGGAGATTACAGCAGAGGTGTTGGCAGGAGTATACAGCCAGACTGGACAAATGGTGGGAGAGACCACCGTTGTCATTGACGGGACCCGAAGCAGCGTCTGGGGCGGCAGCTACAGCGGGAAGTTTGCCATTGATTGCCTGGATGCGACCTGTCAGGGCGATGTGACGGCGATCATCAACTGGGATGCCTTTGGAAGAGGTGAGGGGGGAGAACGGATCGGGTTTACCGCGCCTGGCTATCATGTTGCAAGCGGTGTGGAATCTTGGCTCTATATCACAGAGGACATGGGGAGCTTCGGTTTGCGCCTGGAGGACGGGACCATCATCGCCACGGACGAGAGTTATGTCCCGCTGTTGACGGCGGATTACTACTATGCGGTGTATCTCCCGGTGGAGACCACACCCTGGAGCATCCCTATGGAATAGATTTACCTCCGACAATATAAGCACCCGGTTTTGCCTTTTGACAAACCGGGTGCTTATATTGTCCTTTATGCCAATTTATCCGCCAGCCGCTTGGCGATCTCATCCAAAAACTCCTGGCTGTCCACACTCTGGGCTTCAAAGCCCGGCTCCACCAGACCCACCAGGTCCTTTGTCATGATCCCGTCGTTCAGGGTGTCATAGCAGGCCTCCTCCAACGCCTGGCCGAAATGTACCAGCTCCGGCAGGCCGTCCAGCTCGCCCCGGCGCTTCAATACGCCGGACCAGGCGAAGATGGTGGCCATGGGGTTGGTAGAGGTCTTTTCCCCCTTCTGCCAGCGGTAGTAGTGCCGGGTGACGGTGCCGTGGGCGGCCTCGAACTCCATGGTGCCGTCGGGGGCCACCAGCACGCTGGTCATCATGGCGAGAGAGCCAAAGGCGGTGGACACCATGTCGCTCATCACGTCGCCGTCGTAGTTCTTGCAGGCCCAGATGTAGCCGCCCTCGCTGCGGATGACCCGGGCCACCGCGTCGTCGATGAGGGTGTAAAAATAGGTGAGGCCCAGCTCTTCAAACTTGGCCTTGTAGGTCTGCTGGTACTCCTCCTCAAAGATCTGCTTGAAGTCCCCGTCGTAGACCTTGGCGATGGTGTCCTTGGTGGAGAACCACAGGTCCTGCTTGGTGTCGATGGCGTACTGGAAGCAGGCCCGGGCAAAGGAGCGGATGGAGCTGTCCTTGTTGTGGGCGCCCTGCCACACGGCGGGGCCGTCCACCTTCTGGACCACCACAGTCTTTTCCGCGCCGGAGACGCCCTTGAAGGTCATGGTGCACTCGCCGGGCTCATCGGTGTGGAAGTCCACACTCTTGTACACATCGCCGTAGGCGTGGCGGGCGATGGTGATGGGCTTCTTCCAGTTCTTCACCACCGGACGGATGGCATCGATGATGATGGGCGTCCGGAACACGGTGCCGTCCAGGATGGAGCGGATGGTGCCGTTGGGGCTCTTCCACATCTCCGTCAGCTCCGGGTACTCCTCCATCCGCTGCTTGTTGGGGGTGATGGTGGCGCACTTTACCGCCACGCCGTATTTCTTGGTGGCGTTGGCGGCGTCCACCGTCACCTGGTCACGGGTCTCGTTCCGGTGGAGGAGTCCCAGATCATAATACTCCGTTTTCAGATCCACAAAGGGGCAGATCAGCTTCTCCTTGATCCAGGCCCAAAGGACCCGGGTCATCTCGTCCCCGTCCATCTCCACCAGGGGAGTGGTCATTTTGATTTTGTCCATGGTCTCAACCTCGCCAATCATTAGGAATTAGGAATTAGGAGTTAGGAATTTCAGAGTCCGGTGCAGCCGGACCAATTCTAATCATTTTCGGCAGGACACCCTACAGAGGGGCTTCTCTTGCCCCTGCGGGGCAATTCACCTTCTGTGCCTGCCGAAAATACTTTGACTTAGCCGCCCTGGGCGGCGTCCACCAGTCCGCAGACTGATGAGGGGGAATAGCGGAGGCAGACCTCTGGTCTGCCGGAGCGTAAAGGGGGGACAAATTCCCCTCTTTAATTACGCTTTGCGTAATAGTTCATGAGGCAGCCGTCCAGGATGATTTCCTTTTCGTCATCGGTGAGGCCCTTGACGTGGAGCATCAGATCTTCCACAGACCCGTCCGCCTTGATGACCTTGGCGGGGATGTCCTCCACGCCGGTTTCAATGGCGTTTCGGACGCCCGGGACGAACACGCAGTCGCCGGGGGCGTAGTCAAAGGGCGTGCCAGCGTCCAGAGTGAAGGGCAGGATGCCCCAGTTGATGCAGTTGGAGCGGTACCGCTTGGTGGCGAACTCGTAGCAGATGTTGGCGAAGCCCCCCAGCACCTTCTGGCAGGAGGCCGCCTGCTCCCGGGCGGAGCCGTCGCCGGGCTTGTTGGCGAACACGCAGGAGCCGAACTGGGTGTTCCTGGCCAGCGCCGCGCCGTCCCCCACCTTGTCCAGGATGGAGGTCAGCTTCTCCGGGGCGTTTCCGGCCAGGCGCTGGGACTCGATCTCCGCCACGGCCTTGGCCCGGCCCACATAGGCGGGCTCCCGCCGGGACAGGGTGAACTCCGCCAGCCGCAGGGGATTGGAGCGGTAGGAGGAGGTCTCGCCGGAGGGGATCAGCTCATCGGTAGTGGTGACGGGGTCATGGAGCACCGCCGCCAGCTCCACCAGCAGGTTCTCCGCCAGAGGCTGCATCTTCGGCCAGTCGGTGATGTTGGGGCCCATCACCAGCTCCACGCTGGGGTCCGCATGACCGAAGCCGTAGTACAGCCGCCGGTCATAGACCCCCTTGTCAAAGTGGTAGTCGTGGTGGACAGGGGTGTAGTCGATGTCTGTGGCGGCGGTGATTTTGCCGCCGTTCAGCGCCGTGGCGGCGATGGACCGGGCGTCCATCAGGCACACGCCGGCGAACTGGCCCTCGGCGGGCTTGGAGCCCTCCCGGTTTGGGAAGTTCCGGGTGGTGTGCCGCAGAGAGAGACCGTTGTTGGCAGGCACGTCTCCCGCTCCGAAGCAGGGGCCGCAGAAGCTGGGCTTGATGACGGCGCCGGTCTCCAGCAGGTCCGCGGTGGTGCCGATCTTGGTCAGCTCCAGGCTGACGGGTACGCTGGTGGGGTACACGTCCAGGGTGAAGGCCCCGTTGCCGGTGGAGCCGCCCCGGAGGATGTCCGCCGCCTCGGTGATGTTGTCAAACAGGCCGCCGGCGCATCCGGCGATGACGCCCTGGTCCGCCCACACGCCGCCGTCGTGGATTTTGTCCGTCAGCTTCACGTGGGCCTTGGGATACCGCTTCTGGGCGTCCGCCTCCACCGATGCCAGGATGTCTGCGGCGTTCTCCAGAAATTCGTGGATGGTGTAGGCGTTGGAGGGGTGGAAGGGCAGGGCGATCATGGGCTCTACCTTAGAGAGATCGATCTCGATATACTTGTCGTAATAGGCCCCGTCCTGGGGATGCAGCTCCTTGTAATCCTCCGGCCGCTGGTGGGCCGCATAGAACTCCTTGGTGACGCCGTCCGTCTCCCAGATGGAGGAGAGGCAGGTGGTCTCGGTGGTCATCACGTCGATGCCGTTGCGGTAGTCGATGGGGAGGCTGGCGATGCCGGGGCCGCAGAACTCCAGCACGCAGTTGTTGACGAAGCCGCTTGCAAAAGTGGCTTTCACCAGGGCGATGGCCACGTCGTGGGGCCCCACGCCCCGCCGGGGCGCGCCGGTGAGGTACACCAGCACCACCTTGGGGTAGTTGATGTCCCAGGTGTTTTTCAGCAGCTGCTTGGCCAGCTCCGGGCCGCCCTCGCCCACGGCCATGGTGCCCAGGGCGCCGTACCGGGTATGGGAGTCGGAGCCCAGGATCATGGCGCCGCCCTTGGCCATCTGCTCCCGGGCGTAGGAGTGGATGACGGACTGGTTGGCGGGCACGTAGATGCCGCCGTATTTTTTCGCGGCGGAGAGGCCGAACACGTGGTCATCCTCGTTGATGGTGCCGCCCACGGCGCACAGGCTGTTGTGGCAGTTGGTGAGGGCGTAGGGGATGGGGAACTCCTTCATGCCGGAGGCCCGGGCCTGCTGGATGATGCCCACGTAGGTGATGTCGTGGGACACCATGGCGTCAAAGCGGATCTGGAGACGGTCCGGATCGCCGGAGGTGTTATGGGCCTGGAGGATGGACCAGGCCATGGTGCGCTTCCGCCCCTCCTCCGGAGAGACCGGGCCGGCGGCGGTGGGCGCGCCTCCCGCCAGGAACACGCCGCTGTCGTGAAGTGTGATCATATCCAAAGACCTCCTGTGTGTCACGGAGAAGCCGTGTGATTTCTATTCAATATACCATAAACCGGCGGGCTTGAAAAGCCGTTTTGCAGGAAAAAGCCCCGCGTCCTGCAAATTCGGAGGAGTTGACAAGAAACCAGCCGGAAACCAGGGACGCCGGAGACAGTTTGCGGAAATGGGAAGCGAGGACCGTCATTTGACGGTCCTCGCTTGAGAAAGAAAACGGGATTCAGATAGCGGTCTTGGCGCTGCGCCGGGCCATGAACCAGACGAACAGCACCACCAGGGCGCAGACCAGAATGCGCCAGAACCAGTTGGCCAGGCCCACCAGCAGGATCACCAGGATCAGCAGGGGCAGGATGAACTGGAAGTAGCGCCGCAGCTTGGGGGACATCCCCAGGCCAGAACCCTTGTTGGCCTCCGCCAGGTAGTTGTCGAAGCCCCAGCCCCACTTGCTGACGCAGAACAGCAGGTAGATCAGGGAGCCGATGGGCAGCAGCAGGTTGCTGACCAGGAAGTCCTCGATGTCCATGACATTGCCGGTGGCGCCGTTGGGCAGCGGGACACTGAAGGAGGACCAGACGTTGAAGCCCAGCACGCAGGGGAAGCTGGCCAGCAGGATGAACACGCCGCAGGCGATGGTGGCCTTCTTCCGGGACCAGCCGAAGTTGTCCATGCAGCTGGCCATGATGTTCTCAAACACCGCCAGCACGGTGGTGAAGCTGGCAAAGGTCAAAAACAGGAAGAACAGGGCGCCCCACAGACGGCCGCCGGTCATGCTGACGAACACCCGGGGCAGGGTCAGGAAGATCAGGTTGGGGCCGCTGTCCGCCTCGATGCCGAAGCTGAAGCAGGCGGGGAAGATGATCATGCCGGACATGAAGGCCACGAAGGTGTCCAGGCAGCAGATCCGCACGGCCTCGCCGGGGAGGCGGTTGGCGTCGGACATATAGCTGCCGAAGATCTCCATGGCGGCGATGCCCAGGCTCAGGGTGAAGAAGGACTGGTTCATGGCGGCCACGATCACGTTGCCGATGCCGACTTCCGCGGCCCGCTCAAAGTCCGGTACCAGATAGAACTTCACGCCCTCGATGGCGCCCTCCAGGGTCAGGCTGTTGATGGCCAGAATGACGATCAGCACCAGCAGGCAGATCATCATCCATTTGCTGATCCGCTCCAGGCCCTTCTGCAGGCCGAAGCTGCACACCAGGAAGCCTGCCACCACGGTGATGATCATCCACAGGGCCATCTCGCCGGGATTGGCCTGCATATTGGTCCAGACGGAGTCCACATCAGCGGGCGTCATGCCGCTGAAGGTGCCGGTGGCGAATTTGACGCAGTAGCCCAGCATCCAGCCGGAGACCGTGGTGTAGTACATCATCAGCAGGCAGCAGCCAATGACGCACAGCCAGCCGTGGACGTGCCAGCGGCTGCCCTTGGGCTCCAGGGCTTTGTAGCCCAGCACGGCGCTCTTGCGGCTGGCCCGGCCCACCGCCAGCTCCATGGTCAGGATGGGCACGCCCATGATGATCAGGGAGATGATGTAGAACAGCACGAACACGCCGCCGCCGTTGACACCGGTGACGTAGGGAAATTTCCACACGTTTCCGATGCCGATGGCGCAGCCGGCGCTCACCAGAATGAATCCCAGCCGGGATCGGAAGTTTTCTCGACTCAAGTTTCTCTCTCCTCCTCTTTTTTCGTGTCCGCAAGACCGCGTCCGGCGGACAGACCGTTCCTATCTTAAACTGGATGGATATAGAAGTCAACCACCTTTTCCCGGTCCGCCTGAGAAAGACCTTGCGGCGGCAGTAGGACTCTGCTATGATGTGGAAAAAGGAGGAGATAGCATGAACGTTTTGATCGTAGTAGATATGCAGAACGACTTTGTCTCCGGTGCCCTGGGGACGCCGGAGGCCCAGAAGATCGTGCCCGCTGTGGTGAAACGAGTGAAGGAGGGCATCCGCCGGGGAGAGCAGATCCTCTTCACCCGGGACACCCATGGAGCGGATTACCTGGAGACCCAGGAGGGAAAGCATCTGCCGGTGCCCCACTGCATCCGGGGCACCTGGGGCTGGGAGCTGATCGACCAGCTGCGGCCATACGCGGAGGGGCGGACCGTTTTGGACAAGCCCACCTTCGGCAGCAGCCAGCTGGGTCGGTTACTGCAGGCGGAAAACGAGGGAACGCCCGTTGAAAGGGTGACGCTCATCGGCCTGTGCACCGACATCTGCGTTATCTCCAACGCCCTGCTGGTAAAGGCCTTTCTGCCGGAGGCGGAGGTGGCGGTGGACGCCGCCTGCTGCGCCGGCGTCACGCCGGAGAGCCACCGGACCGCCCTGGCGGCCATGGGGCCCTGCCAGATCGCGGTGGAGCACGAGGCATAAAAAAGCGGAGCCCGCGGCTTTGGGCCGCGGGCTCCGTCTTGCCTCCGCATTTATTCGATATTGATCTGCCGGCTGGAGGAGACCTCCACCGTCTTCTTGGGCAGCTTCAGCGTCAGCACACCATTGTCATAGGCGGCGGTGATGCCCTCCGCCCGGACGCTGGAGACGTCAAAGCTCCGGCTGTAAGAGCCGTAGGAGCGCTCACAGCACACGTACTTGCCCTTCTTCTCCTGGTCCTCGTGCTCCGAGTGGCGCTGGGCCTGGATGGTGAGGGTGTCGCCGTCCAGATTCAGGCTGATGTCCTCTTTCTTGAAGCCGGGCAGGTCGGCCTTCAGCTCGTAGTAGTCGCCCTCATCGGTGATGTCGGTCTTGAACTCCGCCAGGCCGCGGCCGGTGAAGAAGTCATTGTTGAAGAAGCGCCGCTCCATCTCTTCCATCTCAGAGAAGGGGTTCCAGGTGCTCATGCTGTTTCTGCTATAAGGTCTCAGTTCAAACATATTCAATTCCTCCTATCAAACATTCCTGATCCGGGATGGGACCGGCGGCAGACGGATCACGGAGGGTTCCGCCGCCGGGGGGAACAGGGACCTCTTGCAAGACCTCCTGTTCTTCTTTTCGAGTCTTATGATAGGATGGAAAATCGGATATTGTGTGTTCTTTTTATGAACAAATTGTGAATTTTAGCACTCGAATAATGAGAGTGCTAATTCGGCGCTGTTACACCAGATAGACCAGGCCTGCCAGCATCACCAGCAGGCTCAGCCCGGCGCAAAAACCGTCCAGGAGCTCGTTCCCCTCGCCGGAGACGGCTTTTTTGATGGCAGAGACCAGGCAGAACACAAAGGTGAAGGGTGCGAAGATACAGAGGAACGCGCAGATCTCAAAGATGATCATTGGAACAGACCTCTTACACATAGCTCTGGGTGGTGACATCGAACACGCCACGGGTGGTGATCCGCAGGGAGGGAATTACCGGCAGGGCCATGAAGCTCAGGGTCATGAAGGGATCAATCCCCGGGTTGACGCCCAGTTCGTGGGCCTTTTCCTTGGCGAACTCCAGCTTCTCGTTGACGGTGGGCAGGGGCTCGTCGCTCATGATGCCGGCGATGGCCAGCGGCACCTCCGCCACGGGCCTGCCGCCGTCCCACACCACGATGCCGCCGTTCAGTTCCACCACCCGGTTGGCGGCGGCGGCCATATCCGCCTCATTGGTGCCCACCACGATGATGTTGTGGGAGTCGTGGGAGACGGAGGTGGCCACGGCGCCGGACTTCAGCCCGTACCCCTGGAGGAAGCCGATGCCGATGTGGTGGGTGTTCTTGTGGCGCTCCACCACGGCGATCTTCAGTACATCGTACTCCACGTCGATCCGGTCGGAGTACCCGGCGTCCACGGTGGTGATCTCCCCGTTCACCATGCTGATGATGCCCCGGGGCCGGGCTTCCGTGAAGTCCTCCGCCGTCAGGTGCTGTACGTGGAAGGTGCTGTGGGCCCGCTCGGTGAGGTAGGGATCGATGGGTGGGGCGGGGAAGTCCCGCACCACCCCGTGGTCCACCATCAGCTCGCCCTTCTTAAAGACCTTCTCAATGTGGAAGTCCTGGAAGCTGTCGATGATCACAAAGTCCCCCAGGTAGCCCGGGGCGATGGCCCCCCGGTTGTTCAGCAGGAAGTACCGGGCGGCGTTGTGGCAGGCCACCTTCACGGCGGTGATGGGGTCCACCCCCAGGCCGATGGCCCGCTTGACGATGTAGTCGATGTGGCCCTTTTCCAGCAGGTCGCTGGGGTGCTTGTCGTCGGTGCAGAACATGCACCGCTCCGAATATTTGTCGCACAGCAGGGGGGCCAGGGCGTCCAGGTTCCGGGCGGCGGTGCCCTCCCGGATCATGATGAACTGGCCCCGCTCCAGCTTGGCGATGGCGTCGTTCAGGTCGTGGCACTCGTGGTCGGAGTAGACGCCGGCGGCGATGTAGGCGTCCAGGTCATTGCCCACCAGGTCTGGGGCATGGCCGTCGATCTTCTTGTGGTGGGCCTGGGCGGCCACGATCTTCTCCACCGGTTGGTCGTCCCCGGCGATGATGCCCACGAAGTTCATCATCTCCGCCAGGCCCTGGACCCTGGGATGGTCGTAGAAGGAGTCGATGGCCCGGTAGTCCAGCACGGCGCCGGACTCGTCCAGCGGCGTGGCCGGCACACAGGAGGGCAGCATGAACCGCACATCCACCGGCAGATCCTCTGTGGCCTGGAGCATGTACTCGATGCCGTCGGTGCCCATGACATTGGCGATCTCGTGGGGGTCTGTGATGACAGTGGTGGTGCCGTGGGGCAGGACGGCCTTCACGAACTCCTTGGGGGAGACCAGGGAGCTCTCCAGGTGGATGTGGGCATCCAGAAAGCCGGGGAGGACGATCTTCCCCGTGCAGTCCTCCTCCACGGTGCCGTCATATTGGCCCATGCCCACGATCAGCCCTTCCGCCACGGCGATGTCGGCGTGGCAGAGCTCATTGGAAAAGACGTTGACGTAGGTGGCGTTCTTCAGCACCAGGTCCGCCGGCTCCCGCCCGGCGGCGGCGTTGATGATGCGGCGCTTTTTCAGCAGCTTCCGGTTGATCTTGCCCGCGTAGCTCTCAGACATGGGACCACTCCTTTATTTAGATTTTTAGCCATTATCCGGACTTATAAAAGGCATAAATCTGAATAATGGCATCTGGTTAAGGAGAGTATACGCCTAAATCGGGTATTTGTCCACAGAAAACGGGAGAAAATTTTTACAGCGGTCCATGCCGGCGGCGATTGCGCCGGAGGCGGCTTTCTGATACACTGGTCTCAACACGCAGGAGACCCGCGGGAGCTGCCCGGCGGCGCGGGCCGCCAGAAAGGAAGGCATTATGAACAACAAGGCATATCAGAAGATGGACTACGCCCTCTGCCTGCTCTCCGCGGCGGCGGACGGCAGGCGTCACGGCTGCATCGTCAACTCCTTCCACCAGGTGACCTCCTCCTTCCCACCCAAGTTCACAGTGGCGGTGAATCGGGACCACGAGACCTGCAAGGCCATCCAGGCGGCGGGGAGCTTCTCCGTGACGCTGCTGGCGGAGAACGCGCCGGGAGCGCTCATCGACCTGTTCGGCTACAAGTCCGGCCGGGTGGTGGACAAGTTTGAAGGCCAGGCAGCGGAGACCGACGGCAATGGCAACCCCTATCTGAAGGAGCACATGGTGTCCCGTATCGCCTGCAAGGTGGTGGACCGGCTGGAGATCGGCAATTTCCTCCTCTTTGTGGGCCAGGCCACGGAGGCGGAGGTGCTGGGGGACGAGAAGGTGCTGACCCTCCAGGCCTACACGGACCGGGGCAAGGCCACGCCGCCCACCGCCACCGTGTACCGCACCGTGGAGATCAACGGCTACCGCTGCACCGTCTGCGGCTATGTGTACGAGGGGGAGTCCCTGCCGCCGGACTTCCGGTGCCCCCTGTGCAATGCCCCGGCGGAGAAGTTCGTGAAAATCGAAAAATGATGAACAAGCCCCGCGCTAAGACGGCGCGGGGCTTGTTTTTGGAGGAGCTGCATGGTACAGTGGGGAAAAGGAGGCGGCGGATATGAAAAGACTTGCCTGCGGGCTTCTTTCAGCCATGCTGCTGGCCGGTACAGCGGCGGCGCTGGAGCCCATCAGCCAGCCCATTGCCACCAGCGGATACACCTACTATGCCATCCGGGCGGACGGCGCCCTGCTGGCCTGGGGAGACAGCTTCCACGGCGCGGTGGGCCCCGCGGACCAGGACCCCCTGCCCTGGGAGGAGGCCAATGTCCTGCTGGAGAATGCCCGGTATGTGGACGCGGGGTTCGCCATGGCCGCCGTCATCGACGAGGATGGGACCCTCTGGGGCTGGGGCGGCCATGCGGGCCGGACCTTCGGCGAGAAGGAGCCCTACCGGCTGCTGGAGGACGTGGTATCGGTGTCAGTGATGGACGCGACCTGCGCCGCCCTGCGGGCCGACGGGACGGTGTGGACCTGGGGCGCCCGGTCCGGGAGGTCCCTGGCGGAGCACGGGGACGACCCCTTCTATCCGCCCACCCAGGTGCTGGACCATGCGGTGAAGCTGTGCGATGATCTGGCGGTGCTGGAGGATGGAACGCTGGTCCAGCTGCTGATGGATGGAGAGACCGCCGCCATCCGCCCTCTGCTGGAGCACGTGGCGGATGTGCGCGTTGCGTATGGAAGCGATGACGCTTTGCTGGTGCTGGCGCTTGACGGCAGCCTCTGGTGGGTTCCCTGTACGACTGCGGAGGAGGAAGAGACGGATTTTGCGGTCTATCTCCTGGGACAGCCGGAGAAGCTGCTGGAGCAGGTGTCCTGGTTTTCCCCAGGCCTGGCGGTGACAGCGGACGGCACTCTCTGGGGTTGGGGCCATCAGCGCCCGGCCATGCTGCGGGACGGCGGGGCGGACCCGGCGGACCCCTACGGCTGGAAGCACTATGACGATGTGGTGAAGATCATGGACGGCGTCATCTCCGCCGTCGCCTGCGATGACCGGACCCTGGCGGTGCTGGAGGACGGTTCCCTGTGGCAGCTCCCCAGCGCCAGAGAGGCAGTGGAACTGGCCAAAAGGGGGGATACTTCCCGCAGCGGCCCTACTGTGCCGGAAAAGCTGCTGGACCAGGTCCTGCTGCCGTCTCCGGCCCCGGCCTGGCAGGAGGACGCCCCGGCGCCCGCTGTGGTGGAAGCTGCATCCTCTGAGGTGTGGGAGGCTCGGCCAGCCCCGGCGGCGGAATCGGAGCCGGCGGCATTGGAGGAAGCGCCCGCCCCGGAGCTGAAACCAGCCAGGGAGCAGAACTCTCTGGAGCTGGGGGTCTTGGCCGCCTCCCTCGCGGCGATGGCACTGGCGACCTGGATCCGGGGCCGAAAGAATTGAGAAATCAGAAAGGATGCGCCTGCGGAAACTCCGCAGGCGCATCCTTTTTCTTTACCCGTTCCGGGCTCGGATCTCCAGATAGTAGTGGGGTTCCGCCGGATCCAGCGCTACCTCCGTGATACCGGCCTCCAAATCGAAGCCGAAGTTCTGCCGGACGATCTCGATGTTCTCCGTGTTCACCAGAGAGGCGGTCTGACCGGTAAAGTCCAGAGTGGAGCCCAGGGCGGTCACCAAATCGTAGCCTTTCACCCCCTGGTTTTCCGTGTGGGCGCAGTAGAAGTCGTAGCTGGCCTCCTTGGTCATGGAGGCGGACAGGGTGACGCTGTCCCCGGCGGGAATGGTGATCTCTGCCTCCAGCCAGCACACCCGGTCGATGGTGTCCACATCGCTGACAATATCCTCCAGCCAGCCGGCGCCGTACCGCTCCGCTCCGCTGGGGGAGAGGATGCCGTAGGCCAGCAGATACTCCAGCACCGCCCGGTACCAGGTCTCGAAGTCCACATCCAGTTCCGCGCCGTCCTGCTCATAGGTGTTCTGGCGGAGTTCCTGCCACACGGGAGCCAGAATTTCCCGGAGCATGGTGTCCAGATCGCTTTCGTACCGCTCCACCGTGACGCCGCAGCCCTCCAGAGGTTCCGTGTCCGGGTCGGCGCCCCCGGTGACATAGCCTCCGGTGGTCATATTTTGGATGTCCTCTCCCAGCACCAGAAGGCAGTACACATCCTCGCCGTATCCCAGCTCCCCTGGCTGAGGAATGGAGAACCCCTGGATCATGGTGCCGTTCTCCCGGTCAAAATTCCCGGAGTCGAATCCCCAGGTGAGCACAGCGGTCCGGCTGTAATCCAGGTCGAACCCCACTTGGAGAGAGGGATTAGGAACCCCCGCCTCCTCGTCTTTCAGGGGACCGTAAGGGTCGGTGAATTTGTAGACCGTCACCGGGATGCCGCTCACGTCCGGCCCCACCCCCAAAGCGTTGGCCAGATAGGTGCCGTCCGAGAGGAGATTTTTGTAGTCCTCCCAGCTGTCGGCGTAGTCCAGGTTGACGCTGCCCTCCGGGTCACCGACGATGGTGCCGTCCCAGACCCCCTCAAAGCCACCGGAGTAGGCCCCCACGTGGAGGGCGGTCTCCAGTTCGGACCCATCCAGGGTCAGGGTGGGCGTCAGCCTGCCCAAATCGTTCAGGCTGGTGGCAAAGGGGTAGAGGAGGGTGACGGTCTGGTCCTCCTGGGAGGGATTGGCCAGAGTGTATGCGTCGGTCACCAGGATGTCATCGGAGGAGCGCCAGCGTCCCCCCTCGGGGTACAGCTCATCATACTGCGCCAGCGCCTCCTGCCGCTCTGCCTCTGTCAGCCAGGTCCGGTCGGCCAGCATCTCCTCGTTGCTCAGCCACGCCGGTATCCAGGGGGCAAAGTCCAGGGTGATGTTCCGTTCTGCCGTGATGCTGCTGGTTTCTTCCGCTGTGGTCAGGGGGAATACAGGCCCGGCGTAGGACATGAAGGTGGACGCCTCACTGTGACCGCTGCCCCCGGCACCGGCGCGGCCGCCCATGCGGAGGGTCCCCGCCAGATACGCGCCGCCGCAGATCACCGCCAGACACGCGGCCGCGGCCAGCAGGCGGCGCCAGGGGTGCCGCCGCCGCTGCACAGCGGCGGGGGAGGAGGCGGATACCGCCTCCTCTATGAGGCTTTCGTCCACCAGACCCAGAATGCGAAATAGCCGCTCCGCCTTCACAAAAGCACCTCCTCTTGCTCCAAATACGTTCGCAGGGCCTTCCGGGTGCGGAAGAGGGCAGACTTCACCTTCCCCTGGCCGCAGCCCAGCGCCTCCGCGATCTCCGCCACGCTCTGCCCGTACCAGTACCGCCGCAGGAAGATGGCCCGGTGCTCCTTGGAGAGCCGCCGGAGAAAGTCGCTGATGAGCGCCGCGATCTCCTGGTCCTCCAGGGCCTTCTCCGTGCCGCGGGGCGTGGGGACGCAGTCCCCCAGCTCCCCCAGCAGCACCTCCATGCCGTCGCCGCCCCGCTTGGCGGTGCGGTTCTGCTTCCAACGGTCCAGGGAGAGATTCCGGACGATCCGCCCCAGCCAGGCCCGGAAGGCGGAGGGCCGGGCGGGGGGAATGGCGTTCCAGGTGCGCAGGTAGGTGTCGTTGACGCACTCCTCCGCGTCGCCGTGGCTGCGGAGAATGTTCCAGGCGATGCCTGCCAGGAATCCGCCGTATTTGCCGTGGGTCTCGTCGATGGCCCGCTGGTCTCTGGCCCAGTACAGGTCGATGATCTCCGCGTCCTCCATGTTAGCCTCCTCTCTCCCGCAGCAGGTCGTTGGCAAAGTTGTTCAGCGCCTCGCAGGGCCCGTAGGCGGTGCGCCAGCCGGTGCCGTCGATGATCAGGAACGGATTGTAGTCCATTACCTCCGCCTCTGTGCCGTCGGCAAACGTCACCGTGAATTGAACGGCCTGCCCTGTGTACTCCGTGTAGGACTGGTCCGGCCGGGTGATGCGCAGGTCCCTCAGCAGCTCCGCAAGAGTTTCGATCTCCCCGGCATCCAGCTCCAGTGTCACATCCGGGGGCATCAGGGTGACAGAGGCCGCGGAGATGTTCGCCGCCTCCAGATCCCGGAAGGGCCTCCGGCCCCAGAACAGCAGTCCCGCCGCCAGCGCCAGCAGGACGGCCAGGACTGCGCCGCCGATCAGAATGTGCCGTTTTCGTATGCCCATGAAATCCCTCCCGTCTCCGGTGTGCGGCCGGAGGTTCTCTCACCCATATAGACGAGAAAAATGGACGCCGGTTGCGCGGGGGCTGAATTTTTCCAAAGAAAACCGCCCTGGGGCATCAGCGCTCCAGAGCGGTTTTGCAAAAAGCAATCTCAGGCGTCCAGCAGACCCTGGCTCACCAGGAACTCGCGGGCCACATCGTCCACGGTGCGGCCCTCCACGTCCACCTGATACGTCAGCTGCGTCATCTGCTCGGTGGAGATTTTTCCGGTCAGCTGTTCCAGAATGTCCTCCACCTCCGGGTACCGCTCCAGCAGATCGCCCCGAACAATGTACATGCCGTAGTAATCCGGGAAGAAGCTCAAATCATCCTCCAGGACCTTCAGGCCGGTCTTGATGTTCAGGCCGTCGGTGGAGTAGACCACCGCCACGTTAAAGGTGCCGTTCTCGATGGCGGAGTACTTCAGGCCCATATCCACGGATACGTGGTTTTTGAAGTTCAGTCCGTAGAAGGCCACGAAAGGCTCGTACTTCATGCTGCCCTCTGTGGTGAAGAACTCCTGTTCCGCGCCGAAGGTCAGCTGGTCCGCAATGGGGATCAGGTCACTGATGGTCTCCAGGCCGTATTCCTCCGCCAGTTCCTCCGGCACGCCGATGGCGTAGGTGTTCTCAAAGCCCGGCCGGCCCAGCACGTGGATGTCGTAGTCCTCCAGGGCTTTTTCCTTCACGTATTCATAGATGGTCATGCCCTCTGGCACATCGGGGGTATCCTGGTGGAAGAAGGTGGTCAGCAAGGTGCCGTCGTAGGAGATCATCAGGTCGCAGGTGGGACTGTCGTCCGTCAGGGCGTTCCAGTTGTTCACCTGGGACATCTGGTCCTGGATGGTGACGGTCAGGTCCGTCTGGTCCTCCACCAGCATCTTCACCATGTGGTGCATCAGCTGAGTCTCGGAGTAGTCGCCGTCATAGAGCAGAATGTCACCGGTGCCGCCCTGGCCGTAAGGCAGCAGAGCGATGAAGGCCGCCACGATCAGTGCCACGGGAATCCACATCTTCTTGGAGCCGCCCCGGCTCTTGCGCATCTGGTTTTCAAACCAGCTCATCACCAGGTCCAGCGCCACGGCAATGATCATCAAAACGCCGGTGGCTGCCAGGATCAGGGGCATATCCGCGATCCGGATGGCCTGAGTGATGACGCCGCCCAATCCGCCGCCGCCTACGAAAGCCGCGAACACGGCGGTACCGATGGCGTTCACCACCGCGATGCGGATGCCGGTGAACACCGTGGGAAAGGCTAGGGGGAACTCCACCATCAGCACCCGGTAGGGCTTGCTCATGCCCATGCCCCGGGCCGCCTCCTTCACGCCGGGGTCCACCTCCTGGAGCCCCAGGCAGGTGTTCCGCACAATGGGGAGGAGGGAGTAGAGGGTGATGCCGATGATGACCGTCAGCTTGCCAGGGTCCAGAATCACCATGATGATGCCCAGCAGCGCCAGGGAGGGGATGGTCTGCAGCAGGTCCACGATCCGCAGAATGATGGGCCGGGCCACCTTGGAGACGTAAGCCCAGATGCCCAGGGGCAGGCCCACGGCGATGGACAGCAGACTGGCCGCCAGCACGATAAACAGGTGTTGGAAGATCAGATCCCAGCTCATTTACCCGCCTCCTTTCGCAGCCCCCGGGGGGTGACCTTCTTCTGCAGCAGGTCGATCACCGCGCCGAAGACGATGGCCAGCAGGGCCGCCGGAATGGCGCCCAGCAGGATCAGCGTGTTGTTGTTGGAGCTGGTGCCCCGGTAGACGAAGTCTCCCAGGCCCCCCAGGCCGATCATGGAGGCCAGCACCGCCCAGGAGACGGTGTAGATGGCCGCCATCCGGAGGCCGGCGATGATGACGGGCATAGCCAGGGGCAGCTCCACCCGCACCAGGGTCTGGAGGGAGGACATGCCGCAGCCCTTGGCGGCCTCGATGTACTTGGGCTCCACCTCCAGAATGCCGGTGTAGGTGTTTTTCAGCACCGGGAACATGGCGTACACGCTGAGAGCCAGGATCACCGTGGGGTAGATGTTGCCCCACCAGATGAACAGCACGCCGATGAACACCAGGCCGGGGATGGTCTGGAAGATGGAGAGGACGGGGATGATGATGCCGGAGAGCCACCGGGGAATCCGGGAGAGGAGGATGCCGAACACCAATCCCGCCGCAAAGCCGATGACCACGGAGACCAGCACGTACACGGTGTGCAGCCCGATGGCCCGCAGCAGGTCGGCGCCGTAGTCCTGGATCAGTGTCATCATTTGGAATCACCCCACAGATTCTCCGCCACGGAGCGGGCCACGCTGGTCTTGGTGACGATGCCGGCGATGGTGTCATCGGCATTCAGCACCACCACGTAGTTGGCGCCGGAGTCCAGCAGGTAGTCGAAGCTCTCCTTGGCCTCGTCCCCCACCCGGACGGTGCGGGCGGTCTGGCGGATCAGGGGCTCGATGCTGGTGAGCTCCCGGCCCCAGTGGCGGATGTCGCCGATGGAGACGGTGCCTAAGTACCGGTTCTGCTCGTCCGTCACCAGCAGGGTGTCCACGCTGGCCCGGGCCATCCGCTCCGCGCACTCCAGCACGCCCCGGTCCCTGCGGACGCTGGCCACGTTGGTGCGCATGAAGCTCTCCACCCTGGTGGGGGCGGCGTCCGGCGTGTGCTTGCCCATGAAGGTGCGGACCAGATCATTGGCGGGGTGCTCCAGCATCTCCTCGGGAGAGGCCATCTGGACGATCTCGCCGGCGGACATGAAGATGATGATGTCCGCCAGCTTCAGCGCCTCGCTCATGTCGTGGCTGACGAAGACGATGGTCTTGTTCAGCTTCTGCTGCAGGTTCTTCACCTCGTCCTGCAAGGCCTCCCGGGTCAGGGGGTCCAGGGCGGAGAAGGGCTCATCCATCAGCACGATGGGGGGAGAGGCCGCCAGGGCCCGCAGCACACCGATGCGCTGCTGCTGGCCGCCGGAGAGCTCCGAGGGGTATTTGTTGGCATACTGCTCCATATGGACCAGGGCGAGCATCTCCTGAACGATCTCGTCGCACCGGGCCTTGTCATACTTCAGCAGCTTGGGCACCACGCAGATGTTCTGGGCCACGGTCATGTTGGGGAACAGGCCGATCTGCTGGATGACGTAGCCGATGTGCCGCCGCAGCTCCACCTTGTCCTGGCTGTGGACGTCCTTGCCGTCGATGAGGATCTTACCGGTGTCCGGTTCCAGCAGGCGGTTGATCATTTTCATGGTGGTGGTCTTGCCGCAGCCGGAGGGGCCGATGAGCACCACGAACTGTCCATCCGGAATGGTGAAGTTCAGATCTTTGAGGACCGGGGTTTTGCTGTAGCTCTTGGATACGTGTTCAAACTGGATCATACTGCTGCCTTCACTCCTTTGTCGTTATGAGCCGGTGGGCCGCTTCTGCGGCGCTGGGGCTGCCCACCAGGATGATGACGTCGCCGCCGTACAGCTCGGCGTAGGGACCGGGGGAGAGGATCACCGTCTGGCCCCGCCGGATGGCCACGATGGTGCCGCCGGTGGCCTGCCAGAACTGCAGTTCCCCGATGCTCTTCCCGATCAGGGGGGAGTCCTTGGGGACGGGGACCTCGTAGTTGGGAAGCGGCTGCCCGGCCGCCGCAAAGGTCTCCTGCCCCTTGACCAGGGCGGAGACGGTCTCCGCCATCCGGCGGTTCACTTCGGCGGATTCCGCCAGCAGGTCCTTCAGGCGGCGGCGCAGGGTGTGGACCTCCGCGTCCTCGGCAAAGTTTTCGATGTACCGCCGGGCACTGTCGGCGGAGAGGACCACGGCCCCGCTCTGGGGCTTCACGTCCACCACCTTCATGTCCGCCAGCAGCCGCAGGGCCCGGCGGATGGTCTCCGGCGACACGCCGTACTCCGATGCCATCACGGACCGGCCATAGATCCGGCTGCCCTCCGCCAGTTCCCCCCGGGCGATCCGGGTGGCCAGGTCCAGGGCGATTTGCAGATACTGGGCCGGAACGACCGCCTGCCTCATGGAATCATCACCTTCTGTTTGCGATTGGATCGACCCTATTATACACTGCCAACTCTAAAAAGTAAATAGGGATGGCAGTTAAAAACCGATCAAGATTTGACGGTATCCTGGTGAAAAGTAAAAAAATGAGGGGGAAAAGGCAGAAAAAGCCCCTCCCAGAGAACTGGGAGGGGCAGGCTGCGGAAATCCGGTCAGCCTTCAAAGTGCTCCACAATGTCCACCAATTCCGCGCCGATGCGTTTCTGGGCTTCCTTGGTGCCCGCGCCGATGTGGGGCGTGCAGGAGACTGCCGGATGGGAGGCCAGGGCCCAGTTGGGGTCCTTCTCGCTCATCCAGACGTCCAGGCCGGCGGCCTTGACCTTGCCGGAGTTCAGTGCCTCCAGCAGGGCGGCCTCGTCCACATTGGCGCCCCGGGAGACGTTGACGATCACCACGCCGTCCTTCATCTTGGCAAGGGATTCCGCGTCCACCAGGGGCTTGTCGCCGCTGGGGGCGCAGAGGACGATGATGTCGGACTGGGCGAGCAGCTCGTCCATGGAGACAAAGTGCATGGTGTCGCACTCGCAGCCCTCCGGCTTGTTCCGGTGGACCACGGACAGCACGTTCATGCCCAGGGCCTGGCCCTTGGCACCCACCAGCTGGCCGATGCGGCCGTAGCCGATGACGCCCATGGTCTTGCCGGCCAGCTCAAAGCCCTTGGAATAGGCCTTTTTCTCCCACTTGTTCTCCCGCATGGTGTGGCCTGCGATGGAGATGTTCCGGGCGCAGGAGAACAGCAGGGCCAGGGCCAGCTCCGCCACCGCGTTGGAGGAGGCGCGGGGCGTGTTCTTCACCTGGATGCCGTTTTCCTCCGCGTATTTGACTGCGATGTTGTCCACGCCCACGCCGGCGCGGATGATGAGTTTCAGCCGGCTGCCCTTGGCGGCGTCGATCTGGGGCTCCTTGATCTTGGTGGCGCTGCGGATGATGACCACGTCAAAATCCCGCAGGGCCGTGCCCAGCTGGTCGGGCTCATAGAACTGTTCCACGACCTCGTATCCGTCCTTGCGCAGCCGTTCCAGTGCGCCGGCATCCATGCCGTCGGTTACCAAAACTCTCAGTGCCATATGTAGTACCCCTTTCATACATTTCCGGCACACCCCAGGGGTGCCAACGTCGGAAAAACCCAAAACGCCCATTGGGGGACAGGCGTCACCGGCAGACCGGAAGGGGGGAGGCGGAGCCTCTGGCTCCGCCGGAGCGGAGAGCAGAGCGTGCAGCGTGGAAAGGCGCCCGCCGCGCTCTCACAAAAAGGAAGGGGGCCAGGGGAAACCATCCGGTTTCCCCAGTTCGTTCGCCCCCGGCGAACGAAAGAATCTCAATTATTTTCGCCGCGGCGTGTACGTGGCGAAAATTCCCTGACTCAAGCGCCTTGGGCGCGTTCACCAGTCCGCAGACTGGTGAGGGGGGATCTAAAGGGGGGACGCAGTCCCCTCTTTACGCGTGCTCCGCCTCGTACTTCTTCAGGAACTCCACCAGGGCCTCCACACCCTCCTTGGGCATGGCGTTGTAGATGGACGCCCGCAGGCCGCCCACGCTCTTGTGCCCCTTCAGATTGTCGAAGCCCGCGGCCTTGGAGGCGGCCACCACGTCGGCGTCCTGCTCCTTGCTGGGGGTGACGAAGGGCACGTTCATCAGGGACCGGTCCTCCTTGCGGACGGCGCCGGTGAAGAACTTGCTCTGGTCCAGAAAGTCGTACAGCACCGCGGCTTTCTCCACGTTCCGCTGGTTCATGGCCTCCAGACCGCCGTTCTTCAGCAGGTACTTGAATACCTTGCCGCAGCAGTAGATGGCCCAGCAGTTGGGGGTGTTGTACAGGGAGTCGTTGTCCGCGTGGGTCTTGTAGCTGAGATAGGTGGGCACGAACTGGGGCAGGTCGTCCCGCAGCAGATCCTCCCGGATGATGACCACCGCCATGCCGGCGGGCCCCACGTTCTTCTGCACGCCGGCCCAGATCAGGCCGTACTTGGTCACATCGCAGGGACGGGAGAGGAACATGGAGGACTGGTCGCTCACCAGCACCTTGCCCTTGGTGTTGGGCAGGTGGAAATAGGTGGTGCCGTTGATGGTCTCGTTCTCGCAGATGTAGACATAGTCCGCATTGTCGGGGATGTCCAGATCGGAGCAGTCGGGGATGTAGGAGAAGTTCTTGTCCGCGGAGGAGGCGACGATCTTCACCTCGCCGTACTTCTGGGCCTCCTTGATGGCTTTCTTGGACCAGTTGCCGGTCTCCACATAGCAGGCCACGCCATTCTTCATCAGGTTCATGGGCACCATGGCGAACTGCACGGTGCCGCCGCCCTGGACGAACAGGACCTTGTAGTTGTCCGGAATGCCCATCAGGGTCCGGAGATCGGCCTCCGCCTCGTCCCGGATCTGCTGGAACACCTTGGAGCGGTGGCTCATCTCCATGACGCACATGCCGCTGCCCCGGTAGTTCATCATCTCGGCGGCGATCTCCTCCAGGACCTCCTCCGGCATCATGGCGGGTCCGGCGGAGAAGTTGTAGGTACGTCCGTACTTCATGCTGATTTCCTCCAAACTTTTTGAATTTTGGGTCTCGCATCGGCGCGCAGACATTCGTCTGTATCCACTTTCAGTATAGCACAGAATTCCAAAGAATCAACCGGAAAAGCGGCTGCGGGAAGGGGCCGGCGGCTGACAAAAAAGACTCTGTTTTTGGAGAAAAGAGATGGGAAGAGCGGGGCAGTTCCCGGAGAAATTGTGATTTTTGACGTGGTTTTGGGCCTCCGGACGCCGCTTTGAAACACCGGGAATTTCCGGCGGTCCTCCGGCCGGCGGCGGAGGCGGTTGCAAAAAAATCCGCGCTGCCGTATAATCTTGCCAGAATGACCCGCCCGGCGGTCCGCCGGGCAGAAGGAGGGAGAGGGCTTGGCACGAGAGACGGGAGAGGGCCGGACCCATGTGAGCCTGTATGTCCGGGCCATGGTCAAGTGGCTGGTGGTGGCGCTGGTCACCGGCGGCTGCTGCGGCGTGGTGGGCGCCCTGTTCCACATCGGTGTGGAGCGGGCCACAGAGCTGCGGGAGGCACACCCGTGGCTGCTGTGGTGCCTGCCGGCGGCAGGACTGGTGATCGTGGCCTTTTACAAGCTGACCAGGACGGAGGGCCAGGGCACCAACGACATCATTGAGGCGGTGCACCACGGCAAGTCCCTGTCCATCTGGCTGCTACCTGCCATCTTCCTGGGGACGATCCTCACCCACCTGTGCGGCGGCAGCGCCGGGCGGGAGGGGGCTGCCCTCCAGATGGGCGGCACCATCGGCCGCCATGCGGGGAGCCTGTTCAACTTGGATGACCGGGACCTGCGCACCGCCACCATGGCGGGCATGGCCGCCTTCTTCTCCGCCCTGTTCGGAACCCCCCTCACCGCCACGGTGTTCGCCATCGTGGTCATCAGCATCGGCGTGGTGTACCATGTGGCGTTCATCCCGTGCCTCACCGCCTCCCTGGTATCCTACTGGATCTCCCTGGAGATGGGGGTGGCGCCCACCCGCTTCGCCGTGGCGGCGCCGGAGCTGGAGGAGCTGATGCTGCTGCGGGTGGCGGCGCTGGGAGTGGGGTGCGCCCTGGTGTCCGTCCTGCTGTGCCGGACACTGCAGTTTGCAGAGCATCAGATGAAAAAGCGCCTGCCCAACGCCTGGCTGCGGGTAGTGGTGGGGGGCTGCGCTGTCATTGCCCTGACGTATCTCTGCGGCACCCGGGACTACAACGGCGCCGGCATGGACATCATCGCCGCCGCCGTGGAGCAGGGCACCGCCCGGCCGGAGGCGTTCCTGCTGAAGATCCTGTTCACCGCCGTGACCCTCTCCGCCGGGTTCAAGGGCGGCGAGGTGGTGCCCTCCTTCTTCGTGGGGGCCACCTTTGGCTGCGTGGCGGGGCCGCTGCTGGGGATCCCTGCGGGCTTTGCCGCGGCGCTGGGCCTGGCGGCGGTGTTCTGCGGCGCCACCAACTGCCCCCTGGCCTCCATCTTCCTGTCCGTGGAGCTGTTCGGGGACGGGGGCCTGCTGTACTTCGCCCTCATCTGCGGCATCAGCTATATGCTCTCGGGCTACAACGGGCTGTACTCCAGCCAGACCATCCTCTACTCCAAGCTGAAGGCCCAGTATATCAATGTGCACACCAACGCCCACCACGCCGGGGAGCCGGTGGATCCCTTCCGCCAGGAGGGCACCGCGGGTGATGGGACGTCCCCCGGCGAGAAAACCTGATCGGAGTCAAAAAACGGGACCGCCCAAAAGGTGCCTCCCGATAAGAAAACATCGTGGGGCAAGAGAGAAACGGTATAGCTTCGGCTATGCCGTTTTTCTCATTCTTGCCTTGATGAAGTGACTTTGGATACTTCCAGAGCTCCAATGCCCTTATAGT
>DWYU01000091.1 GCA_019118505.1 Candidatus Oscillibacter excrementavium
GGCCTCGATGGGCGCCAGCTCCGGCACCCGCTCCAGCACCGTCGACCCCGGCAGGAAGCAGCTCTTATCCCAGGAGGCGCAGGGGCCCATGGGCATCAGCTCGATGAACCGCATCTCCCAGGGGTGCTCCCGGCTCAAGTCCACGAAGTCCCCGATCTCGTCGTCGTTGAACCCGCCGATGAGGACGGTGTCGAATTTCAGGTCGCGGAATCCCGCCGCCTCCGCGGCTTCGATGCCGTCCAGCACGTCCCGGAGGGTCCCCAGCCGGGTCATGGCGGCGAACCGCTCCACCCGTAGCGTGTCCAGGCTGATGTTCAGCCGGTCCAGTCCGGCGTCCCGCAGGGGCGCGGCCAGCTTCGGTAGCAGGCTCCCGTTGGTGGTGAGGCAAAGCTCCTCCACGCCGGGGATGGCCCGCAGCATCCGGCACAGGTCCACCACGCCCCGCCGCACCAGGGGCTCTCCGCCGGTGAGGCGGATCTTCTTCACCCCGCACGCCACCGCCGCCCCGGCGATCTCCGCCAGCTCCTCCAGGGTGAGGATGTCCCCGTGGGCCCGCTTCTCCACCCCGGTCTCCGGCATACAGTATTGGCATCGGTAGTTGCACCGGTCCGTCACCGACAGGCGCAGGTAATCGATCGTTCGTCCGCAGCCGTCCTGCATAGCACCCTCCAAGCGTGATACTCAAGTGAGATAAACGATATACTATATTATAGGCGGACCACGGGAAAAGTCAAGAAAAAGGGACGCCTAGGGCGTCCCTTTCAGGTGGCGTTTTCGAGACCGAAGCGAGCAGAACGTGATGGTCAGGAGTACCGTAAAGATCAGCAGCAGCGGCCAATCAGCATAAATGTCATTATAGGGGTAGCCATGCCCATTCCATTCTGTCCGTATCCCTTGTATCAAAAAGACGGAGAGCCCGACGATCCAGTAGACCACCCAGCAGAGCAGCAAGCGGCCTCTTTTCTGCAGGATGGCTGGAACAGAGGCATTCCGGAAGGTGGCCAACGTCCAGAACAGCATCATCAGCATTCCTAAAAACAGTCCCCAAGAGGTAGCCAGACGGAGGTAATTCCATGTCGGTTCGTATCCGATGGTGTGGAGCACGACTTTCCAGTTCACCGAGGACGCACTGCGGAAAAACCAGTCCATGCGCAGATAGAGCACCCAGCAGCACCAAAAGACAGTCCGCTTCCGAAGAAAAAGACAGATCAAGCCGCACAGGAGGAGCGGGAGCGTATAGGACAGGAACCACCAGAGCTGAATACCCAACTGCATATAATAGACCAGCTCCGCCACCCAAAACAGGAGAAGCGCGAGGCCAACGCCTATGCGGAGCTTTTCCCGAACGGAGAGCCTCCTGCCCAGCAGACTCTCCACAGGCGCGTTTGCAACATCTTCTTTTCGCGGGGACGTGCCGTCCGCCCCCGTCACCAGCTCGTCCAGCGTCACGCCAAAGACCTGGCTCAGCTTCACCAGCTTGTCCAGGTCCGGCACGCTGGAATCCGTCTCCCACTTGCTGACGGACTGGCGGCTCACCGCCAGCGCCTCCGCCAGGTCCCCCTGGGACAGGTGATGTTCCGCCCGCAGGCGGCTGATGTTGGTTCCAAGGCTCATACCGCGCCCTCCTTTGTAGTCCCAGTATAGCGGCGTACCGCCCAAAAGTCCACCAAGGGGGCTTGAAAAATTAGCAACTGCCGGTTGCACCCCTGGAAAACCGGGAAAAATCGCCCTGCCCGCCGGCCTCGCTTGACGGAGGGCGGGGGAGGTGCTATTCTATGGAAAGAAGAACGAAGGAGGGGACCCCATGACCCTTTCCCAACTGCTGGACATCCGGCCCGGCGTCACCGCCGTCATCGGCGGCGGCGGCAAGACCACCCTCCTGCGGACCCTGGGGGAGGAGCTGGCCGGGCGCCACACGGTGCTGCTGTGCACCACCACCAAGATCCTCCCGTTCCCGGACCTGCCCTGCGCCCGGACGACGGCGGAGCTGGACCAGCTGCGCCGGTCCCACCGGCTGCTGTGCGCCGGGACGGACGTGCCCGGCACCGGCAAGCTGGCGGCTCCGGAGACGCCCATGGCGCTTCTGGCGGAGCGGTTCGACTATGTGCTGGTGGAGGCCGACGGCGCCGCCCGCCGTCCCCTGAAAGCCCACGCTCCCCACGAGCCGGTGATCCCCCCGGAGGCGGTCCAGACCATCTGCGTGGTGGGGGCCTCCGGCTTCGGCCAGCCCATTTCGGAGGCCGCCCACCGGCCGGAGCGGTACGCCCGCCTCGCCGGTGTTCCGGAGACGGCGGAGGCCGCCCCGGTGACCGAGGCCGCGGTCCTGCGGGCCGAGGGGCTGCACGATAAAATTTATGTCAACCAAGTGGAGACGCTGTGGGAGCTGGCATCAGCCCGTACCCTGGCGGCGCTGCTGGACTGCCCGGTACTGGCGGGCAGCTTACAGAGGAAGGAGTATTTCCCATGCTGGTGATCATTCGGGGGGCCGGGGACATCGCCACCGGCATCGCCCTGCGGCTGAAACGGGCGCATCTGTCGGTGGTGATGACCGAGATGCCGGCCCCCACCGCCATCCGGCGGACGGTGGCCTTCTCCCAGGCCGTCGTGCTGGGGGAGACAAGGGTGGAGGACATCACCGCCCGCCGGGCGGACACGCCGGAGCAGGCTCTGGCCCTGCTCCGGGAAGGCGTCATCCCGGTGCTGCCGGACCCGGAGGGGGGCTGCATCCCGGCCCTCCAGCCGGACGCGGTGGTAGACGCTATCCTGGCCAAGAAAAATCTCGGGACCAAAATCACGGACGCCCCGGCGGTCATCGGCGTGGGCCCGGGCTTCACCGCCGGGGTGGACTGCCACGCGGTGGTGGAGACCATGCGGGGCCACACCCTGGGCCGGGTCCTCTATGACGGCAGCGCCCTGCCCAACACGGGCATCCCCGGCCTTATCGGCGGCTTTGCCGGGGAGCGGGTGCTGCGGGCCCCGGCGGACGGGACGTTCCACCAGCTCCTGGACATCGGCGCCCAGGTGAAAATGGGGGACGTGGCCGCCACGGTGGACGGCGTCCCCATGACCTGCACATTGGACGGCGTCCTCCGGGGCATCCTGCCGGAGGGCACGCCGGTCCACCAGGGCATGAAGGCCGGGGACATCGACCCCCGGTGCAAGGTGGAGCACTGCTACACCGCCAGCGACAAGGCGCTGGCGGTAGGCGGCGGCGTGCTGGAGGCGATTTTGCACCTGACGGGGGTGCTGGAGGATCGTAGCCAGACGCGGCCTGCTATGGGATGACTTCATACTGCCGAAACAGGAGGAATGACCATGCCTGAAAATGAAGTGAAGCTGACGAAGCTGGCCAAGTGCGCCGGGTGCGGCGCGAAAGTGGGGGCCGGCGTCCTGGCCCAGCTGCTGGACGGCATCCGGGTCCACCAGGACCCCAACCTGCTGGTGGGGTTCGACAAGAGCGACGACGCCTCCGTCTACAAGGTCAGCGACGACCTGGCCCTGGTGCAGACGGTGGACTTCTTCCCGCCCATCGCCGACGATCCGTACCTCTTCGGCCAGATCGCGGCCACCAACGCCCTGTCCGACGTGTACGCCATGGGCGGCGAGCCCAGGCTGTGCCTGAACATCATGGCGGTCCCGGAGTCCATGCCCAAGGACGCGGTGCACCAGCTGCTCCGGGGCGGCTATGACAAGGTCTACGAGGCCGGGGCCCTCATCACCGGCGGCCACAGCATCCTGGACGACGAGCCCAAGTACGGCCTGGCGGTCACCGGCTTCGTCCACCCGGACCGGGTGCTGACCAATTCCGGGGCAAGGCCCGGGGATGTGCTGCTGCTGACCAAGCCCATCGGCATCGGCGTCCTCACCACCGCACAGAAGGCGGAGATGCTGTCCCCGGAGGGGCAGGCCCTGGCGGAGCGGCTGATGACCACCCTGAACAAGTCCGCCCGGGACGCCATGGTGCGCTACCGCGTCCACGCCTGCACCGACGTGACCGGCTTTGGCCTGCTGGGCCACAGCTTTGAGATGGCCCAGGGCAGCGACGTGGAGCTGGAGCTGAACGTGGACGATATCGACCTGATCCCGGAGGCGCTGGCGTTCGCCAACATGGGCCTGCTGCCGGCGGGGATGTACCGGAACCGCACCTTCGCCGAGCCCGGCGTGGACGCGGGAATTGTTGAATTATGTAGACAAGACTTGCTCTATGACCCCCAGACCGCCGGCGGCCTGCTGATGGCGGTGGACCCGGCGGACGCGGATGCCCTGTATGAGGAGCTGAAGGGCAGCGTCCCCAGCGCCCAGCGGATCGGCGTGGTGCGGGAATACCGGGGCGGGAAGAGGATCTTCCTGCGGTGAACAGAAGATGACGAGACGGGGGGG
>DWYU01000092.1 GCA_019118505.1 Candidatus Oscillibacter excrementavium
AAGTAGTGGGGGAACTGCCCCACGAAGTCCAGCAGCTTGGCAAAGCAGGCCCGGTCGATCTTCATGGGGGTGTGCACCTTGTTCAGGCAGATGCAGTGCTCGTTGTAGTACACATAGGGGGAGTACTGGAGGTACCACGGGGAGCCGTTGATGGTGATGGGCACGATGCGGTGGTTCTGCCGGGCGGGGTGGTTGACCCGGCCGGCGTAGCCCTCGTTCTCGGCGCACAGCTGGCACCGGGGGTAGGCGGAGGCGGGCAGGTTCCGGGCCGCCGCGATGGCCTTGGGATCCTTCTCCGGCTTGGACAGGTTGATGGTGATGTCCAGCTCCCCGTACTGGGTGGGGGCCTTCCACTGCACATCCCTGGCAATGCGGTCCCGGCGGATGTAGTTGGTGTCCTGGCTGAACTGATAGTACCAGTCGGTGGCCGCCCGGGGGCTCTTGGCATAAAGTGCCTGGAATTTTTCGATCACCTGGGCGGGCCGGGGGGTGAGAACCCCCATGAGCTTGGTGTCAAAGAGATCCCGGTAGACGATGGAGTTCTCCGCCAGCACGCCCCGGGCGTAGGCGTCGTCCACCAGCGTATCCAGGATGGCGGGCAGCTCCGCCTCTACCGCCGGCTCTCCCTCCGGCGGGGTATAGCTGTCCAGGGACAGGGCCTCCAGCAGGGCGTTCACCGCCCACATCTCCTCCGACGGCTGGATCAGTCCCCTGTCCAGGGCATAGCGCACCAGCGCCCGGATGGCCTCGCTGCGCTCCATGGGTCAGCCCTCCTCAAAGCCGTGGGGGTGGCTCCTGTGCCAGGCCCAGGCGGTGGCGATGATGGTGTTCAGATCGTTGTACCGGGGCTGCCACCCCAGCACGTCGATGGCCTTCTGGGAGGAGGCGATCAGCTGGGCCGGGTCGCCCGCCCGGCGGGGGGAGATCACGGCGGGGATGGGGTGACCGGTGACTTCCCGGGCCACGTCGATGACCTCCTTGACGGAGAAGCCCACGCCGTTGCCCAGGTTGAACACGTTGTTCTCCCCGCCCTTCAGCAGATAGTCCAGGGCCAGGATGTGGGCCTGGGCCAGATCGGTGACGTGGATATAGTCCCGGATACAGGTGCCGTCGGCGGTGGGGTAGTCATCGCCGAAGACGCTCACCGCCTCCCGCTGGCCGTTGGGCACCTGGAGGATGATGGGGATCAGGTGGGTCTCGGGGTCGTGGGCCTCGCCGATGGCGCCGGAGGGGTGGGCGCCGCAGGCGTTGAAGTACCGCAGGGCCACGTATTTCAGCCCGTGGGCCCGGGACACCCAGCTCATCATGTGCTCCATGGACAGCTTGGTCTCGCCATAGCAGTTGGTGGGCTGGGTGCGGTCGGTCTCCAGAATGGGCACCCGCTCCGGCTCGCCGTAGGTGGCGGCGGTGGAGGAGAAGACGATTTTATCCACCCCGTGCTCCACCATGGATTTCAGAAGCACCATGGTGCCGTGGAGGTTGTTGTCGTAGTATTTCAGCGGGTCGGACATGGACTCCCCCACCTGGGAGGAGGCGGCGAAGTGGATCACGCCCTCGATGTCCTCCGCCTGGAACAGGGTGTCCAGGGCCCCCCTGTCCCGGATGTCCAGCTGATAGAACCGGGCCTTGGGGTGGACGGCGGCCCGGAAGCCGGTCTGGAGGTTGTCGGCCACCACCACATCCCGGCCCGCGTCGATGAGCTCGTATACCGTGTGGGAGCCGATATACCCGGCCCCGCCCAAAACAAGAATCGCCATATTGCATAGCTCCTTTCCAGTTGCGTATCAAATGGGATTACGGCAGGAGGACAGTGCCGCCCACCGGCCGGATGGACAGCACGTGGCAGCAGCCCGCCCCCAGGGCCTCCTCCATCCGGGCCCGGAAGGTCTCCAGGTGATCCAGGGGGACGAACGCCTGCAGGGTGCCGGCAAAGCCGCCGCCGTGGATCCGGCAGGCGCCCCGGCCCTCCAGGGCCCGCTCCGCCATGGTCAGGGCCACGGCCATGGCCTGCTCTCCCACCGCGCCGGTGGGGGTGATGTCCTGGAGCTGCTCCCAGGAGGAGCGGCCGGACGCATTGACCAGGGCGAGGAACGCGTCCATGTCCCCCCGCTCCAGGGCGTCGGCCTCCCCCTGCACCCGCCGGTCGTCCGCGTAGAAGTGGAGGGTACGGAGCACCGCCCGATCCCCCGCGGCTTTGCGCAGGGCGGGCAGGTTGGCCAGCACCTGGGCCTCGTCCACCTCCCGCAGCACGGTCTTGCCGAAGAAGGCGGCCGCCGCCCTCATCTCCTGGGGGATGGAGTCATACTCGCCGGTGAGGGAGGCGTGGCTGGCCCCCGAGTCCACAATGCACAGGGCATAGCCCAGGGCGTTCAGATCCACCGACACGGAGCGCACCACAGGCTCCGCCGGATCGGCAAAGTCGATGGCCACCGCGCCCCCCACCGAGGAGGCGGTCTGATCCATCAGGCCGCTCTGTTTCCCGAAGTAGCCGTTCTCCGCCTTCTGGCCCATCTGGGCGAGCTCTACGGCGGTCAGCTCCTCCCGGCAGAACAGGTGGTTCTCGATGACGCCCAGCAGCACCTCGCAGGCCGCCGAGGAGGACAGGCCGGAGCCGGGCAGCACGTCGGACATGGCGTAGGCATCAAAGCCGGACACCGGATAGCCCCTCCGGATGGCCTGGGCCGCCATGCCCCGCACCAGGGCGGCGGTGGACTCCCGTTCCCCCTCCAGGGGCTCCAGGGTATCCAGTTCCACCTCCACCAGGGGCCAGCCCTCGGACTGGAAGCGGATGGTGTCGGTGCCGTTGGGGGCGGCGCAGGCCAGAAAGTCCAGATTTACCGCCGCGGCCAGCACCCGTCCGTGCTGGTGGTCGGTGTGGTTGCCGCAGATCTCCGTCCGGCCCGGGGCGGAGCAGATTGTGACGGGGGTGTCCTCCCCCGCGCCAAAGGTCTGGCGGAAGCCGTCCAGCAGCCGGGATACCCGCTGCCGGCCGGGCGCGGGATCCCCGCACATCAGGCGGGCCAGGGCCGCGTCCAGCTCCCCGGCCCCCAGCGCTTTTCGTACAGCGCCCAGTTCCTGCATAGAACTCGCTCTCCTTTTTGCGCCGGCGGACAGCCGGGCATACTTTTTGGTCGTGCCGCCGCGGAGGGCGGCAGGTTTCTCAAAGGAAGCCGCTGCAAAGCAGGCGGATGCCCATGTCTGCTCTACAGCGGCTTTTGGGATCGGTATGGAGAAAATTACTTCTTCTGGACGTACTTCAGGCAGTCCAGCATCACGGCCACTAGAATGATGATGCCGGAGAACACGAACTGCAGATTGGCGTCAATGCCCAGAACCGTGAGGGAGTAGGTCAGGGCGGTAAAGATGAACACGCCCACCACACAGCCGGAGATCTTGCCGATACCGCCAGTGAAGGAGACGCCGCCCACTACACAGGCCGCAATGGCGTCCATCTCCCAGCCCTGGCCATAAGCCGCGGAGCCGGAACCCATCATGCGGATGCACTCCAGCCAGGAACCGAAGCCATACAGCACGCCGGCCATGACGAAAGCGCCCACGGTGACCCAGAACACAGAGATGCCGGAGACGGAGGCCGCCTCAGGGTTTCCGCCCACGGCGTAGAGATTCTTGCCGAAGGTGGTCTTGTTCCAGATGAACCACACCACGATCACTGCGGCCACCGCCCACAGGATGATGGTGGGGAAGTTTCCAAGCACCTTGATGCGGGGAATGATCATATTGGGGATGGTGCTGTCAATGGCGCCGAAGGAGGTGCCCTTGGTGGAATAGGTCACCAGGCCGAAGATCACCAGCATGGTGGCCATGGTGGAGATGAAGGGGTGCATTTTGAACTTGGCGGTGAAGAAGCCAGCGATGGTGGTAAACACCGTGCACAGCACAACACATACCACCAGGGCCAGGAACACCCGCACCAGTACAGGCAGTCCGGAGAAATCAAACACATGTCCGAACACACCGCCGGTATTGGGACCGTTGTGCATGACGATGGTGGCCGCCGTCATGCCCATACCCACCATGCGGCCGATGGACAAATCCGTACCGGCCAACAGAATCAGCCCGGCCACGCCCAGCGCCAGGAACATACGGGGAGAGGCCTGGGACAGGATGTTCAGGATGTTGCTGGCTGTCAGCAACGGAGTGCCCTTCACCACGGGGGTGATGACGCACAGGGCGGCGAAGATGACGATGATGGCGATGTACAGGCCGTTGCGCAG
>DWYU01000093.1 GCA_019118505.1 Candidatus Oscillibacter excrementavium
GCCCCATTTGACCGCTCTGGAATTCCCCCATATGAAATTGTGGAGCTGGTGGACGGATTCGAACCCCCGACCTGCTGATTACAAATCAGCTGCTCTACCAGCTGAGCTACACCAGCAGTTCCAACAGCAGAATTTATCTTACCAGATGACCATGGTTTTGTCAACAGGAAATTTTGCTTTTTCCCACCATTTTTTCATTTTGCCGGCGGAGGCTGGAGAGGCCGCCGGAGTTCTGAAGAATCGAGAGGAGAAAACAGTTGCACAGAACGAGTGAAACCCGCAGGCGGCAGACGCTGCGCTGCTCTTTCTGCGGGGCGGAGATCGCGAATGGAGAGGGGTACTGGTACTGCAACGGCGCCAGCATCTGCGGTGACTGCCTGCCGGAATTCGCCCGGCAGGAGCTGGCGCCCTTCCGCCAGATCCGGGGAAGGGAGGCGTTGGGATGACGCTGGCAGAGATGTCCGGACTCTACACAGAGAGCGCGGCGGCCATCCGGCAGCGGATCGCGGAGCTGCGCCGATCCGCCAGAGAGCAGGACAGTGAGGAGGAGAGCCGCGCCCTGCGGCGGCGGATCGCGGAACTGACGCCGCTGCTGCAGGAGACCCGGGAGCTGGCGGCGCTGACCGCCCGGTATTACGACAGGAGCTATCACAGACATGAGAGATACACGATTTGATTCCCGCAGCAGCGAGTGGATCGGCGACATGACCGTCTGGATGCGGGAGCACGCAGAGGACAACAGCGACCAGCTGGAGCGGCTGCGGCGGAATCTCCGCCGGGCCCGGGAGCAGGAGCTGACGCCCCGGCAGCGGGAGATCCTGGCCCTCTACTATGACCGGGGACTGAAGATGCCCCAGATCGCCAGGAAGCTGGGGATCAACCGCTCCACGGTCTCCCGGACGGTGAAGCGGGCCAAGGAGCGGCTCTACCGCTGCCTGCGGTACGCCCTGTAATTTTGCCCGATTGCCTCTTGAGCTTTTGGGAGAAGCATTTTATAATCATAATGGAGAGGGGAGAACCATCGAGATCAGATTCGAAAGACACGGCTCCCAGAGGAGGTCGCACCCATGCTGTACAATACCATGCACAACCGTGCCCTGCGGCTGGTACTGCTGGTGGTGGGCGAGCTGATCGCCGCCGCTGCGCTGAACCTGTTCATCGTGCCGCTGAGCCTGTACACCGGCGGACTGCTGGGCCTGTGCCAGCTGATCCGCACCCTGCTGCAGACCTATTTGGGGCTGAGCTTCGGTACATACGACATCGCGGGCATTCTCTATTTCCTGCTGAATATCCCCCTTCTGATTGTGGGATACCGGGATCTGGGGCGGGGCCTGGCGGTGCGGACCATCATCTGCACGGTCTCCTACTCCCTCTTCTACAGCATCATCCCGATCCCCGCCCAGCCCATTGTGGACGACTACCTGACGGCCTGCCTGCTGGGGGGCATCCTCACGGGACTGGGCAGCGGCATCGTCCTCACCTGCGGCGGCAGCGGCGGCGGATTGGACGTGATCGGCCTGATCATGAGCAAGCGGGACCACGCCTTCACTGTGGGGAAGTTCTCCCTGGGCTTCAACGTGGTGCTCTACACGGTGATCCTGATCCTGTTTGACCCGGAGATCGCCATTTACTCGGTCATCTACAACTTCTCCAACTCCATGATCCTGGACCGGATGCACCAGCAGAACGTCAACGTCCAGGCGCTGATCTTCACCCGGGAGGACGAGGGGGTCCTGGCGGACTTCATCATCAAGAAGCTGGGGCGGAGCGTGACCTACTGGAACGGCGTGGGCGCCTACACCAAGGACAATGTCCATGTGCTGTGCGTGTGCCTGTCCAAGTACGAGATCGAGGAGCTGATGCCCATGGTGCACGAGGTGGACCCCCATGCGTTTTTGACCGTGCAGGAGGGAGTGCGGGTCTTTGGCAACTTCCCCCGGAAGCTGGGGTGAGGGTATGACACACGTGACCTTGGGCCCTGTGGCCGTGCTGGCCGGCACGCCGGTGGACACCCGGATGGGTACCGCCTTTCTGGGGGCGCGGGGCCTGACGGCGCTGCCGTTTCCCATCTCCGCCAACCCCTGGGAGCAGACGGCCTTCCAGTACGCCCCGGCAGAGGATCGGCACCGCCGGGTGGGCCAGGTGCTGGAACAGGCCCTGCGCCGGGGCTGCGGGCGGGCCCTTGTCTACTGCAACTCCCTGTCCGGCGCCGTGGATTTTCCGGCCTTGGCGGAGGAGACCGGGCTGCGGATCGTGACGCCCCTGGAGGTATACCGGGAGCTGGCGCCCCAATATCGGACCCTGGGAGTGATCGCCGCCAATGCCCAGGGACTCTCCGGCATCGAGCAGGTGCTGCTGGAGGCCAATCCCCGGCTGAATCTGCTGGGGGCCTGCGCCCTGCAGGCGGTGCTGGATGTGGAGGCCGGCGTTCCGCCGGAGGAGCTGGTGGAGCGCCGCCGTCTGGCGGAGCTGGCAGGGTGGTTTGACGGCTGTGGCGCGGAGGCGCTGGTGCTGGGATGCACCCATTTCCCCTATTTCAAAGAGGCCCTGGCCGCCCGGACGACCCTTCCCCTGGTGGACCCGGCGGATGAGATGCTGCGGCTGCTGACGGCGCTGTGAGACACAACAACGGACCGTGGAGAAAAGACTCCGCGGTCCGTTGTGCTGTTATATGGGCGCGGGAGAAACTCACCGGCGGCGCCGGGGGGG
>DWYU01000094.1 GCA_019118505.1 Candidatus Oscillibacter excrementavium
AGCCAGATTGCAGCCATTGGCAAACCATAGGGACTAATGAGAAATGCTATCACCAGCAGGATAATGCCGTTTTGCAAGGAGTAAGTAATCAGAACTGCCACACCCAGCAGGGCAACCACCATGCTGATAAATCCGGTCATCATAGTCAAAGGAATACAGCGCCTTCTCAAAGTCGGAGAGGTCCTGTTCTATGGCATCCGCCATCTCCTGGGTCAAGGCACCGGATCTCGGGTACTCGATATTGATATTCAGATGATTCCTTCTGCTGATGCGGTAGGTGTAGTAGGTAAAGTTGTTGATGTTTTTCAGGTCAGTTCTGCTTCCCTGATCCAACCGCAGGACATAGCCGGTGGAGGTACTGTTGTCGATGGGTTCAGACACATTGACTCGGCTGTTCTCCCCGTTGGTAATGGTCTCCGTCATCAGGTAAAGCCCCTGATACGCCCCGTTGAAAATCACCTCGCAGAAACGAACATTGGGGGAATACTCCATCATCTCTCCTGCAATGTTGTACCACAGGTAGTTGCGGATCAGGCTCTTGTCCAGATAGGGGCCGTGAAGTGTCCACTCATAGTGGGCGTCCATCCCCATGACTTCGTGGTCGGCATAGGCCCCATCATCATCTGTAAAGCGGAGAAGATAGTTGTGCTTATCAAAATAGCGGGAAGAACGCCCTCTGATACGGATCAGCCCCGCACTCTCCAGGTCCGGCGTGTCTGATGGGTGATGATTGCGGGTCTCATTGTCCAAAATAGAGATCCGGGCAGACAGCATACTCTCCCCGTCAGCTGTGGTAGAGTAGATGGTTTCTCCATGGGCGTCATATCCCACGGGCGCCCCCGGGATCTCCTGCCCGCCGGTGTCAATGATGACCAGAGGCAGGTGCGTACACAACTCCGCGCCATCACAACCGCAGCCTGCGTCCGGGCCTCGGGCGGACAGGCGCTGGTGGATGCGGGCGGGGCCTTCTTCCGCCTCCAGAACGGATGCCGCCAGCGCGCAGACAAGTATCAGCACCACCATGGCACTGCCCAGCAACTTGTATTTCATAGTTCTCCCGCCCCCTTGGAGTTCCAGGCGTCTCAGCCGCTGATCTCGTCGTTCTGCATGACGATGTTGAAATATTCGATCCCGCCGATCTCATAGACGGCGTCTGTAATGCTCTTGCCCGCGGCCTTTTCGCCGCCCGGCTTGCGCAGATACTTTCCGTTGAGCTCATAGATGTATTCGACGCTATCATCGGTAGTGTTCTTGACCCGCAGGATGGCTTTGCGGTTATAGTACTGGAAGATCAGGGATTCCACCTTGGACGCATTCACCCGCGCGGTCCGCAGGATCAGCAGGACTCGGTTATCGGTACGCAGCCGACCAAACACCAGCAGCAGTATGAACACCACCGCGCTGCCTGCCGCGGCGACCAGATAGTCACCGGAGCCACAGCAGATGCCTACTACGATAGCCCAAAAGATGTAGATGGTATCCCGGGAGTCCTTGATGGCGGTGCGGAACCGGACAATGGACAGGGCGCCCACCATGCCGAGAGACAGCGCGATGTTGTTCCCAATGACGATCATCACGGTGGTGGTGATGACTGTCAGGGCCATTAGGGAGACATTGAATTTGGCGCTGTAAATGCTGCCGCTGTGGCTGAGGCGGTAGGACAGGAACAGAAACGCCGCAATGATCGCCGACATCACGAGGCGCAGCAGAATCGTTTCGGTGGTCAGGTCGCCGCCGCTGGATTCCAGCAGCTGAAGCAGGTTTTCTCGCATACTCGATTTTCTCCTTTGAATAATTAACTTTGAAGGCTCAGGGACACGCTTCGGGCCAGGCAGTATTTGCTGACCGACAGCTCCGAGCGCTCCACCCGATCCAACAGGTCCTTGAGATAGCTGAGGAGGAAGCCGTTGTACTTGACCTCCAGCACCATGTGGAAGGGGTCCATGACCGCGTACATGGGCAGGTGCTCGGAAAACAGATCGAAACTGGACTCCGTGGCGATGATCCGGCTGTCCAGAGTGATGCGGATATGGTTTTCCCTGGCCACAAACGCCTGACGGCGGTACTCCACCACTGCTTTTGGCCGGTAGCAGCGGCTGTGCATCAGGCCGTAGCACTCCGCGGCGAAAGGGTCTTTATAGGCCATAAGCGGCCGGTAATCTCCCCGGCACAGCTGCTCCGCGTCCTCACGCCGGAGCCGCAGGGATCGCTTGCGCTGATACGGCCCTTCCTTCTGTTTCATTTCCAGCATGGCGAAATCGGATCGGGGCCCGTAAGTACGCAGCCGGATCTTCCGGCGCAGCTCCAGGCCGTCGACTTTGTCGTAAAAGTCCTGGTCATCCGGCGTGTCGAAATAGAGGGAGCGGATCACATAGCCCTGGGTGCCGTTGTGAACGTCGGCGTGCATAATGGCCCCCAGGCGGCCTCCCAGGACCGCGCCGTCGGCGATATTGATGGCAAATTTCTTCTCCTGCCGCAAGACCTCGTTCATCGCATCGGGACCTCCATGGCGCCAAAGTATTTCTGAAATCTGGACAAAAAGCGGCCTATTGGGGCCGCAGAACCATCTCTGCCGCCCTCAATAGACCGGTTGCGCTACTCGCTCCATGGTATAAAAGCGCCCAAATAAATATACCACATCATTGCATTCTATGACCCATACCAAAAGGCGCGATTTTATACATATTATCAAATTTATCTTATTCAATCCCATCAGGGTTGTCAAGCACTTTTTCCAACGGTGTGCGAACTTTTTGGCATCACAATATGGGCTGACAGCGGGAAAACCAGATCTGGCCCTGCTTTTTGCACCCAATTTCAGATTTGCGCCGTTTTCACGTTCTGCGGCATCTTCAAAAGCAGCCCTCTCTTGGCAGGCTCTCAAAACAGGACAAAATGTGAAGCTTGTCTTATCCTGCAGAACCAGACGCAGACGGTCCAAAGTCCGGGCGTGCCCCGCACCGGAGGCCGCCAGGTAGATGCGGGCGGTGTCCATGCAGACGTGGCCCAGCACATCCGCCGGCTTTGCCGCGTCCCGGCACACCCGGTAGAAGACCCGGGCAAACAGGTGGCGCGGGTGGTTCTCTGTAGTACCGGGACTGCGCTCCGCCTGGCGGAGATGCCTGGCAAAGGAAGCGGACAGGTCCGAGGTGATTCTGCTTCCCGTCATATCCATATCTCCGTTCTGGTTGATGGAAATATCGTACCGGAACGGGGGAGACCTGTACAGGAGGAAAACCAAAAAATGTTCAGGCCGGACTGACCGGCCATGGGGCGCGCGAATTTTACACACACTTTACACGGATTTGAAGATGGCCTCACCGGGGCGTGATAAGATAGAGGCGTGAGATGACAAGGCCCCCGGAGCACCGCTCCGGCGTGGGCATCCGAGGGCCGCAAGGCTCCGGCGGGAGGGAGATCGCGGATGAGAAAAGTGACGGGCCTGTGGATGGCCGTCTGCCTGGCGCTGCTGGTGCTGGGGCTGAGATGGCACCCGCTGTGGGGCGCGGCGCTGGCCGTTGGCGGATGCGCGGGAATCTCCCGGTTCCTGTCCGCCAGACCGGGGCGGCGGGCCCGCCGGTTTGCCGGCCGGCCGGACGGGGCCGAGCTGGCCGCCGTCATGGAGGCGGCGGACCGGGAGCTGAAGCAGCTGCGCCTGTATGCGGACCGGATCGCCGACAGAAGGACCCGGGACGCGGCCGCGGCGCTGGCGGACATTGGCGGACGTGTCTATGACGAGCTGTGCCGCCGCCCGGAGAGGATCCCCTCCGCGGGCCGGCTGCTCGCGGCCCGTCTGGACGCGGCGGGACAGCTTCTGATCCGGTACGCGGCCTATCAGGAGGCCGGCCTGCGCACGCCGGAGGTCCTGGAATTCCAGCGCAGGGTGCGCGGGACCCTGCCTGGACAGCGGGCGGATCTGGAGCGGCAGCTGGCACGGCTGCGGTCGTCCCCGGAGACGGGGAGCGGGGAGGCCGATCAGGAGACCGGGGAGAGGCTGCCGGAGCCGGAAGCGGGGGCCTGCGGGACCGGGATCCGGTCCTGCTGTCAGTGACCGGGGAGGCCGCCGGCCCATACAAAAAACCGGCGCCGGGAAAATCCCAACGCCGGTTTTCGGATTTTTCTGTGTGTGCCCCGCAGGCCGCTGTCAGGCCATCCGGCGGCGGCAGCGGCCGGAGATCACATCCACCAGCCAGGACAGGGCGATCATGCCCAGGGCCAGGGTGCTGACCTCGTGCCAGGCGTACTGGTTCATGGCCAGGATCAGCGGCGCGCCGATGCCGCCCGCCCCCGCCAGACCCAGGACCGAGGCCTCCCGGATGTTGACGTCGAAGCGGTAGAGCCAGGCGGAGAAGAACCGGGGCGCCAGCTGGGGCAGCGCCACATGGCGCAGGCAGGCCAGCTTACCGGTCCCCATGGACTCCAGGGCGTGATAGGCCCGCAGGTCCAGGGCGTCGATGGCCTCGGTGAAGCGCTTGCAGAGCAGGCCCACGCTGCACACCGCCAGAGTCAGCACGCCGGTGAAGGAGCCGGGGCCGCAGACCCGGATGAAGATCAGCCCGTAGATCAGGAAGGGGACGGAGCGGATGGCCGTCACCACCGTCCGGAACAGCCAGGCCACCGGGGCGGGGAAGAAGCGGCTGCTGCCCAGAAACGCCAGGGGGACGGCAAAGACGGCGCCCGCGCAGGTCCCCACCAGGGCGATGGCCGCCGTCTCCAGCAGGAGATAGGCCAGGCCGCTGCTGTCCGGGCGGAAGAACAGCTCCCAGTCCGGCTGGAGCAGGCCGGCGAAGAGGTTCTGCACCATCTGCAGGCTGGTGCGGGACAGATCCGGCGGGGGGAGGGTGAGGGTGCACACCACGAACAGCGCCGCGGCCGCTGCCGCCAGGAGCCGTCCGCCGTTCCGGCCCAGGGAGCGCTCGTGCTGCACCAGGGCGGTGAGGAAGGCACTGAGATGCTCCATCCCGTAGACGATGACAAAGAGCAGCAGCAAAATCATGCCCACCCGGTCATACTCCCGCCAGGAGACCTTCTCATTCAGCAGCAGGCCGATGCCGCCGGCTCCCACATAGCCCAGGATGGAGCTGTGGCGCACATTGCCCTCCAGCAGGTAGAGGCCGTTGGTGAGATAGGCCGGCAGGATCTCCGGGAAGATCCCCCGGGCAAAGGCCCGGACCGGAGAGGCCCCCATGGTCCGCAGGGCCAGATAGGGCCCCTGTGGGGCGCTCTCGATGTCCTCATAGGTCAGCCGGGCCATGATGGCAAAGGTGTAGACCGTGATGGCGGCGGTGCCGGCAAAGGAGCCGATTCCCAGGAAGAAGGTGGCCAACAGGGCCAGGATCAGCGCGGGGAAGGATCGGAGGACCTGGATACAGAAGCGGACCGCCTTTTTCAGGACAGCGGGCCCCGGCAGGGGGGCGGCGCAGACCATGGCCGCGGGGATCGCCATCGCCGCCCCCAGAAAGGTCCCGGTGACGGACATCTGCACGGTGGACCACAGCAGGGGGAGGGCCTTTCCGGCAAAGCTCCAGTCCGGCGGGACCATCCGGGAGACGATGTCCGTCAGATGGCCCCGGCGGCTCCACATGGCCCCCAGGTCGCAGCCGGTGAACCAGGCGGCCCACAGGAACACCAGCGCAAAGGCGGCCAGGGTCAGGCAGCGCCTGGAGGTTCTCCGGCTCATACGGCCTCCTCCGTCTCTCCGTAGATCTCCCGCAGGACGGCCTCCGTCACGTCGCCGGGGGCGCCGTCAAAGACGACGCGGCCCTGGTTCATGCCCACGATGTGGGTGGAGAAGGCCAAGGACAGCTCCAGGTTGTGGCTGTTCATCAGGATGCTGACGGGGTGGGTGCGCCGGACCTCCTGCAGCAGGCAGAGGATCTGCCGCCCAGTGACCGGGTCCAGGGAGGCCACCGGCTCGTCCGCCAGCAGGATGGAGGGGCTGCGCATCAAGGCCCGGGCGATGGCCACCCGCTGCTTCTGCCCGCCGGAGAGGTTCTTCACCGGCTCCTCCAGCTTGTCCGCCAGCCCCACCTCCTGTAAGATCTCCGCAGCCCGGGCGGTCCGCTCCCGGCCGAAGGCGCCCAGCAGGGAGGCCGCCAGGGACATCTCCGGCAGGCAGGCGTTCAGCACGTTCTGCAGAACGGACACGTTCTCCACCAGGCAGAAGTCCTGGTAGATGGTGCCGATCCTGCGCTGAACGGCCCGCTTCTCCCGGCCCCGGGCGGACTCGAAATGGGTGCCGTCATAGAGGATCTGGCCGCCGTCGCAGGGCTCCGCCCCGTTCAAAATGCGGAACAAGGTGGTCTTGCCGGCGCCGGAGGGACCGATGACGGAGAGAAATTCCCCGTCCTCCAGTGTAAAGCTGATGTCCCGCAGCACCTCCCCGGTGCGCTGGAACTGCTTGCGGATGTGGCTGACCTGCAGCATGGAACCGTCTCCTCCTCTGGTGTTTATTCCTCCATGGACTTCAAAAGGGCCTGGGCGTCCCGCTCTCCGTCATAGTCGCTGTCGCTGCCCCAGGTGTAGCCCACCTGGCTGAACACGCTGAAGATCTCCTGGCCCTCCTCGGTCTCGGCCAGCTCGATGAAGGACTCGCCCACCGCCTGGCGGAAGTCCTCGTCCGCCATGGTGTCGGAGGTCTTGCTGTAGGCGATCATGTCGTTGTAGATGCCCTCGGTGACGCCGATGACGCCGGTCTGCTCCACCATGGGGGCGGTGCCGCCGAACTCGGACTCCCAGATGGGGGCGTTCTTGATGCGGATGTGGCCGTAGGACACCATCACGTCCACCTGACCGGCGGCCAGACGGGCCACGGAGGTGGTGTGGGAGTCGCACTCCACCACGTGGTCCAGGTCACTGATGCCCTTGCCGTAGTGCTCCTGGAGCCACAGGGAGGGATAGATGTACCCGGAGGCGGAGGTGGGATTCAGCACCGCCCAGGTGGCGCTGTTCAGGTCGTCCCAGGTCAGCTCCTCGCCGTTGTTCACCTTGTTCAGCAGCTCCTGGCCCTTCTCCGTGGGGCCCGCCAGGACGATGCAGCGGTAGTAGGTGGTCATGTCGTCGGTGTTCTCCTCGATGGTGCCGTCGTTCCAGTCGGCGGGGTTCTCGGAGTCCTTGTTGATGGCGTAGCGCAGGGCGGTCAGCAGCACGTCACAGTCGTCGGAGAAGAGGACGTAGTTGCCGCCGGAGATGAAGCCCAGGTCCGCGCTGCCGGCGCTGAGGGCCTCGCCCACGGCGGTGTAGCTGGTGCCCACGGTCATGTCGATCTCCTTTACGTCATAGCCTTTTTCCAGTAGCTTGTCCTTCAGCAGGGACTCCAGAGGCTCTGTGGATTCGGAGATGATGTCCGCGTCCGCGTAGGGGGAGAAGGCGATCTTCAGGGATTCGACCTCCTGTACGCCGTCATTGGCGGCGGGTTCGGAGCTGGCCTCCTCTCCGGCGCCGCAGCCGGAGAGCGCCCCGGCGCACAGCGCCAGGCTCAGCAAAAGGGCGGAAAGCTTCTTGTTCATGGGAATACCTCCTGTTTTTTTGTCGCCTGCGCAAAAGAAACAGGTATGCGCCCCATCAGCACATACCTGTCCAAGCTCTCACGCAGATGCTGATGGCCCGCCCCCTCCGGGGGACGGGTGCGGTCGGCCCTCTCTGGGACCCTCTCAGCCTGGAACACAGGCTCCCTCGCAATCTGGTTCGAGTCATCAATCTTGAGCGTGGCGCCAGGGAGCTCCCCCTTTCGCCGCATTCCTGAAACCGCAGAACAGTATAGCACACCCCGCCGAAAAAGGCAAGGCGGAAATTTTCACGTCCCCCAGCGGCCTCATGCCGCCGGGGGACGTGTCATCGGAGGGCCCGGACTCAGTTCCCGCCGAAGAACAGGGCCAGGTCGTCCTCCACGGTACCGATGCCGGCGATGCCGAAGCTGTCCGTCAGCACCTTGGCTACGTTGGGGCTGAGGAAGGCGGGCAGGGTGGGGCCCAGGTGGATGTTCTTCACCCCCAGGCTCAGCAGGGCCAGCAGGACGATCACCGCCTTCTGCTCGTACCAGGCGATGTTGTAGACGATGGGCAGGTCGTTGATGTCCTCCAGGCCAAAGACCTCCTTCAACTTCAGGGCGATCACCGCCAGGGAGTAGGAGTCGTTGCACTGGCCGGCGTCCAGCACCCGGGGGATGCCGCCGATGTCGCCCAGGTCCAGCTTGTTGTACTTGTACTTGGCGCAGCCGGCGGTGAGGATCACCGTGTCCTTCGGCAGGGCCTTGGCGAACTCCGTATAGTAGCTCCGGCTCTTGGCCCGGCCGTCGCAGCCGGCCATCACCACGAATTTGCGGATGGCGCCGGTCTTCACGGCCTCCACGACTTTGTCCGCAAGGGCCAGCACCTGGGCGTGGGCGAAGCCGCCCACGATCTCGCCGGTCTCGATCTCCACCGGCGGGGCACACCGCTTGGCGTGCTCGATCAGGGCGGAGAAGTCCTTCTCCTCGCCAGCGCCGCCGGGGATGTGGGTGCAGCCGGGATAGCCCGCCGCGCCGGTGGTGTACAGCCGGTCCTTGTAGCTGTCCCGGGGCGGCACGATGCAGTTGGTGGTCATCAGGATGGGGCCGTTAAAAGAGGCGAACTCCTCCGTCTGCTTCCACCAGGCGTTGCCGTAGTTACCCACGAAGTTGGGGTACTTCTTGAAGGCCGGGTAGTAGTGGGCGGGCAGCATCTCCGAGTGGGTGTACACGTCCACGCCGGTGCCCTGGGTCTGCTGGAGCAGCATCTCCAGGTCCCGCAGGTCGTGGCCGGACACCAGGATGCCCGGGTTCTTCCCCACGCCGATGTTGACATGGGTGATCTCCGGATTGCCGTAAGCGGAGGTGTTGGCCTCGTCCAGCAGGGCCATGCCCTGGACGCCGTACTTGCCCGTCTCCAGGGCCAGGGCCGTCAGGTCCTCCGCCGTCAGGCTGTCGTCCAGGGTGGCGGCCAGGGCCTTCTGCAGGAAGGCGTCCACCGCTCCGTCCTCCCGCAGCAGGGCGTTGGCGTGCTTGGTGTAGGCGGCCAGGCCCTTGAGGCCATAGGTGATCAGCTCCCGCAGGGAGCGGATGTCCTCGTCCTTGGTGGCCAGGACCCCTACCCGGGCCGCCTGGACGGCGTAGGCAGGCTCCCCGTCCGTCCAGAGGGCGGCCTCCGGCAGGCCGCTCCGGTCCGCCAGCTGGGACAGCAGCTCCGCCTTCACCGCCAGGGTGTCCCGCACCTGGGCGATGATGGCCTCCTTGTCGAAGTTGGCGTTGGTGATGGTGGTGAACAGGTTCCAGGTGATGAGGTGGTTGACCTGGGGCTCCACCGCCTTGCCCTCCGCCCGCAGCCGGGTGGTGACGGCGGAGAGGCCCTTGGTCACCCAGACCAGCAGGTCCTGCATGGCCGCCACGTCCGGGGTCTTTCCGCAGACGCCGGACCGGGTGCAGCCGGTGCAGCCGGCGGTCTCCTGGCACTGATAGCAGAACATTTTATTTTCCGTCATAAGCTCCTCCTTGCAGACGCCGCCCCGGATTCTGTGAAATTCCGGGCGGCCCTTGACTTTCTGGGGAGATGATACTATAGTCGATTTGAAAAGTATGTTGTTGTAACAACAAAAGGAGAAGTTGTCTATGGGCCTTGCACAGCTGACAGAGACGGCCCTGTTCCGCGGCATCGCCCCCGGGGAGGCGGAGAAGATGCTGGACTGCCTGGGGGCGGAGCGGCGGCGCTATCCCAAGGGGGCGCAGATCTACCGCACCGGGGAGACGGTCTCCGCCCTGGGGATGGTGCTCTCCGGCCGGGCTCTGATCGAGAGCATCGACCTGTGGGGGAGCGCGGCGGTGCTGGACAGCGTCGGTCCGGGGCAGATTTTCGGCGAGGCCTACGCCTGCGTCCCCGGGGAGCCGCTGATGGTGGATGTGACGGCCGCCGAGGCGGCGGAGGTGCTCTTCCTGCGGATGGACCGGGTCCTTCAGACCTGCGCCGACGCCTGCGGATTCCACAGCCGGCTGATCCGGAACCTCCTGACCATCTCCGCCCAGAAGAACCTGACGCTGTCCCGGAAGATCCTGCACACCTCCGCCAAGTCCATCCGGGGGCGGCTGCTGTCCTATCTGTCCGATCAGGCCATCCACAGCGGCAGCCGCAGCTTTACCATCCCCTTTGACCGCCAGCGGCTGGCGGATTACCTGAACGTGGACCGCAGCGCCCTGTCCAACGAGCTGAGCAAGATGCGGCGGGAGGGCCTGCTGCGGGTGCGGAAAAACCACTTTGAGCTGCTGGACGCCGCCGACGGGCGGGGGAGCTGAACATCGGCCTCCGGCGGATCGGCGGCAAAAAGAGAGCGAGACTTCTTCGGAAGTCTCGCTCTTCGCGCTTACAGATGCTTCACGAACAGGGCCCGGATGGCGTTCAGCACCGCCAGGATCATGACCCCCACGTCGGCGAACACCGCCAGCCACATATTGGCCAGGCCCAGGGCCACCAGTACCAGGCAGGCCAGCTTGATGCCGATGGCAAAGACGATGTTCTGGTACACGATCCCCAGGCACTTCCGGGAGATTCTGATGGCCTTGGCGATCTTCAGGGGGTCGTCGTCCATCAGCACCACGTCGGCGGCCTCGATGGCGGCGTCGGAGCCCATGGCCCCCATGGCGATGCCGATGTCCGCCCGGGAGAGCACCGGCGCGTCGTTGATGCCGTCCCCAACAAAGGCCAGCTTTTCCTTGCCGGACTTGCCCTTCAGCAGTTCCTCCACCTTGGCCACCTTGTCGGCGGGGAGGAGCTGGCTGTACACCTGGTCGATGCCCAGCTCCGCCGCCACATGGTCCGCCACCCTGGCGGCATCGCCGGTGAGCATGACGGTCTTGCGGACGCCGGCGGCCTTCAGGGCCTGGATGGCCTGCTTGGAATGGGGCTTCACCACATCGGAGATGACGATGTGCCCGGCGTATTTGCCGTCGATGGCCATGTGGATGATGGTGCCCACGCTGTGGCAGGGGATGTAGGGAACGCCCAGCCGGTCCATCAGCTTGTCGTTGCCGGCGGCCACCGTGTGGCCGTCCACCACGGCGGTGACGCCGTTGCCGCTGAGCTCCTGGATGTCCGACACCCGGCTGCGGTTGATCTCCTTGCCATAGGCCCGCTGGAGGCTCTTGCTGATGGGGTGGCTGGAGGCGGACTCCGCCAGGGCGGCGTACTCCACCAGCTTTTCGTTCTCCAGCTCATTGTGGTGGATGCCGTTGACCTCGAACACCCCCTGGGTCAGGGTGCCGGTCTTGTCGAACACCACGATCTTGGTCTGGGACAGCGTCTCCAGGTAGTTGGAGCCCTTCACCAGCACGCCGGCGTTGCTGGCCCCGCCGATGCCGGCGAAGAAGGAGAGGGGGATGGAGATGACCAGGGCGCAGGGACAGCTGGCCACCAGGAAGGTGAGGGCCCGGTAGATCCAGGTCTCCCACCCGGCGTCCAGCCCCAGGCCGAACATCCGCACCAGCGGCGGCAGGATGGCCAGGGCCAGGGCCGCGTAGCAGACGGCGGGGGTGTAGATCCTGGCGAAGCGGGAGATGAAGTCCTCGGACCGGGACTTGCGGGAGGAGGCGTTCTCCACCAGGTCCAGGATTTTGGACACAGTGGACTCCCCGAATTCCTTGGTGGTCTGGATCTTCAGCAGGCCGGTCATGTTGATGCAGCCGCTGATGATCTCATCCCCGGCCTTCACCTCCCGGGGCAGGGACTCGCCGGTGAGGGCGGCGGTGTTCAGGGTGGAGGCCCCCTCCACCACCGTGCCGTCAATGGGCACCTTCTCGCCGGGCTGCACCACGATGACCGTGCCGATGGCCACCTCGTCCGGGTCCACCTGCTCCAGCTTCCCGTCCTGCTCGATGTTGGCGTAGTCCGGCCGGATGTCCATCAGGTCGCTGATGTTCCGGCGGCTCTTGCCCACGGCGTAGCTCTGGAACCACTCCCCCACCTGGTAGAACAGCATGACGGCGATGGCCTCCAGATAGTCGCCGTTCTCATACACCGCCAGGGCCAGGGCGCCCAGGGTGGCCACGGCCATCAGAAAGTTCTCGTCAAAGACCTGGCCGTTGCGGATGCCCTTGACCGCCTTTTTCAGAATGTCGTGGCCGATGATGGCGTAGTCCGCCAGATAGCAGGCAAGCCGCACCCACCGGCCGGCGCCGCCCAGCCTGTCAAACAGCGCCGCCCCCATCGCCTGGAGGACCAGCAGCAGAAGGGCGGCGGCCAGGATGCGCCACAGCATGGTCTTTTGCTTCCTGGTCATGCCGCTGCCGGGCCGGACGCCCATCAGCTGCAGCACCGCGGCCAGGACCGCCACCACGATCAAAAGCCCGCTTTCAAACACCTCTTGCATGGAGATCGTCCTTTCAATTCAACTATCGTTTAATCGATTCCGGGAAAAACCGCCCCGCAAGCACTGGCTCTTGGGGCGGGGGAGAGGCGTCTCACAGGAAGATCTCGCAGTCGTCCTCCACCTTTTTGCAGTTCTTCCGCACCTGCTCCATGACGGCCTTGGGGTCCTGGCCCTCTTCAAACTCCACGATCATCTTCAGGGCCATGAAGTTCACGGTGGCGGCAGTCACGCCGGGGGTCTTCCGGGCGGCATCCCCCATCTTGTTGGCGCAGTTGGCGCAGTCCACGTCGATCTTATAGGTCTTTTTCATGGGAAGGACTCCTTTCAAATGATACTCGGGAAAATAATTAAGTAATTGTTTAATTGTGAGAACAGCATACACCCAAGCGCGGAGGATGTCAAGGGGGAGCGGGAAGATTTTTTGGGCGTGAAGAGTGGGGGCAGGAATGAGGAGTTGGGAATTTCTGCGGAATTTTGACTCTTCCCCAACGGCGCCGGGTGTGGTAGAATACTTCTCCAGAAGGAGGCGACGCCCGATGGACGAGAGAAAACTGCCCCACGACCATGGCCAGTCCATGGAGCGGGAGCTGGACCATATGCCCAGTGTGGAGGAGTTCCAGACTGTGGCCGACATCTTCAAGCAGCTGGGGGACGGCAGCCGTATCCGCATCTTCTGGCTGCTGTGCCACTGCGAGGAGTGCGTCATCAACCTGTCCTCCATGGTGGATATGAGTTCCCCGGCGGTGTCCCACCACCTGAAGCAGCTGAAGGCCGCCCAGCTGATCGTCAGCCGCCGGGAGGGCAAGGAGGTCTACTACAGGGCCGCGGACACGGACCGGGCCCAGATGCTCCACCACATGATCGAGGCCATGGTGAAGATCGCCTGCCCGTCGGCATGAGGGAATGGCGGTTGGAGAGGAGCGAGGACATATGGCACCTGTGACGGGCTCCGCGGTCCGGCCCCGGCGGCGGATCGCCGCCCTGGACGCCCTGCGGGGACTGACCCTGCTGAGCATGATCGCCTACCACACCTGCTGGGACCTGGTGTATCTGTTCCGCATGGACTGGGAATGGTACCGGGGCACCGGCGCGTACATCTGGCAGCAGAGCATCTGCTGGACCTTCATCCTGCTCTCCGGGTTCTGCTGGTCCATGGGACGGCATCCCCTCTGCCGGGGGCTGACGGTATTCGCCTGCGGCTGGATCGTGACGCTGGTGACGGTGGTGTTCCTGCCGGAGGAGCAGATTTGGTTTGGGGTACTGACGCTGATCGGCGGCTGTATGCTGCTGCTGATCCCGCTGGAGCGGGCGCTGGGGCGTGTGCCCGCGGGGATCGGCCTGGCGGCCACCGCCGTGCTGTTCGTCCTGCTGCGGAACGTGAACCGGGGGACCTTCGGCTTCGAGTCCCTGGTGCTGGGCACCGTGCCCCAGGGGCTCTACCGCAATCTCCTGACGGCGTGGCTGGGCTTTCCGGGACCGGAGTTCTCCTCCACGGATTACTTCTCCCTGATTCCCTGGCTGTTCCTGTTTCTGGCGGGGTACTTCCTCCGCCGCCTGCTGGAGCGCCCGCTGGAGCGGCTGGACCCGGACGCCCTCCGGTGCCCGCCGCTGTGCGCCCTGGGGCGGTGGTCCCTGCCGGTGTATATGCTCCACCAGCCGGTGGTCTACGGCGTGCTGCTGGCGGGAGCGGCGCTGCTGGGAAGGTGACCGCTCCGCTCTGCGGGGGGATGGGCATGGCCCATCCCCCTTTTTCCGTGTCCGGGCGGAAAAGTCCATGCGGTGAAAACACACATATTTTTCCTGAAAAATATGATAAAAAGCGACAGCTAAACGATTGACATTGCACCTGAGAAATGCTTTAATAGGCAGGACGATTGCTGAGCAGAGAAAAGGAGGGCCATCTGTGGACCTTTACAGCATTGGCGAGATGTTGATCGATTTTGTGCCGGGCAGGGAGCCCGGAAGCTATATCCGCAACGCGGGCGGCGCCCCGGCCAACCTGGCCATCGCCGCCGCCCGGAACGGACTGGAGACGGCCATGTGCTGCTCCGTGGGGGACGATGACTTCGGCCGCTTCCTGCTGGCCACCCTGGAGGAGAACGGCGTGCGCTGCGTCAGACAGGCCCCCTGCCGGGAGGCCGTCACCACCATGGCCTTCATCACCCTGTCGGAGGAGGGGGAGCGCAGCTTCACCTTTGCCCGGAAGCCGGGGGCGGATATGTTCATCCGGGAGGACGTGCGGGAGGAGGACATCCGGGAGACGGTGATCGTCCACGCCGGCTCCTGCTCGCTCTCCGCCTCTCCGGCGGCGGAGGCAACCGCCAAGGCCCTGCGGCTGGGCCGGGAACTGGGAAAGCTGGTGAGCTTTGACCTGAACTACCGGGACATGATGTGGAACGGCCGGCCGGAGGCCTGCGCCGCCAAGGTGCGGGAGCTCCTGCCGTATGTGGACCTTCTGAAGGTGGCGGACGATGAGGTGTCCGTGCTGGGCGGGGAAGAGGCCCTGCCCGGTCTGATGGAGCGCTACGGCCTGACCCTGGTGGTGGAGACCCTGGGCAGCCAGGGGGCCGTGGGCTTCTTCCGGGGAGAGCGGATCCCGATTGCCAGCCGCTCCGCCCGCTGTGTGGACGCCACCGGCGCCGGCGACGCCTTCTGGGGCGGCTTGCTGTCCATGCTGCGGTTCCGGGGCGTCACGTCGGCGGCGCAGCTGACGGCGCCGCTGGTGCGGGAGGCCATGACCTACGGCAACGTGGGGGGCTGGCTCTGCATCCAGGGGCTGGGGGCCATCCCGTCCCTGCCCACCCGGCAGGAGATCGAGGCGCACCTGGTCTGATGCCCGCCCCGCTACCGGGGAAATTGGGGATTGACAAAAACCAGACAAGAATTTATAATATACTATTATATTGCAAGGGAGCTTCCGCGAGGAGGCTGAGATGAGGGGCCAGTCCCTCGACCTGACCTGATTTGGGTAATGCCAACGTAGGGACGCAGCACAAGGGCCGTGCGGAGTCTCCTCCGTGCGGAGGAAACACAGAGCTGACGGCGGGGTGTCCCACAGGGGGCACCCCGCCCTTTTTGCATCTGACCGGGGCGCATCCCGGCCAGGGATTGGAGGAATACGCGATGACGACGACCCAGCGGCTGTATGAGGCCGCCCATCCCATCTGGGAGCAGTGTCATGCCCACCCCTTTGTCCGGGGGATCGGCGACGGGACCCTGGATCTGGAGAAGTTCCAGTGGTTCCTGCTCCAGGACTACCTGTACCTGTTCGACTACGCCCGGGTGTTCGCCTACGGCGTGGTGAAGGCCCGGGACCCGGACCTGATGCGGACCTTCTCCGCCAATGTGGACGCCATTCTGGGGGGTGAGATGAAGGTCCACCGGGCCTATATGGAGCGCCTTGGCATCACGGAGGAGCAGGTGTTTGCCGTGCAGCCGGCCCTGTCCAACCTGTCCTACACCCACTATATGCTGGCCTGTGCCGCCGCCGGCGGCCCGGCGGAGATCGTGGCGGCCATCCTGTCCTGCTCCTGGAGCTACGCGGAGATCGGCCAGCGCCTGGCCGCCATTCCCGGCGCCGCCGACCATCCCTTCTACGGGGAGTGGATCCGCAGCTACGCCGGGGAGGACTACCAGCGGACCAACGATGCGTTGGTCGCGCTGATGGACCAGCTGGCGGAGGGCTCCACGGAGGCGGAGTACCGGCGGCTGGAGGAGATCTTCGTCACCTGCAGCCGGTATGAGCTGGGCTTCTGGGAAATGGCCTGGACGTTGGAGCGGTGAGCCATGGCCATGCTGGAATTTCAGGATGTCTCCTACCAGTACCCCAGTGAGGACTTCGACATCATCGACCACCTGAGCTTTTCCGTGGCGCCCGGCTCCTTCCACTGCATCATCGGCATCAGCGGCTGCGGCAAGAGCACCATCTTCCGCATGACCAACGGCCTGCTCCAGCCCAAAAGCGGCACCATCCTGGTGGAGGGGCAGCCCATCGCGGGGCGGAAGCGATACTGCGGCTACATGCCCCAGAAGGACCTGCTGTTCCCCTGGCGGACCGTGGGGGAGAACGTGGCCCTGCCTCTGGAGATCCAGGGGGGCCTCTCCAAGGCGGAGCGCCGGGACCGGGCGGAGGCGGCCCTGGCCGATGTGGGCCTGGCCGGCTGCCTGGACAAAATGCCCGACGAGCTCTCCGGCGGTATGCGGCAGCGGGCGGCCTTTGCCCGTACCATGCTGACGGGCTGTGACCTGCTGCTGCTGGACGAGCCCTTCTCCGCCCTGGACTTCCTGACCCGCATCTCCATGCAGGAGTGGCTGGTGGACCAGTGGCGCAGGCACCAAAAGACCATCCTCTTTATCACCCACGACGTGGAGGAGGCCCTGTTCCTCTCCCAGAGCGTGCTGGTGGTGGAGCGCACCCCCATCCGGGCCCTGGCGGACATCCCGGTGCCCGCCGCCTTCCCCCGGGACCGGTCCAGCCTGAAGCTGCCGGAGATGGTGGAGCTGAAGGAGCACCTCATCGACCTTCTTCGAAAGCAGGTGACACCATGAAGCAAGCCTGTAAAGCCAACCTCCCGGCTCTGATCTTCCTGTTCGCCCTGCTGATTTTGTGGCAGACGGGAGCCATGGGCATGGATGCCGCCTACATCCTGCCGTCTCCCACCCAGATCCTGGCCAAGCTGTGGGAGCTGCGGGTGCCCCTCTTCACCGTCCACCTGCCCGCCACCATGCTGGTGACCGCCATCGGCCTGGGGATCTCCCTGGTGCTGGGCCTGGCGCTGGCGGTGGTGATGGACACCAGCGACATGGTGCGGCGGATGATCTACCCCATCGTGGTGGTGTCCCAGACCATCCCCACCACCGCCATCGCGCCCCTCTTCGTGCTGTGGTTCGGCTACGGCATCTGGAGCAAGGTGCTGGTGACGGTGCTCATCACCTTTTTCCCCATCACCATCACGGTGTACGACGGCCTCCGCTCCGCCAAGACGGAGATGGCGGAGCTCTTGCAGACCTACGGCGCCACGAAGAAGGACATCTTTCTCAAAATCAAGGTGCCCTGCGCCCTGCCCTACTTCTTCTCCGCCATCAAGATGGCGGTGCCCATGAGCATCATCGGCGCGGCCATCGGCGAGTGGCTGGGGGCCAAGAGCGGCCTGGGGTACTTCTCCCGCCGGATGATGACCCAGCTGGACGGCGCCGGGGTGTTTGCCCCCATCGTGCTGCTGAGCGCGGCGGCCATCCTGGCGGTGGCGGTGGTGAACCTGCTGGAGAAGCGGTTCGTCCGCTGGCGGGGAGAGAGCTGAACACATCCCTATTATGAGGAAAGAAATGAGGTTGATTGATGATGAAACGGAAACTTGCGCTGCTGCTGGCGGCGATGCTGCTCTTGACCGGCTGCTCCTCCGGCGGAAGTGAAGACACGGATGCCCAGGACAATGGAGACACCGGGGAGCTGGAGACCATTGACGTGGTGCTGGACTGGTACCCCAACGCCGTCCACGCCTTCCTCTATGAGGCGGAGGAGAAGGGGTACTTTGCGGACGAGGGGCTGCAGGTGAACATCCTGTTCCCCTCCAACACCAGCGACCCCCTGACCATGACGGCGGCGGGCCGGGCGGACATCGGCTTCTACTACCAGGAGGACACCATCATCGCCAAGGCCAACGAGGACGTGCCGGTGAAGGTGCTAGGGGCCGTAGTCCAGCAGCCCATCAGCGTGGTCTGCGCCCTGTCGGACCAGAATATCAAGACGCCGGAGGATCTGATCGGCAAGACCATCGGCTATTCCGGCACCCGCTTCGGCGAGGTGGCAGTGGGCCAGATGCTTCAGTCCGTAGGCGCCACCCTGGACGACGTGGAGATGATCGACGTGGGCTTTGACCTGATGAGCGCCATGACTACCGGCAACGTGGACGCCACCTACGGCTGCTTCATCAATCACGAGATCCCCGCCCTGGAGGAAGAGGGCTTCACCGTGGACTACATGGAGGTCATGGACTACGGCGTGCCCAACTACTACGCGCTGATGCTGGTCACCGGCGAGGACCAGCTGGAGGCCAACCGGGACAAGTACACCCGGTTCCTCCGGGCCTGCCAGAAGGGCTTCGCCGATATGCAGGCGGACCCGGAGGAGGCCTTGCAGCTGCTGCTGGAAAACCAGGATGAGGAGAACTTCCCTCTGACGGAGTCCGTGGAGCGGCGGAGCTTTGACGTGCTGCTGCCCATGATGGAGACGGCCGACGCCGCCTTCCTGTCCCAGGACGCGTCTGTGTGGCAGGAGAACATCGACTGGCTGAAAGAGGTGGGCATGATCGAGACCACCTTCGACCCGGCGGAGGTCATGGTGGACCTGCTGGCGGAGTGAGGCGCGGCCATGGAAGACGCCAAGAGACAGGCCCTGGCCCGGACGGCCCGGGCCGGGGCGGCGGAGCTGCTGCCCCGACAGCTGGCGCTGCTGGAGCGCATCTGCGCCCTTGACAGCGGCACCGGCAACGAGGCGGGCAACGCCGCTGTGATCGAGCTGCTGCTGCCGGTGCTCTCGGAACTGGGGGCCCGGGTGGAGCGGGTGACGGAGCCCGGCCTGGGCGCCCACCTGGTGGCCCGGGTCCGGCCGGAGCAGCCGAGGGGAAAGGTGCTGCTGGCCGCCCACCTGGACACGGTGTTCGGCCCTGGCTTCGCGGAGAAGCACCCCTTCCGCATCGAGGGGGGCTGGGCCCACGGCCTGGGGGCCGGGGACTGTAAGAGCGGCGTGCTGATCTCCCTGTTCGGGGCACTGCTTTTGAAGAACGCCGGCCTGCTGCCCCCCTGGGAGCTGACGTACCTCTTCACCTGCGACGAGGAGACCGGCTCCCAGTCCGGCCAGAAGGTCTACGAGCGGGAGGCCCGGGACGCGGACCTGGCCCTGGTGTTCGAAGGCGGCCGGGAGCGGGACGGCCAGCCCTGCTTCGTCACCTCCCGCCGGGGGGTGATCCTGGGTGCCATCGGCGTGGAGGGCCGGGAGGCCCACGCCGGCAAGGCCTATCTGGAGGGCCGCAGCGCCGTGCTGGAGCTGGCCCACCAGATCATCCGGCTATACAGCTTCAACGACTACGAGAAGGGCATCTACTACAACGTGGCCCCCATCTCCGGCGGCCGGCCCAACGGCGTGGTGGCCGGGGAGGCCCGGGGGGAGTTCTGCGTGGCGGGCATTCCGGAGAACGCCGACTTCCCGGTGATCCAGGCCAAGCTGGACAGCCTGGCCCGGCAGGTGACGGTGGAGGGCTGCCGGGTGCGGGTGGCCTACCGGACACTGTTCCCCGCCATGGAGCAGAACGCCGCCAACCACAGCGCTTACCTTCGGGCAGCAGAGGCGGCAGAATTGCTGGGGTGGGCGCCGGCAGAGATCGCGGACCCCGCCGCCACGGACGCGGCGTATCTCTCCACCTGCGGCGTCCCAACGGCGGACGCCCTCTCCGCCATGGCAGAGCAGATCCACACCACGGAGGAGCGGGTATCCATCCCCTCCATCCGGGACCGGACCGCCCTGTGCGCGGTGCTGCTGGGCCTGCTGGAGTGAGGGGCTCTGACGCAGAATCGAGATCATCAGAAGGCCAGGAAGGGGAACCGCCCTTCCCGGCCTTCTCTTTGACAGGGACGATCTGGGGTGAAAGACGCATATCTCCGTCCTGGGACGCATAGAGTCTGGAATAGATTCCAACAGGGGAGGGAACGTCATGGCGGTACGGCAGACGGGGCGGCGGGTCAGTACGGTCTCCGGGTCCCGGACCAGGCGCGGGGCGGAACAGCGGCGGCAGAGCGCCCCGGCCGCCGGCCGGGCCCGGCGCGGAAAGCGGGAGAACCTGTCCCCCGGGGAGCGGCGCCATCTGGTGCAGCTGGTGGCCTGCGGCAGCGTCTTTGTGCTGCTGGTGGCGGTGAAGCTGCTGCTGCCGGGCCGGATGGCCCAGGTGAACGCCCGCCTCTCCGGGATGCTGGAGCAGAACATCGACGTGCAGGGGGTGTTCTCCGCCGTGGGGCGGGCCGTCTCCGGGGAGGCGGATGTGAACGTGGCCCTGCAGGATATGTACCAGGCGGTGTTCAACCCCCAGGAGGCGGCCCCTGCCGTGGAGGCGTCGGCCCCCGCCGGGGGAGAGGCGGTGGACGTCCGGCTGCCCTCCGCCATCGAGCCCCTGCGGTCCTTCCGGACTGGCGCCGGCAGCAGCGACGGCTGGCTGGAACTGCCGGCGGCCTCTGCCGGGACCGCCGGGGAGGCCGGCCAGACCGCGGAGGAGGCTCCGTCGGAGGCCACGCTGACCACGTCCCAGGACACGGCGGAGGCCTCCACCCTGGCCTATGTCCTCTACTCGGACCAGAATCTGCCGGACAACGTCTGCCTGGAGCAGGCGCTGCTGGGCTTTGACTACTGCACCCCGGTGATGGGCACCCTGACCTCCGATTTCGGCTACCGGGAGCACCCGGTGGAGGGAGAGGAGCGGTTCCACTACGGCGTGGACATCGGCGCCGCCGCCGGGACGGAGATCGGCTGCTTTGCCGACGGCACCGTGACAGCGGTGGGAGAGAGCAGCAGCTACGGCAAGTACATCACCGTCTCCCACCAGGGGGGCTTCTCCACCCTGTACGCCCACTGCTCCAGGATCCTGGCCTCCTCCGGGGACACGGTGCGGGAGGGGGAGGCCATCGCGGAGGTGGGGGAGACCGGCGTCGCCACCGGGCCCCATCTCCACTTTGAGCTCCACCAGGGCAGCCAGTACCTGAATCCCATCTACTATGTCTCACTGGTGTGAGGGGGTCCGCGTCTCCGGCGGATTTTGGCTGCTGGCGGCCTGGTTCACCCTGGTGAACGGCTGGCGGCTGCTGGCGGTGATCCTCTCCGCCGCCCTCCTCCACGAGCTGGGGCACCTGCTGGTGCTGGGGCTGCTGGGGGGCCGGGTGACAGGGCTGCGGGTCAGTGTGTTCGGCGCGGAGCTGACCACCGACGCCGCCCGGCTGTCCTATCCCGGGGAGATCGCGGCGGTGCTGGCGGGGCCGGCGGTGAACCTCCTCTGCGGGCTGGCGCTGGCGGGCCTCCGCGCCTGGGTGGCCGCCGGGGCCCACCTGTCCCTGTGCCTGTTCAATTTGCTGCCGGTGCGGCCCCTGGACGGGGGCCGGGCGCTGTATCTCCTCATCGCCGCCCTGGCGGGTCCCGCCGCCGGGGAGCGATGGGCCCGGCGGGCCGGAGCTCTCACGGCCTTGTCCCTGGGGGGCCTGGCGGTGTGGCTGGTGGTCCGCACCGGGGGGAGCCTGTGGCTGCTGCCGGCGGCAGCGGGGCTGCTGGCCGCCGGAGTGCGGGAGGCCGCCGGCAGAACCGCGGATTTTTTGTAAAAAATACTTGCTTTTTCCTCCTGACTGTGGTATCCTATTACGGCTACAAAGGGTGGTCCTCTGCCGTGCACGCGCCTGGATGCGCCAAAGTGCCTGATGAAAAGCGGTACGAACACCTATTATTTAGGAGGAACATCCATGGATCTCATTCAGGAACTGAACAAAGAGCGTCTGGCCAACGAAGTGACCCCCGTGAAGGTGGGCGACACCGTCCGTGTCCACGTGAAGGTCAAGGAGGGCTCCCGTGAGCGTATCCAGGTCTTCGAGGGCACGGTCATCGCCAAGAAGCACGGCGGCATCACCGAGACCATCACCGTCCGCCGCATCTCTTACGGCGTGGGCGTGGAGAAGGTCTTCCCCGTGCATTCCCCCTCCATCGACAAGATCGAGGTGGTCCGCAACGGCGCGGTGCGCCGGGCCAAGCTGTACTACCTGCGCGGCCGCGTGGGCAAGGGCGCCAAGGTCAAGGAAAAGCTGTGATCCCAGACGAAAAAGAGAGGCGTTTGCCTCTCTTTTTTCTTTGTGGAATCCGGAAAAATTCCCGGGCAGTCCCTTGTGATTTGGCCAGTTCTTTGTTATACTAATTAAATTGTACGGATCGATTCATGCGGGTTCATACCGCGCCCGCGGCGTTGGAGGAGGCGGATTCATGCAGGGCGGAAAACGACTCAGCAGGGATGAGGTCCCCTTCCGCTGGCTGTATGAATGGGTGCAGGCGCTGGTGACAGTGGTGCTGTGCGCCGTGGTGGTGTTCGCCTTCGCCGCCAGGCTGGTGCTGGTATCCGGTCCCTCCATGCGGGAGACGCTGCAGGACCAGGACTGCCTGGTGGTGCTGAGCCCCCTGCTGTGCGGCGATTACGAGGCGGGGGACATCGTCATCATCCAGCGGGAGAGCTTCCGGGACGGGGAGCCCATCGTGAAGCGGATCATCGCCACGGAGGGTCAGACGGTGGACATCGACTTTGACGCCGGCGTGGTCTATGTGGACGGCGCGGCGCTGGAGGAGGACTATATCCGCCAGCCCACCCATCTGGAGGAGGGGCTGGACTTCCCCTGCACCGTGCCGGCGGGATGCGTCTTTGTCATGGGCGACAACCGCAACGACAGCGACGACAGCCGGGACCCGGACCTGGGCCCGGTGGACACCCGGGAGATCATGGGCCAGGCGGTGTTCCTGCTGTACCCCGGCATGACGGCGGGACGGTGGGAGCGGGATTTCAGCCGCATCGGCCCGCTGGCGTGACAGGATCAGGGGCCCCGCCGGGGCTCCATCAACAGGGCGGATGCGCCCGTGGAGGTTTTTGAGCGATGTGGAAGAAAAAAGCGCAGGAGGCGCAGCAGGAGGGCCAGGATGCGGCCTCCCAGAAGAAGGAGGAGGGCCGGGACCTGTACGAGTGGGTCCAGGCCCTGGTGTGCTCGGTGCTGGCGGTGGTGCTGCTGTTCACCTTTGTGGTGCGGCTCATCGGTGTGGACGGCCACTCCATGGTACCCACCCTTCAGGACGGAGACCGGCTGCTGGTGCTGAACTCCCTGTGGGATGACGACTATCAGTACGGCGACATCGTGGTGCTGCGGAAGGACACCTTTATGGAGGAGCCCATCGTCAAGCGGGTCATCGCCACGGAGGGTCAGACGGTGGACATCGACTTCGCCGCCGGCAACGTCTACGTGGACGGAGAGCTGCTGGAGGAGGACTACATCAACGAGCCCACCTATGTGGAGGAGGGGACGGAATTCCCCCTGACGGTGCCGGAGGGCTCCATCTTCGTCATGGGCGACAACCGCAACCACTCCAGCGACAGCCGCAGCAGTGACCTGGGCACAGTGGACACCCGCTACGTCATCGGCCGGGCGGTGTTCCTGCTGTTCCCCGGCGCGGACGAGGACACCGCAAATCGGGACTTCGGCCGCATCGGCCCCATCGCGGGACTGGACTGACGCCTGAAAGCGCATTTGACGCCGCCTGAGCGGCGGAGTGAGGAAGCAGCATGAACATTCAATGGTATCCCGGTCATATGACCAAAACCCGGCGGATGATCGCCGAGCAGATCAAAAACGTGGACGCGGTGTGCGAGATCGTGGACGCCCGGATCCCCGTGTCCAGCCGGAACCCGGACATCGATGAGCTGACGGCGGGCAAGCCCCGGCTGGTGGTGCTGAACCGGGTGGACCAGGCGGACCCGGAGGCCACGAAGCACTGGGCGGCCTGGTTCCGCGCCAAGGGCTGCGCGGTGCTGGAGTGCGACGCCAAGAGCGGCGCCGGCACCAAGCAGTTCGCCGCCGCGGTCCGGACGCTGCTGGCGGACAAGCTCCGCGCCTATGCGGAGAAGGGACAGAACCGGGTGGTCCGGGTGATGATCCTGGGGGTGCCCAACGTGGGCAAGTCCACCTTCATCAACCGCATCGCCGGCCGCAAGACCGCCAGGACCGAGGACCGGCCCGGCGTCACCCGGGCCAAGCAGTGGGTGCCCATCGACCGTGGCCTGGAGCTGCTGGACACCCCCGGCATCCTCTGGCCCAAGTTCGAGGACCAGAGCGTGGGGCTGAACCTGGCCTACACCGGCGCGGTGAAGGACGAGATCCTGGACGTGGAGACCTTGGGCTGCCACCTGATGGCCTACCTGGGCGCCAATTACCCGGAGGCGCTGAAAACCGGTTACAAACTCCCCGCCCTGCCGGAGCGGGCGGATGGCGAGGAGGACGTGGCCTGGGGCTACCGCCTGCTGGAGGCCGCCGGGAAAAAGCGGGGATTCCTGATCTCCGGCGGGGAAGTGGACACGGAGCGGATGGCGAAAATTCTTCTGGACGAATACCGCTCCGGCAAGCTGGGCCGCTTTACACTGGAAGTGCCTGAAGGGACAGAGCAGCCCACGACGTCAGAATAAGGGAGGCGAGCCGATGAACTGCCCGTCTTGCGGAAAAGAGATGGAGCGGGGGATCCTCTATACGGAGCAGGGGCGGGGCCTGTTTTTCCTGCCGCCCGGCGGAAAAGTGGGGTTCTGGGATACGAAGCGCAGCGTGGAACAGCGCGGCGGGATCGTTTTTGATGGTCCCCATCATATACAGGGGAGCCATCGCGCGACCGTACACGGCTATGTCTGCCGCACCTGCAAAAAAATTCTTTTAGAGTATTGATGTCACTTGGTGGAAAGCGAAGAAACGCGATTTTCAAGGAGGCAAGCCCATGAACTGCCCAGTCTGCGGAAAAGAGATGGAAAAGGGCCATATCATCACCAAGAACAGCATCGGGCTCTTTTTCATGCCGGTAGAGAAGGACCTCCGCACGTTTTATACCAAGCGGAACATCGAGGCAGACGGCGGCATCGTGCTGGACGGGCCAATGACGTTCCGCTACAACCGGACTTGGCTTCCCGCCTGGGTCTGCCGCAGTTGTAAGAAGATTGTTATGGAGTATTGGTGAGGCAGACGCGGATCTTCCGGCCTGCGTGCATTCCAGAAAGGGAGGCGTACCGATGAATTGCCCGGTCTGCGGAAAAGAGATGGAGCCCGGCGTCTTGAACACATTTGCGAGTTGGGACTATTTCCTGCCCTCGGATGCGCCGAAGCTGAAGTGGCACACCACGAGAGGCATTGAGAAACGGGGCGGGATCGTGCTAAAGGACTTTTATACCAGTCCGAAGGATGCCGGTTCTCTGGACCGGCCCGCCTGGGTCTGCCGGGCCTGCAAGAAGATCGTCATGGAGTATTGGTAGGATGGAAATGGACCTCTGGACCTATGAGCGCCAACAATGGAACAACGGCCTCACCACTCTCTGCGGCGTGGACGAGGCGGGAGCCGGGCCCCTGGCGGGGCCGGTGTACGCCGCCGCGGTGATTCTCCCAAGAGAGATCGATCTCCCCGGCCTCAACGACTCCAAGAAGCTGACGCCGAAGAAGCGGGACGCCCTGTTCGACGCCATCACCGCTGCCGCCGTCGCCTATAGCGTGGCCTCTGTGACGGCGGAGGAGATCGATGAACTGGACATCCTCAACGCCCGGATGCTGGCCATGAACCGGGCCATCGCGGGCTTGTCCATTCAGCCGGACCTGTGCCTCATTGACGGCAACCGGGACCACGGCAGCGCCGTCACCATCACCGCGCCCCACATCACCCTGGTGGGCGGGGACGGAAAGAGCGCCTCTATCGCGGCGGCCTCCATCCTGGCCAAGGTCAGCCGGGACCGGTACGTCACCGACGTGCTGGACCGGGAGTATCCCCAGTACCAGTTCGCCCGCCACAAGGGCTACGGCACGAAGCTCCACTACGAGATGCTGGACCGGTACGGCCCCTGTCCCGCCCACCGGCGGACATTCCTGAAGAAGTGGGAGGCCCGGCGGACATGAGCACGACAAAAAATCTGGGAGACCGGGGAGAGGAGCTGGCGGGGGACTACCTCCAGGCCCACGGCTGCACCCTGCTGGACCGCCAGTGGCGCTGCCGGTACGGGGAGCTGGACCTGGTAGCCCGGGACGCCGATGGCACCATCTGCTTTGTGGAGGTGAAGCTCCGCAGCGGAAATCTTGCGGGCCTGCCACGGGAGGCGGTGGACCGCCGGAAGCGGGAGAGGCTGCGGGCCGCGGCGGCCTGCTATCTCAGCCAGCACGACCTGGACGCCCCCGCCCGGTTTGATGTGGCGGAGATCTATACGGATGAGGCCCACCGGCCCCTCCGGTTGGAATACCTGGAAAATGCGTTTACATAATCACTTGATCACTTCATCCAAAGGAGAGAGCGCTATGAAATACTACAGCACACGGGATGCCGCCGTCCGCATGGACGCCGCGGAGGCCATCAAGATGGGACTGAGCCGGGACGGCGGCCTGCTGACCCCCTGCGAGATCCCGCAGATCGACCGGGCCTTTCTGGAGAGCCTGGTGAACGCCCGGTACCAGGAGCGGGCCGCCAGGGTCATGGGCCTGTATCTCACCGACTACACCTATGAGGAGCTGTCCGCTTTCGCGGAGAACGCCTACGGCCCCGAGAAGTTCGATACCGACGCCGTGGCCCCCGTCCGCACCGTGGACGGCGCCACCCACTGCCTGGAGCTGTGGCACGGCCCCACCAGCGCCTTCAAGGACATGGCCCTCCAAATGCTGCCCCAGTTGCTCTCCGCCGCCCTCCGCAAGACCGGGGAGCACAAGACGGTGTGCATCCTGGTGGCCACCTCCGGCGACACCGGCAAGGCCGCCATGGAGGGGTTCGCCGATGTGCCCCAGACCAAGATCCTGGTGTTCTACCCCAAGGACGGTGTGTCCAAGGTCCAGGAGACCCAGATGGTCACCCAGGACGGCGCCAATGTGGGCGTCTGTGCCGTGGTGGGCAACTTTGACGACGCCCAGGCCGGCGTGAAGCGCATCTTCTCCGACGAGTCCATCCGGGCCACCCTGGCGGACCGGGGCTACTTCCTGTCCTCCGCCAACTCCATCAACTGGGGCCGCATCCTGCCCCAGGTGGTCTACTACATCTCCGCCTACTGCGACCTGGTCCGGGACGGCAAGCTGACCATGGGCGACCAGGTGAACTTCTGCGTGCCCACCGGCAACTTCGGCGACATCCTGGCGGCCTACTATGCCAAGCGCATGGGCCTGCCGGTGGGGAAGCTGATCTGCGCCTCCAACTGCAACGACGTGCTGACGGACTTCCTCCGCACCGGCGTGTATGACAAGAACCGTCCCTTCCACACCACCATGAGCCCCTCCATGGACATCCTGGTGTCCAGCAACCTGGAGCGGCTGCTGTTCGACCTCTCCGGCGAGAACGACGCGGAGGTGAGAGGCTACATGGACGCCCTCGGCAAGACCGGGAAGTACGAGGTGTCCGACGCCATCAAGGCGGCCATCCGGGACCAGTTCTGGGGCGGCTTCTGTGACGAGGCCGGCACCTCCGCCACCATCGCCAAGTATTACCAGGAGGACGGCTATCTCATCGACACCCACACCGCCGTGGCCGCCAATGTCATGGACCAGTACCGGCAGGCCACCGGCGATGAGACCGTGACGGTGTTCGTCTCCACCGCCTCCCCCTACAAGTTCTGTGACCACGTGCTGCGGGCCATCGGCGAGACGCCTGCGGGCGACGGGGTGGAGCTGCTGGACCAGCTGCACAATGTCACCGGCGTGGCCATCCCCCGGCGGCTGGCGGCATTGAAGGGCAAGACCCGGCGGTTCGATCTGACCTGCGAGAAGCCCGGTATGGACGGCGTGGTGCTGGACTTTTTGAAGTAAGGCACGGGCCCTACGGGGCGTGGGGGCGGCGGACTGCCGCCTGAAAGATTTTGCCGCCTCCCCCGGCGGACGCCGTAGGGGCGACCTGCGGTCGCCCGGAGCGATGCGGGCCGCCGTTGCGGCGGCCACGGGGATGCCTGTTCCCGCAGGGGGCTGGTCCAGCGGGATGCACCCCCCCATTTCTCTTTTGTCATGCCAAAAGAGAAACGGGCTGTACCCGCAAGGGACATGCCGCATCCGTAAGGCGACAGAGCCGCCAACGGCTGCGTGATTGCACGGTCCAAAGAGAAAAGCGTTGGACGCGCTCCGGTGCAGTGGCCCTCCGCGCGCACGGGGGGCGGCGCGAGATGGTGCCTGCGTGTTTGCGATGGCCTTTCGACGGGCGCGGCGGGATGCGGTGCAGACTTGGCAGTTGATTCCCGCGGCGCGGTTTCAGTGAAAGCCGGGGCGCAAAACCGCATTTGACCAGCTTCTCTTTTCGCGCGTTCCGCTCCGCTACGCGCTGCCGGGGCGGTCGTAGGAGCTGTTGCATCAGCCCATCGCTGAGACCTTCATCAACCACCAGCCAGCGGCAGCGAAAAGAGGAGCTGGTCAATGCGATAACCACCCCCGACGAGGTCGGTACTCCTGCCACGGGACAGCAGTCAGGGGAATCGCAGAAGACCATAGCGTGCCCGAAGGCCAGGCAAAATCGGCGCTTGCACCGATACGCCGACCTCCGTCGTGCGCGGAGGGCCACTGTACCGGAGCGCGCTAAGCGCCTTTTTCTCTTCCACCGGGCGCGGCGCATTCTCTTTTTGGGCGAGACCAAAAAGAGAATGGGGGGCGCATCCCCCGTTGGGATGCCAATAAAAGAAAGGAGGGGTGCCGTATGGCCCTCTACGCTATCGGGGACCTGCACCTCTCCCTGACCGCCAACAAATCCATGGAGGTGTTCGGCCCTGCGTGGGAGAATTACACAGCCCGGATCGGCGCGTCCCTGGGCCAGCTGACCGCAGACGACGTGCTGATCCTGGCGGGAGACACCTCCTGGGGCATCTCCCTGGAGGAGGCGGAGGCGGACTTCCGCTTCCTGGACCAGTTCCCCTGTAAGAAATATCTGGTGAAGGGCAACCACGACTACTGGTGGTCCACCGCCTCCAAGATGAAGAGCTTCTTCACGGAGAAGGGCTTCACCACCCTGGACGTGCTCCACAACAACTGTGCCTTTTACGGAGACTATGCCCTGTGCGGCACCCGGGGCTGGTTTCTGGAGGAGGACCAGAAGCCCCACAACGCCAAGGTCCTGAACCGGGAGGTGGGGCGGCTGGAGACCTCCCTGAAGGCGGCGGAGGGGAGGCCCATCCTCTGCTTTCTCCACTACCCGCCCCTGTACCAGGGGTACGAGTGCCCGGAGATCCTGCGGCTGCTGGCGGCCTACCCGGTGGAGCGGTGCTGCTACGGCCATCTCCACGGCTACGCCATCAAGCGGCGGCTGGAGGGAGAGCGGAACGGAACGGCGTTTTCCCTGATTTCCGCCGACTATCTGGGCTTTGTCCCAAAAAAAATTTGCGAATAACGGAAAAACCTATAGCATTTTCGCGTTTTATATGGTAAAATACCATTTCGCACCGGCTTATGACCGGCGATGAACGGAGGAATAAACAAGATGAGTGTGAAAAGCTGCGAAAAGATCGAAAAGAGCCAGGTCGTCCTGACCATCGAGGTCGGTGCACCGGAGTTTGAAGCTGCCATCGAAAAAGCCTATCAGAAGATGCGCAAGAAGATCAATGTGCCGGGCTTCCGTCCCGGCAAGGCCCCCCGGAAGATCATTGAGGGGATGTACGGCGCCGAGGTGTTTTTCGAGGAGGCCATGAATATTGCGTTCCCCGAGGCCTATGAGGCTGCGGTGAAGGAACAGGATCTCCAGGTGGTGGGCTACCCCACTGTGGAGATCGAGGGCCAGGTGACGAAGGACGGCTTTACCTTCAAGGCCACCGCCCCGGTGTATCCCGAGGTCACTCTGGGCCAGTACAAGGGCCTGAGCGCCCCCAAGGAGGAGGTCAAGGTCTCCGCCGCTGACGTGGACGAGCGCCTGAAGGCCCTCACCGACCGGAACACCCGCCTGGTGAGTGTGGATCGGGAGGCCAAGAACGGCGACACCGTGGTCATCGACTTCGAGGGCTTCCTGGAGGGCAAGCCCTTTGACGGCGGCAAGGGAGAGAACTACAGCCTGGAGCTGGGCTCCAACACCTTTGTCCCCGGCTTCGAGGACCAGCTGGTGGGCGTGAAGGCCGGCGACGAGAAGGACCTGGACATCACCTTCCCGGAGGACTATCATCAGGATCTGGCCGGCAAGGCCGTGGTGTTCAAGGTGAAGGTCCACGAGGTGAAGGAGAAGGAGGTCCCCGCCCTGGACGACGAGTTCGCCAAGGACGTCAGCGAGTTTGACACCCTGAAGGACCTGAAGGCCGACCTGAAGAAGAAGATCACCGCCGAGCGGGAGGAGACTGCCAAGCGCGCCTTTGAGGACGCCCTGATGGAGCAGGTGGCGGACAACATCACCGCCGACGTGCCCGACGCCATGGTGGAGGCCCAGGCCCGGCAGTTCCTGGACAACTTCAAGATGCAGCTGGCCCAGCAGGGCATCAAGTACGATGACTATATGAAGGCCACCGGCATGGACGAGTCCAAGCTGATCGATGACGCCAAGGAGCCCGCCCTGAAGCAGGTCCGCATGGACCTGGCCATGGCCGCCATCATCAAGGCGGAGAACATCGATGCCACCGACGAAGAGGTGGAGGCCGAGTACAAGCGCATGGCCGACCAGTACGGCATGGATCTGGAGACGGTGAAGAAGTATCTCCTGGCCGACCAGGTGAAGGACCAGCTGAAGAGCCAGAAGGCCATCGCCGTGGTGACTGACAGCGCCACCGCCACCAAGCCGGAGAAGAAGACCGCCAAGAAGTCTGCCAAGAAGGCGGAGGACGCCGAGGGCGAGGAGAAGTCCGCTGAGGAGAAGCCCGCCAAGAAGACCACCCGCAAGAAGGCCGAGAAGGCGGAGGACGCCGCCGAGGGCGAGGAGAAGAAGCCCGCCAAAAAGACCACCCGCAAGAAGGCGGAAAAAGAAGAAGAGACCTCTGCTGAAACCAAATAATTCCGGGTATACTAAGATTCGGTATCTCCGGCGGGACGTGTGTGTTCCCGACGGCAGAGAGGCCCCTCTACATCGATTGACAGATTTCCCCGGGGCACCCGTGGTATGATACGGGCGCGTGGGCTGGTAAAGGCGCGGCGGCCCCCAGACGGGCCGGGCGCTTTTGCCATACCTGCCCCTGCGGGGAGGGAGCGCGTCGGGTTTGGGAGGAACAGAACGGTCATCCGAGCCGGATGACGGCCCGGAAATCAAGGAGGTTTTACCAATGAGCTTAGTCCCCTATGTAGTTGAACAGACCAACCGCGGAGAGCGGTCCTACGACATTTTCTCCCGCCTGCTGAACGATCGGATCGTCTTTTTGGGCGAGGAGGTCAACGCTACCACCGCCAGTCTGGTGGTGGCCCAGCTGCTGTACCTGGAGGCACAGGATCCGGACAAGGACATCCAGCTGTATATCAACAGCCCCGGCGGTTCCGTGACGGACGGCATGGCCATCTATGACACCATGCAGTACGTGAAGTGCGACGTGTCCACCATCTGCATCGGCATGGCCGCCAGCATGGGCGCGTTCCTGCTGTCCTCCGGCGCCAAGGGCAAGCGGATCGCCCTGCCCAACGCGGAGATTATGATCCACCAGCCCTCCGCCGGCACCCAGGGAAAGGTGACGGATATGGAGATCGACGTGGAGCACTTCCTGCGGATCAAGAAGAACCTGAACCAGATCCTGGCCAACAACACCGGCAAGACGCCGGAGCAGATCAAGGAGGTTTCCGAGCGGGACAACTGGATGACCGCCCAGGAGGCGCTGGACTTCGGCCTGATCGACAAGATCATCACCAACAAGAAGTAAGTTCCGTCTGGGGCGGGCTTCGGCCCGGCCCGCAGACATGGTTTTTGCGCAAATTTCCAAAACCGAGGTATTATCATGAGCGACGAGAGCAAGAAGGGCCTGCGGTGCTCCTTCTGCGGCAAGCACGAGAGCCAGGTCCACCGGATGATCCAGGGGCCCGGCGTGCGCATCTGCGACGAGTGCGTCCAGCTGTGCATGAGCATTTTGAACGACGGGTTTGAGGACACCTCCTCCAGCGGACTGGAGGACCTGCCGGACCAGCTGCCCACGCCCCGGGAGATCAAGGAGGTCCTGGACCAGTATGTCATCGGCCAGGACGAGGCCAAGGTGGCCCTGAGCGTGGCGGTGTACAACCATTATAAACGCATCTATTTCGGCGGGGATGAGGATGTGGAGCTCCAGAAGAGCAACATCCTGCTGCTGGGGCCCACCGGCTCCGGAAAGACCCTGTTCGCCCAGACATTGGCCCGGATCCTGAAGGTGCCCTTCGCCATCGCGGATGCCACCACCCTGACGGAGGCCGGCTACGTGGGCGACGATGTGGAGAACATCCTGCTGCGCCTGCTGCAGGCCGCGGACTTCGATGTGGAGCGGGCGGAGCACGGCATCATCTATGTGGATGAGATCGACAAGATCGCCCGGAAGAGCGAGAACACCTCCATCACCCGGGACGTGTCCGGCGAGGGTGTCCAGCAGGCCCTGCTGAAGATCGTGGAGGGCACCGTTGCCAATGTGCCTCCCCAGGGCGGCCGGAAGCACCCCCACCAGGAGTTCATCCAGGTGAACACCAAGAACATCCTCTTTATCTGCGGCGGCGCCTTCGATGGCCTGGAGAAGATCATCGAGCGGCGGCTGGACCAGAAGTCCATCGGCTTCGGGGCCAACGTCCAGGGGAAGAAGGACAAGGACATCAGCAAGATCCTCCACGAGGTCCAGCCCCATGACCTGCTGAAATTCGGCATCATCCCGGAGCTGGTGGGCCGTCTGCCGGTGATCGCCTCCCTGAACGCGCTGAAGCGGGAGGACCTGGTCCGCATCCTGACGGAGCCCAAGAACGCCCTGGTGAAGCAGTACAAGAAGCTGATGGAGTACGACGAGGTGGACCTGGAGTTCCAGCCGGAGGCATTGGAGGCCATCGCCGACAAGGCCATCGAGCGGAACATCGGCGCCCGGGGCCTGCGGGCCGTCATGGAGGGGATTCTCACCCCCATGATGTACGACATCCCCTCCGATCCCACGGTGGTGAAAGCGGTCATCACCAAGGACTGCGTGGAGGGCAAGGCCGGTCCCGAGCTGACCCGGGACCCCAAGAAGATCAACTATTCCGTGAAATTGAACACCGGCAAGGGAGAGGGAAGGCCCCAGCACGGCTCTTCCACCCCCGCGTCGGCGTCTTAATTGACAAGAGGGAGGGACGCTGGCGCGCCTCTCCCTCCTGCATTTCTCTAAAATGCGTGTGAACCCCTCAGAAAGGAACAACGAGCACATGGAATTGACCACATGGAACCTTCCCGTCCTGGCCCTCCGGGGCCTGACGGTGTTTCCCCATATGAGTCTGACCTTCGACGTGGAGCGGCGGATCTCCATCGCGGCCCTGGAGCGGGCCATGGAAACCGACCAGGACATCTTCCTGGTGACCCAGCGGGAGATCGGCGTCAACGCGCCGGAGGAGAAGGATTTGTACACCATCGGTACGGTGGCCCACATCTCCCAGATCCTGCGGCTGGGCCAGTCCTCCGTCCGGGTCATGGTGGAGGGCCGCCAGCGGGCCCATCTGCGGCGGCTGTGGCAGACGGAGCCCTTCCTCCAGGCCAACGTGGAGGCGGTGCCGGAGGAGTCCGCCTCCGAGGCCATGCGGAAGAGCCCCCGGACGGAGGCACTGCTGCGCCAGACCTACACCCTGTTCGGCGAGTACGCCGAGCAGGCCAGCGGCGTGCCGGAGGAGGTGGTGACCACCGTTATGGACAGCCGGGACCCCGGCTTCCTGGCGGACTACATCGCCCAGAACATCGCCCTGCGGTACACCGACAAGCAGGAGATTTTGGAGGAGTTCTCCCCCTTCGCCCGGCTGCGGAAGCTGAACACCTTCCTGGCCCGGGAGAACAACGTGCTGGGCTTTGAGCACGAGATGGAGAGCAAGGTCCGGGACCAGCTGGTCCGCAACCAGCGGGACCAGATCCTCCGGACCCAGATCCGGGTCCTCCAGAATGAGTTGGGGGAGACCGACGAGGGCGATGAGGATGAGATCGACGCCTACCGCCAGGAGATCCTGGCCCTCCAGCTGCCGGAGGAGACGGAGAAGCACCTGCTGAAAGAGGTCAACAAGCTGGCCAAGCAGCCCTTCGGCTCCGCCGAGGGGGCCGTCATCCGCAACTACCTGGACGTGTGTCTGGAGATGCCCTGGAACACCACCACGAAGGAGCGGGTCAGCGTGGACGCCGCCAGGAAGGTGCTGGAGCACGACCACTTCGGTCTGGAGAAGGTGAAGGAGCGGATCCTGGAGACCATCGCCGTCCGGCAGATGAACCCGGACGCCAAGGGGCAGATCCTCTGTCTGGTGGGGCCGCCGGGCGTGGGCAAGACCTCCATCGCCATCAGCGTGGCCAAGGCCCTGAACCGGAAGCTGGCCCGCCTCTCCCTGGGCGGTGTCCGGGACGAGGCGGACATCCGGGGCCACCGCAAGACGTACATCGGCTCCATGCCCGGCCGGATCATCGAGGCCATCAGCCGCTCCGGGTCCATGAACCCTCTGCTGCTGCTGGATGAGATCGACAAGCTGGGCAACGACTACCGGGGCGACCCGGCCTCCGCCCTGCTGGAGGTGCTGGACAGCGAGCAGAACAGCGCCTTCCGGGACCACTTCCTGGAGATCCCCGTGGACCTCAGCAAGGTCATGTTCATCACCACCGCCAACACCACGGAGACCATCCCCCGGCCCCTGCTGGACCGGATGGAGGTCATCCAGCTGAACTCCTATACCGACGAGGAAAAGCTCCAGATCGCCAAGCGCCACCTGTTCCCCAAACAGTTGGCGGAGCACGGCCTGAAGAAGAGCGCCGTCCGCATGAGCGACGACGTGTACCGGGCCGTCATCCGGGACTACACCCGGGAGTCCGGCGTCCGCCAGCTGGAGCGGCGGCTGGCCGCCATCTGCCGCAAGGCGGATATGCGCCTGCTGGAAGGCACTGTCAAGCGGATTACCGTTACAGAAGCGGACCTGCCCAAGCTCCTGGACTGCCAGCCCTTCCCCCCGTCCCTCCACACGGACCGGGAGGAGATCGGCGTGGTGAACGGACTGGCCTGGACGGAGGCCGGAGGCGAAATCCTGGAGGTGGAGGTCAACGTCATGGAGGGCTCCGGCAAGCTGGAGCTCACCGGCAACCTGGGCGACGTGATGAAGGAGTCCGCCCAGGCGGCCCTCTCCTGCCTGCGGAGCCGGGCGGCGGTGCTGGGCATTGAGGCGGACTTCTACAAGACCAAGGACATCCACGTCCACTTCCCGGAGGGGGCGGTGCCCAAGGACGGCCCCAGCGCCGGCATCGCCGTCACCACCGCCATGCTGTCCGCCCTGACGGGCCGGAAGATCAAGGCAGGCGTTGCGATGACAGGCGAAGTCACTTTACGGGGCCGGGTGCTGCCCATCGGCGGCCTGAAGGAAAAGACCATGGCCGCCCTCCGCAATCACATCGGCACGGTGCTGATCCCCAAGGACAATGTCCGGGATCTGGAGGAGATCGACCAGACGGTCCGGGCGGCCCTGCACTTCGTCCCGGTGGAGACGGTGGACCAGGTGTTCGCCGCCGCCCTGTGCCCGGAGCGGGACCCCATCCGGGAAGAGGCGGCGGACCACGTGGCGGCCTTCGCCCCGGCGGGGCGGGACAGCGGCCGGGACGCCGTGCGGCAGTAAAGGAGAGCAGCTATGGCGCTGAATTTCAATAAGGCGGAGTTTGTCCGCTCCGCCGGCACCCAGCGGGACTTTCTCCGGGACGGCCTGCCTCAGTTTGCCTTTGCCGGCCGGTCCAACGTGGGCAAGAGCTCCGTCATCAACCGGCTGGTGGGGCGGAAGAACCTGGCCTATGTGGGGGCGTCCCCGGGCAAGACCACCCAGGTGAACTACTTTCTCATCGACCGCCGGGCCTATCTGGTGGATCTGCCGGGCTACGGCTACGCCAGGGTGTCCCAGGCGGAGAAGGAGCGGTGGGCCAGACTGATGGAGAGCTTTTTCCAGCAGGAGGCGGACCGGATCACCGCCGGGGTGCTGATCGTGGACATCCGCCACAAGCCCACGGCCAATGACCTCACCATGCACGACTGGTTCCGCCAGACCGGCTGCCCGGAGATCGTGGTGGCCAATAAGCTGGACAAGGTGAAAAAGAGTCAGGTGGAGCCGGCGCTGGCACTGATCCGGGAGACCCTGGAGCTGACGGAATCGGACCTCCTGATCCCCTTTTCCGCGGAAAAGGGGGACGGGAAGGACGAGCTGATCCGCCGCCTGACGATGGCCTGTGAATAGGCGCAAATCAGAGGAGCGGGCCGGCGGG
>DWYU01000095.1 GCA_019118505.1 Candidatus Oscillibacter excrementavium
GCCGCAGATGGTCCCGCTTCCGGGGGCGGTAGTGCAGCACCGCCTGGCCGATCAGCTGGACGCCGTAGCCCCGCCGCCGCCAGGGCTCCGCCACTGCCAGCAGGGAGATCCAGCCCCGGCCCCGGTCCGCCTCCCGGCGGTCGTCAAAGGCCACCACGCCCACCGGCGTCTCCTCCAGATAGCCCACCAGTGCCCCGTCCATCCGCTCCGGGGTCCGTCCGGCGCACACCGCCGGGAAGTCCGCCTGCTCCGGTCCCAGCGGCCGGAAGTACAGTCCCGGCTCCAGGCCGTTGGCCCGCTTTTTCACCGTGTCCCCCCGGATGAAGGCCGGGTCTGTCAGGTGGGACACATCATCCCGCCAGACCACCTCCAGCCGTCCGTTCTCCGCCCGCAGCAGCGACACGGCGGTGTTGCCGCCGGTGGGCGTCCTGCCCAGCTCCTCCAGAGGGATCCCCTGAACAGCCGCCAGCAGCAGCCGAATGGCGCAGCCGTGGGAGAACACCGCCGCCGTCTTTCCCTCGTTGGCCGCCGCGATGTCCCGCACCGCCGCCAGCAGCCGGGCCTGGACCGCCTGGGGCGTCTCCGCCCCCTCCACGTGCCACAGGTGCAGGGCGCTGTTGAAGTTCCGCAGCTGCTCCGGGTCCTCCCGGGCGATCTCCCCCCAGGTCTTTTCCTCCCAGACACCCACACAGATCTCCCGCAGGTCCCGCCGCCGGTGCAGGGGCAGCCCCTTGGGCCGGTAGATGGCGCTGGCGGTGGCGCAGGTGCGGTAGAGGTCGCTGGCGTACACCGCATCCACGGGAATATCGGCAAACCGGCGCTCCAGCGCCTGGATCTGCCGCCAGCCCCGGTCCGTGATGATGCTGTTGGCCTGCCCCTGGGCGATGCGGTACAGATTTCCCTCCGCCTCTGCGTGGCGGATCAGATAGATGGTGGTCATGGCTCCCTCCGTCTCGTCAAGTCTCGATTTGGTTTCATTATACCGTGTCTGACGCTTTTTGGCAAATCCGCATCCGGCGGTTTTTTCCCGCAAAAGCGGTCATACTACGGCCAGGCCGAAAAGGAGTGACTGATATGAGAATGAGTACCGGATTTTGGGTCGGTATCGGCGCCGGGCTGATGGCCGGCGCGGCAGTCGGGATGATGGTGCCCTACGGCAGGGATCCCATGAAAACGCAGGTGGGCAAGAGTATCCACAAGCTGGGTGTCGCCGTGGACCATGCCGTGGACAGCATCGTCTCGGAAATGCGCTGACGCGCGGGGCGGAGAGCCTGAGGCTCTCCGCCTTTTTTCGGAAAAAGCGGATTTTGGGGCTTGACAATCCGAAAACCTCTGGTATAATAATAACGCTGTCGCTTTTGGCAGGTCTTTTGAATCATCAGAATTTCCTGGAGCAGCTATGGAGAAGTCGCCTAGTTGGTCGAGGGCGCATGATTGGAAATCATGTAGGCCCCTAAAGGGTCTCGAGGGTTCGAATCCCTCCTTCTCCGCCAGAGATAACCACATCTTCGGATGTGGTTATTTTTTTGCGATGTGCGATACAATCAGGAGTCTGAAGCACGTCCTCACCCTCCCATCCCCCGGGGAACGCCGGAACGGATGCCCCAAATATATCGGGAGGCCACCCGATCAGCCAAAGGCCGCCCTGGGCCTTGAAATACCGGGGAGCGGAGCGGGCCATCGGCCTGCGAACCCCGAAAAGAAAGACACGCTTTTCAGCGTGTCTTTCTTTTGGGAATGGACGGTTAAAATCGATATTTCTTAATCGAGAAAAATGCCGCCCGCAGGGCGGCCCACCAACTGCGAGCCCAGCGCAGCGGGTCGCAGTTGGAAAGGAGGAGCAGGGGAGCGGGCGGATGACGTTTTTTTTGCCTCAGGCATAAAAAGACGTCGGAGCAAAGCGGACTTTGCTCCGACGTGGAGCGGCTGATGGGAGTCGAACCCACCTATGCAGCTTGGGAAGCTGCCGTTCTACCGATGAACTACAGCCGCATCGGGAAGCTGGAGCCTATTATAGCAGACCCGATTTCATTTTGCAACCCAAAAATGATCCCCGGCATGAATCCGTCCGCCCGGACATAGATTCTACCAACGAAGCAAAGGGGGATCCGTATGAAAAAAATTGTCGCGCTGCTGTGCGCCCTGCTGGTGATGGGCGGCAGTGCCCAGGCGCTGGAGGTGTCCGCCCCGTCGGCGCTGCTGATGGAAAAGGAGACGGGCACTGTCCTCTTCGCCAAGGACGAGCACGCCAAGCTGGAGCCCGCCAGCGTCACCAAGGTGATGACGCTGCTGCTGACCATGGAGGCCATCGACAGCGGGGCACTCCACTATGACGACGTCATCACCGCCTCCGCCCACGCCTGCTCCATGGGCGGCAGTCAGATCTGGCTGAAGGAGAACGAACAGATGACGGTCAGCGACATGCTGAAGGCCGTGTGCGTGGTCTCCGCCAACGACTGCGCCGTGGCCCTGGCGGAGACAGTGGCCGGCAGCGAGGAGGCCTTTGTGGAGAGGATGAACCAGCGGGCGGCGGAGCTTGGGATGGCGGACACCCACTTCTGCAACGCCACCGGCCTGCCGGCGGAGGGCCACGTCACCTCCGCCTACGACATCGCCCTGATGAGCCGGGAGCTGATCCGAAATCACCCGGACATCCGCCAGTACACCACCATCTGGATGGACACCCTGCGGGACGGCGCCTCCTCTCTGGTGAACACCAACCGCCTGATCCGCTTCTACGAGGGCGCCACCGGCCTGAAGACCGGCTCCACGGACAGCGCCCTGTACTGTCTCTCCGGCACGGCGGAGCGGGACGGCATGGAGCTGATCGCCGTCATCATGAAGGCCCCCACCTCCACCCAGCGGTTCAACGACGCCACCGCTCTGCTGAACTACGGCTTCTCCACCTATACCCTAAAGACCGTGGTGCCGGAGTCCGCCCTGCCGCCCATCCCCGTGTCCCTGGGGACCCAGGCCACGGTCCAGCCGGTGCTGGGAGAGGACACCCACCTGCTGCTGGAGAAGGCCCAGGCCGGGGACCTCCGGCAGACCGTCTCCCTGCCGGAGTCCCTGGAGGCGCCGGTGGCCGCGGGCAGCCAGATCGGCACCCTCACCGTCACCGCGGGGGAGGAGATCGTGGCGGAGCTGCCCATCCTGGCCGGCGAGGAGATCCCCCGGGTCACCTTCGGCCAGATGCTGGCCCGGATGCTGCGGACCGCCTTCCTCTGCGCCTGAGTCGGGCGGGGACGCAGGGCGTCCCC
>DWYU01000096.1 GCA_019118505.1 Candidatus Oscillibacter excrementavium
GGATTGTCCGGCGGATTGTCCGGGGTAAAGCTGTTTACAAACTCCACCCGGTCCGTGCGGTTCGCCTCGATCTCGCCGGAATCGGACACCATATTGGCAGTGTAGCCGTCCTCATTGGCGTCCAGCTCGGTGACAATGTACTTCACTCCCTCGGGCAGGCCGGTGGCGGTGGCGCGCTCGCCGTGGCGCAGCGTGAACTCGGCCACGCCGTTTTTAAAGTACATGCCGCCCCGCTGTCCGGTGATGTTCTGGTCCAGCTCCACCCGGAAGCGGAACTCCCGGTTTACGTCCGCGCCGGTGCCCTGGACGGTCTTGGTGACGGTCAGGCTGCCCTCGTCGTCACCGTCGTCGGGCGGGGGCGGCGGGGTTTCCTTGTCACGGTGGTTGGTGAATACGGCCTCAGCTGTGCTGTTTGCCGGAATCGTGCCACTGGCGTTTGTGCTGCTGGTGTCATAACCGTCCTGGTTGGCCTCCGCCTCTGTCACGGTGTAGGTGATTCCAGCGGGCAGGTTAGTAGCGGTGGCAGATTCCCCGTCACGGAGTCTAAAGGTGGCCTTACCGCCGTTAAATGTCATGTCGCCATATGGACCAGTTACAGTTTTGTCGCTCAGCTCAACTGTAAAGGTAAATTCCTTACTTGTGCTTGCGTCATTTCCGGTGACATGCTTGGTTACGGTGAGTGCACCATACTCCGGGTCCGGGGTTGGCACAGTGTTGGTGACGGTAACTTCGGCAGTAGCACCGGCGGCAATGGTGCCATTTTTGCCAGTATAGGTCACATTGTAACCGGCGCTGCTCGCCTCCGTTTCTTCCACGGTATAGCCAATTCCAGCGGGCAGACCCGTGGCAGTTACAGATGCTCCATTCTTCAGCGTTACAGTGGCAGCACCGTTGGCAAATGTTACAGCACCATACTGTCCATTGATGCTAGGATCATCCAATGTAATTGTAATGGTAAACTCTGCATCGGCGCTGGCTTCTCCAACAACGCTCTTTTTCACGGTAAGATTACCCGGGGCGGTGTTGGTGACGGTGAAGGTCACATCCGGAGCATCCGCTCCAATTTTGCCGCTCTGATCATTGTTGGGATAAGCCACGGTATAGCTGTCGGAATCTGTCTCCGTTACGGTATACTTTGTTCCAACCGGAAGGCCTTTAATCTTGATGTATTGATTGTGGGTGAGACTAAACGAAGCGGTCCCATTGTTATCAAAGGTCAAAGTGGTAAGCGCCGCTCCATTCACATCAGTGGCAGTGCCTTCAACGTTAAACACACCCGTGACCGGACGACTGTTCGAATCAGTCAGAGTTACCGTAAAGGGAAATGCCTTGCTGGTATCTGTGCCTGTGCCGGACACAGTCTTTGCTACCTTGAGGCTGCCCAACTGAGTGTTGGTAAAGGTTACCGTTTCAGTAGAATCCTTTGTGCTGATCGTACCGGTGGCGACATTTGTTCGAGTTCCATCGACACTGGTTACAAAGCCGTTATTTTCTGTCTCCGTAATGGTATATTTTGTCCCCACTGGCAGGCCATAAATCGTAATGGACTGGCCGTCTTTCAGGGTGATCGTTTCGCCGTCGCTGATTCTATCGCCATTGGAACAGGAATAGTCATTTGTCAGGGAATTACCGTCCTCGTCTTTCAGACCGACGGTGAAGGTAAACTCCTGGTTGCTATTGCCCACAACATCCTTCTTCACCGTCAGGTTCCCGGTGCTCTGGCCGGGGATGACGGAGGACACGGAGGGCAGGGTGAACTGCATCCAGCAGGTGGAACCGGACAGGCCGCGCTCGGTGTAGAAGAAGGACAGGATATAATCCCCTTGGCTCCCCTTAACGATGTAATCCCACAGGTCCACGTACTCGCCTACGGAGCTGTGGACGCCGCCGATGTCGCACACCAGCTTGCTTGTTCCATCGGGGGCAGTCAAGAACACCCACATGTCGTCGTCGCCGAAGAAATAGTACTCCAGGGGACCGCAGTAGTCCTCGGTCAGACTAAACTGAACCTCAAACTGCATTCCGAACAGGTTATTGTGGGGGATGCTGTCATCGCTGGGAGGATAAGTTGATTCCCCGCCAATCCCAGTAAACCTTTCACGCTTAGACTCATCATAAGTTCCAGTGTGCGGATCGGTGTTATCTTTACTATCCATAGGCCAAAAGTTGTTGGTCCAAATTGTTTTATTCTGCCAGAACGCTTCACCGTTGCTGTAATGAGTAAGCTTGGTAAATGTCTCAAGCTCTTTCAGATCTGTTCCATTGACTGCGGTCAGGGTATAGGTATCACCCGAACGGTTGAACTGCAAACTGTACTGTCCATTTTCATAGGAGGTCTTACCCTTTGCAGCTCCTTCGTTGAACAAATTCGGGGCGGCGATGCCCTCCGAATAGATCAGATGACGGTCTTCGTCCAGCCCGCTTACAATGCCGTATGTACAGCCCTGAAATGCATTATTTGTGTTAGCCTTGTTAAGGGTATTTCCGTTCCAGCTCTCTGTGTCGAGCCCTGTCCCTGTGTTTGCATTTCCAAAAGCAAACATTGCATCGCCACTAGTATAGTTATTGTAATTTTTGGGGTTGTTGATGCCTTGGGCGTGACCGTCTTTATGGGTATGTATCCCATCCTCTGTGATGTCATAGTCATAGAAGTTGGCGGCATTTGTATGGTTGCCAGTGGTAGGGTCATAGACCAGGCGGATCACAGAGTCATCTGTGATTAAAATTGCATTTTTATCTTCAGCCGCCGTCTCCTCACTGTTAGTAAAATGAATTTCACTCAGGTTATTATTGTAGATAGTCCAATCACTTTCTTCAATGCTTTCTGCATTGCTGCCATCCTTTAAAACCCAAACCGAGTCAAGCTGATAATTCTTATTTTTGGCCAGATGGTCTATATCACTCAGTTTATTGTAATTGGCAAAGTTGAACGAATTGTCTGTATAAACCTTTGTCAGTTCTACGTCTGTTCTAATTTCACCCTTATCGGTTAGGTAAAAGTGCTTGGTTTTCATCCCCTCATTATTATTCGTAGGCAGATGTCCGCCCGTGCCATCACCGTTGCCGCTCGTGTCAAGTATGGTCAGGAATCCGGTATCATCACCAGTGTCTGCAACCACCAGATTGGCATAATACTGAACGGTAAACTTCGGGTTGGCGGTGGGTTCCTGAATGTCCACGGTGATTTGGAGTTTTGAAACCCCCTCACCCAATGTAAATCCACCAGAAATCCCTGCGGTCAGAACCGTCCCATCCGAAATTGTCTGTTCCTCAGAAGGCCAAGTAACAGGAATCTTAACATTGGTGAAAGTCCGGGTCTGCTTCCCGCCGTCATCGCTGGGGTCACCGTTTTGACCGTCGTCCTCCACCAAATACAGGGTGTTGGACAGGGCCAGGGCCGCAGCGGTCTGGCTGTTGACGCTGATTTCGGCGCCGTCAGTCACGCCGCCGGCGGGTTCCGTCTCGATTTCGCCGGGAGTCCCGTCACCAGCACCGGCCGGATCGTCTTTGCTGGAGGTTACATCGCCGGTATTCCCGGTGTTTGTCTCCTCGTCAGTGTCGCTTTCGGTATCGGCGTTTTCACCGGCATTGACATCATCTGTTTTATTGCTATCATCTGTTTCACCAGTTGTACCACCGGTATTCGTATCTTTATCGGTATTCGTATCTTCACCGGTGGTATCCTTGCTGTCACTGCCGCCAGTCCCACCTTCCGGCGCTTGTGGCTCCTGTGGCTCCTGCTCCATCTCTACCACTGTGGCACGAATCTCCTTGGGAAGCAGATCCTCGATCTCCTCCCAAGAGACGGTCTCTTCGCTGGTCTCGATGGTCAACGTGTCATCCTCGTGATCCTCCTCATCCGGCCAGACCCACTCCCACTGTGTCACGGTCCCGGATGTAACATCCTGAGAATCCACTGCAAAACTCACTGTTGGCTGCAGCAGCATGGTCCCCATCACCGCGGACAGGAGGACCGCCATTGCGCGCTTCCTTCGTTTCATGCTCTCCCTCCTAAAGGTCTGTTTTCATGCATTTGCCTGTTTGGGTTCGTGATTTTGGGCCGCCTCACTCCTCCCAACCGACGGCCAGCTGTTCCCGGTCCAGAAGGCTCTCATAGGTCTCCCGAGCCTGTTCCTCCAGCCGTCCGATGATCGTCCGCCGGGTCTCCAGATAGAGCTTGTGCAGGCACCGGGGATTGCCCTTTTCCGGCTCCACCCATGCGTCCTGGCACAGCCTTCGGATGCTGTCCGTCACATTGCTGCGGAGAAGGGGCTTCCCATTCCGGGTGACAAACACCGGGCCGTCCCGCACTCCGCACCGCCGGGCGTAGCCCAGCAGCTCGTCCCGGAGGCCGTCGTACAGGAAAACTTCCTGCCGGCTCTCCCTGGGCTTGACCTGGATGCGGCCCGACAGGACCCCCTCTACCGTCACCTTGTGCAGCTCCTGCACCGTCACGCCGGTGGTGGCAAACAGTTTGATGAGCAGATAGGCCCGCTCCTTGCCCAGGCTCCGGGCGGTGGACAGCATCCGCAGATACTCCCGGCGGGTGAGCCTGGGCTGTTCCTCATGTCCGGGCTCCAGCTGGCCCTCCACCTGAAACTGCCGGTAGCCGCAGAACCCCACATAGCTGTTGGCAGCCGACAGGCAGGTGTTGACGGTCCGGCTGCTGTAGCCCTTCGCCAAAAGCCGTTCCCGCCAGCTCAGCAGGGTGTCTGCCCGGATCACCTTGTCCTCCGGCAGCCCCTTGTACAGCTTGGCCAGGCTGCGGCGGTAGTTCTGCACCGTCTCCGCCGTCCGGCCCCGCTCCTGAAGCGATTGAATGTACCGGTCGATGGACTCCGACGTGACCACAAAAACCGTCTCGCGCTCCGCCATCTTCCATCTCCTTTCCTATTGACAGAATCTTTCTTTTGTCATATTAAATTTCTCACAGAGAAATTTTTGGAAGGGCAAACGTCAAAAATCGACTGTTATCGCCTTTTTGGGCGCAAAATGACCAGACCGGTTGAATTTTAACGCTTCATCCGGTCTGTTTTTCGCGCAGAGAATTCCTGGAATATCTTGAAATTATCGAAAAATTCTGGTAAACTATGGTCGCCGGTATGTATCTTTACGTCTGGTAATTAGACAAAAGAAAGATTCTGTCCTATAAAATCAGCCGCAGCCGCTCCAGCACACGGGCGTGCTCATCGCCGGTGGAGATCAGGTAGATCCGGGTGGTCTCGATGGAAGAATGCCCCAGTACATCGGCCAGCTTGGCCACATCCCGGCACACCCGGTAAAAGGTCCGGGCAAACAGGTGCCGCAGGTTGTGCGGGAACACCTTACCGGGCGCCACCCCCGCCTTTTTGCACACCGCCTTCATCTCAGCCCATATCTGTTTCCGGGATAGTCCGGTGCCGTTTCTGGTGAGAAAGATCTCGCCGGAGACGGTCTTTTGCTTTTTCGCATACTTGAGCAGCTTCCGGGACAGCTTCCCGGGGATGAGAATGGTGCGGATCTTCCCCTTTAAAGAGACCTCCGCCCTCCCCATCCGGGCGGCCTCCACTGTGAGATACCGCACCTCGCTCACCCGGATGCCGGTGGCGCAGATGGCCTCCATCAGCAGCGCCAGCCGCTCCTGTCCTCCTGCACGGCACGCCGCCAGCAGGCGGCCGTACTCCTCCCGGGTGAGCTCCCGGTTGGAGTCCCGGAACAGCTTCCGCTGTACCCGCAGATGCCTGACCCGGCAGTCCTCCCAGCCCAAAAAACGGAACAGCCGGTCCAGGGCGGCCAACTTTCCGTTGACGGTGGCCGGACTTAGCCCCTTGGCCAGCAGCTCCTCCCGCCAGCAGACCGCCGCCTCTTTGGTCACCGGACGGCCCTCCAGCCAGACGGCAAACCGGGCCGCCTCCTTTCCGTACTTCTCCACGGTAGCCGGGCTGCGCTCCTCCTCCTGAAGCCGGCGCCGGAAGGCCGCCAGCTGTTCCCCTGTTATGATTCGTCGCTCCATAGGTTCCTCCTTGACAAATTTCTGCCAACATAGTGTAACGGCTTTTCGGAGGAATATGTGCTTTTTTTGCCCTGCGGCCGCCCCGCCGCAAAATTTTTCGTTTCCCGTGGCCGGATCTGTCGTTTTGTGATATGATGGTACCGTAAACTCAGCGGACAGGCAGGTGTTGTGCATGCAGGCAAAGGAAACGACAGCCCCTACTGGGCGGGCATCCCGGAGGGCTCGGTGGAGCTGTCCAAGACGGTGTACGACTGGGGGCAGCCCATGCTGGACTGCCTGATCCAGACCTTCAAATTCCCCGGCCAGTTCGGCACCCACATCGACTTTCCCGGCCACTTCGCCAAGGGCGGCGCGCTGTCCGAGGCCTATGGCGTGAAGCAGCTGGTCTACCCCCTGTGCGTGGTGGACGTGAGCGAAAAGGTGAAGGCGGACGTGCACTACGCCGTCACCGTCCAGGACATCCTGGACTACGAGGCCCAGTACGGCCCCATCACCAAGACCAGCGCCGCCGCGGGGAGCTCCTACCGCTGGCTCCAGGACCCGTGGCCCTGGAATTATGGGCAGAACGAGGTGAAGTGAGATGTTTATTTATGAGAAGAAGCTCCAGTTCCCAGTAAAGATCTCCACCCCCAACCCCAAGCTGGCCGCCTTCATCATCAGCCAGTACGGCGGGCCCGACGGGGAGCTGGGCGCCTCCATGCGCTACCTGTCCCAGCGGTACTCCATGCCCTACGCCGAGGCCAAGGGTCTTTTGACCGACATCGGCACCGAGGAGCTGGGCCATATGGAGATGGTGGCGGCCATCGTCCACCAGCTCACCCGGAACCTCTCCGATGAAGAGGTACGCAAGTGCCCCGCCTTTGCACCCTATTTTGTGGACCACACCACCGGGGTCTACCCCACCGCCGCCTCCGGCTTCCCCTGGACCGCCGGCTCCATCCAGTCCACCGGCGACGTGATCGCCGACCTGACGGAGGACCTGGCTGCGGAACAGAAGGCGCGCCTGACCTACGACAACATCCTCCGTCTGTCCGACGACCCGGACGTGAACAACGTGATCCGCTTCCTGCGGGAGCGGGAGATCGTCCACTTCCAGAGATTCGGCGAACCATTACAGACAGATGCAGGAGGGAACGCAGATTTCAATGAAAAACGCCCTGTTTGCGTCAGATTTGCGGCAGAATCAAAAAAGAAAACCCTGGAACCATTGCGGTTCCAGGGTTTTTGCTTGAGAGTAATTATCTCTTGGAGAACTGGGGCGCACGTCTTGCCGCTTTCAGACCGTATTTCTTGCGCTCCTTCATACGAGGATCGCGGGTCAGGAAACCGGCCTTCTTCAGGATGGGACGGTTGTCCTCGCTGGCCAGCAGCAGGGCACGGGCGATGCCGTGGCGCAGGGCGCCGGCCTGGCCGGACACGCCGCCGCCGGTGACAGTGGCCACAACATCCATCTTGCCGGTGTTGCCGGTGGCCTCCAGGGGCTGACGGACCACCATCTTCAGGGTGTCCAGGCCGAAATACTCATCGATGCTCCGGCCGTTGATGGTGATAGAGCCGGTGCCGTTGGGGAACAGGTGAACGCGGGCCACGGAGGACTTCCGGCGGCCAGTACCATACAGGTAGGGCTTCTTGGACTGATACATACTTCAAACTCCTCCTTATTCCGCGTCCAGAGCGACGGGCTTCTGGGCCTGCTGCTCGTAGTTGGCGTCCGCATAGATGTGCAGCCGCTTCAGGGATTCCCGGCCGATGGTGTTCTTGGGCAGCATGCCCCGGACAGCCACCTTCATGGCCAGCTCGGGCTGCTCCTCCATCAGGATGCGGTAGGGGGTCTCCTTCAGGCCGCCGATCCAGCCGGAGTGGGTCCGGTACATCTTCTGGGTGCCCTTCTTGCCGGTCAGCACAGCCTTGCCGGCGTTGATGATGATGACATAGTCACCGCAGTCGGCGTGGGGAGTGAAGGTGACTTTGCCTTTGCCGCGCAGCAGGTCAGCAGCCCGGACGGCGGTCTTGCCCAGGGGCTTGCCCGCGGCGTCCAGAATGTACCACTTGCGCTCAATGTTGGCCTTGTTTGCCATAAAAGTGGACATGGTGTTTCCTCCGTATATTGAAATTCTTTGCTTTGCTTTACAAATCAAGAGCTCCGGGTTACAATCGGAGCAAGGATATTTATACCACGGCGGGCGGGGAATGTCAACGGGAATTTCATTTAGCTACGTGAAAACTCAAATTTTCTCTCGAATGCTCTTATTATCTCCTGATTTCTGATATTCTATTTTTGTTTTTGCGGAGGTGTGATGAATGAATGGACAACGGGCGGGGAGACTTGCGTTCCTGCTGCTTGGGATGGCCGCGGCGCTGGCAATCGGTCTGCTGACCCGGCCGCCTGTACTCCGGACGGGCAGCCCGGAGCACATCGAGCAGTACATCTGCAAAGTTATGGACTGGCAGGATGGGACAGCGGAACTCTTGATGGAGCAACATGAGGGCTCTGCGCGGTTTGTGGTGTTCCAGGGTGCTGAACCTGGACGGAGGTATCTCCTCTGGTTCCAAGAGCATGGAGACCGCGGGGTCAATCCCAGCATTTCGGAGCTGTACGAATGCGGCGAGGGCATCTATGGCAATAATCTGATCAACCGATACGGAGAAGTCTCGGGCGTGGCGGTTTGGAGTGAAAACGCCCGGACAGCCCTTGTCCGGGTCTGCTTTACCATAGGAGCCCTGGAAACGGAAGAGGAGTACCCTGTTGAAACGACGCCCGCGCTGACGGTGGCCGAATGTCCGGAAGGGGAGTCTGGCACTGCGTATTTCGCGGTCTATGACGCGGCAGGCATAGAGCTATAAAAGAGGGGGGCCGATCTCCCGGCCCCCCAATATGTACCCTACAGCACCCACTGGACCAGCAGCAGGAGGACAAACCCCGGCAGGCCCAGGACGCCGATCACCAGGGCGTTCCACAGGTTCAGCCCCAGGGCGATGCCGGTGAGGCCCGCCGTCAGCCGCACCGCCCACAGGGCCAGAAAGCCCAGCAGGGTGTTCAGCAGCAGCTTCAGCGCCAGGCGGAAGGGGGAGCTGAACACCCGGAGCAGGGCCACCAGGAAAAAGCCCGCCAGGATGGCGGCCAGGATCTTTTGGCTCATGTCCATGTGGCGGTTCCCTCCAGTCCGGCGGCGGCCAGCCCGTCAGGGCTCCGCTCCTTGATGGCGCGGATCAGGTAGTTGCACCGGGCCTTCACGGCACTGATCTGGTAGATGCAGGACTCCACCAGCTCCGGGTCCAGGGCCTGGTCGAACTGGTGGTAGGCCTGGGCCAGGTCTCCCTGGGCCTCCAGCAGTTCGGTCTTCAGGGTCAGCAGCTCCGGGTCGGGGCGGGCGGCTTTCTTGGCAAAGACAGATTTCATGGCAGTGTCCCTCCTATCCATATTCTTACGGGGAGTTTGGACAAATATGCCAGGTTTCATACAGGGAGGCAGGAAGAACATGCCAACGGAACAGGAACATTTCATGGCCCAGGCCCTGGCACTGGCGGCGGAGGCCGCGGCGGCGGGGGAGGTGCCTGTGGGCTGCGTCATCGTCCGGGACGGAACGGTCGTGGGCCGGGGCCGCAACCGGCGGGAGGAGCGGCAGGCCACCGCCTCCCACGCGGAGATGGAGGCCATCGCCCAGGCCAACGAGTGCCTTGGCACCTGGCGGTTGGACGACTGTGAGCTGTATGTGACCCTGGAGCCCTGCCCCATGTGCGCCGGAGCCATTCTGAACGCCCGGATCCGCCGGGTGTGGTACGGCGCCCGGGACGCGGCCTTCGGCGCCTGCGGAGGGGTCACCAACCTGTTTATGGAGAACTTTCCCAACCGCCCGGCCCTGGTGGGGGGGATCCTGGAGGCGGACTGCCGGCAGGTGCTGGCGGACTTCTTCGCCGGGCTCCGGGGCGGCAGATAAAAAATTGGCCCACAGATTTGATTTAAGACTTTTGTAACAATTAGCGCTGGTTTGCTTAACAACTGGCTGGTATCTTAATACTTGCAAGAGACAAAACTTCTTTTCATCCAATCTTCCAAAAAATAGGGAAACAGACCAGCCGAAAGGCTGGTCTGTTTCTCTCTTGCGGTCCATCCATTTGTAAACAAACCGAAAATCCCCGCCGGCAGGACTGACGCCGGCGGGGATTTTGTGATAAACTGTCAGATGTTGTCCCAGGGGGCGGCCAGCACGGCGGACCGCTGGAACAGGAAGCCAAACAGGGTCAGGGCTCCGCCCAGGTAGAACAGGAGCCGGGCCGTGTCCGGCAGATCTGCCAGCGTGGCCAGGCAGAAGGTGATGGCCAGCACGGCATACAGGGCGTAGCGGCGGGTCCGTCCGGACCGGAAGGCGAAGGAGGACAGGCGGTAAAAGCCCAGGGTCAGAAAGACCACCGCCAGCAGTTCGGGATAGTAATTGACCAAAGACGGGTCTGTGGAGACCGCCCGGTAGGTGAGCACCAGCCGCACCACTAGGCAGCACACCGGCACCAGCAGCAGGGCCCCCTGGAAGGGCCTGCGCGCATCGCTCTCCGGCCGCACCCGGCAGGCGGGAATGGCGGGGAAGAGGCTGACCGCCATGAGAAGGGACAGCACGCCCACTAGCAGGTGCTCCCCGCCGGTAAAGAGCTGATCGCCCGGGGCGGTCACGAAAACCGTCACCAGTTCCCCGCTGCCGGTGAGGGCGCTGGCACCGGAAAATCCCAACAGCAGGTCCAGCACGCCGGAGACCGCCAGCAGGAAGATCCCCATCACCGCCGGGGTGAGCAGTCCCGCGGAGGCCACGGAGAAGCCCGCCGGAAAGAGCGGCGGATTCTCCCGGTCCGCCGGGAGGAGCCTGCGGGCCGCCACCAGGCAGACCACCGCCAGGAGCACGAACCACACCGCCAGCAAAAGGGCGTACAGATTCCCGGGGATGGGCAGGCCGGTGTCCGTCTCGAACCCGGTGCTGCGCTGGAGCAACCGCAGGACAAATGCCCCAGCGCCGCCGATCACGGCCATCAGGGGCCAGAACAGATATTTTTTCATAGGAGCCGATCTCCTTATCGTGTTGGATTTTCAAGTGCCAGTATACCACGGGAAATGCCGTTTGTCCATGCCGGTCTCATTTTCCGCCCGGGCGGCGCATACAGTGAAGGGACAGGCCCGCGCGGGAAACAAAAGAGGAGGAATTCCATGAGACGCCATTCTGAGATCCGCCAGAGCGCCGCCGTATCGGCGGTGCTGCTGGTGCTGCTGTTCGCCCTGCCCCTGGCAGTGGTGGTGCCCTTTCGGACGGAGCTGTTCTCCGCCGACCCCACGGCCGTGGAGTCGGAGCGGGAGCCCTTTCAGCCCGGAGACCTGGATGGGGAGATGGTGCTGAAGGTCCTGGTGGGGGACGCGGTGGAGGAGATGACCCTGGGGGAGTATCTGGTTGGAGTGGTCCGGGCGGAGATGCCCGCCTCCTTTGAGCCGGAGGCCCTGAAGGCCCAGGCGGTGGCGGCCCGGACGTACACCTTATATAAGATGCAGACCGGCGGCAACCACGGGGACACGGCGGACATCTGCACCGACTCCACCTGCTGCCAGGCGTATATCTCCGAGGAAAACGCCCGGAACAACTGGGGCGAGGATGCGGACGCCTATGAGGAGAAGATCGAGACTGCCGTCCGGGAGACGGACGGGGAGGCCATCCTCTACGGCGGGGTGCCCATCCTGGCGGTGTTCCACTCCTCCTCTGCCGGGCAGACCCGGGCCTCCGGCGAGGTGTGGGTCAACGACCTGCCCTATCTCCAGGCGGTGGCGTCGCCGGAGCCGGCGGACAGCATCCCCAACTACTACAGCCGGGTGGAATTCACGGCGGAGGAGTTCCGGGAGAAGGTGCTCTCCGCCCAGCCGGATGCGGACTTGTCCGACGACATGGGCGGCTGGCTGCAAAATGCCGTCACGGACACCGCCGGCAGCGTGGAGACCGTGGAGGTGGGCGGCGTGACGGTGAAGGGCAGCACCCTGCGCAGCATCCTGGGGCTCCGGTCCGCCTGCTTTGAGTGGGAGGCGGCGGACGGAAAGCTGGTATTTTTCGTCACCGGCTACGGCCACGGCGTGGGCATGAGCCAGTACGGCGCCAACCAGATGGCGAAAGAGGGGGCGGACTACCGGGAGATCCTCACCCACTATTATACCGGCGTCACCGTGGAGCCCTACACCTCTGCCGCAATGGGGTGACCCTTTACAACACGGCGGCGGATGTGCTAAAATATGATATTCTGAAAGCTGTCTGCGCTGCGGAAAGGAGGGCATGATGAGACGAAAGCTGGCGGCCCTGGCGCTGTGCCTGGTGCTGGTGTTCCAGATGGCGCCGGTCCCCTCGGAGGCGGCTGGGAGCGTGTATTTCACCGCAGTGAACAAAAATGTCCTTTCGCTGTCGGACGAGACCATGCCCTTCTGGTCCGGCGGCTATCTGTATGTGCCCAGCACCATCTTCACCGGCGTGGGGCGGGACCTGGGGGTGTCCTACTATCCCAACATCGGCAGGGGGACCATCCTGCTGTATGTGGACGACACCATCTACAGCTCCCTGGTTTTTGATGTGAACAAAGACTATGCCATCGACAACGAGGGCAATATGTATTTCCAGAAGGCCATTCAGCGGGGAAACGTGATCTTCCTGCCCATCTCCCTGATCGCCCGGTGTTTCGGGCTGCTGTACTCCACCGTGGAGGTGGATCGGGGCTATCTGGTGTGGGTCCGCAACACGGATATGGACCTGGAGGAGCGGTATTTTGCGGATGCCGCCAAATCCCGGATGAATTATGAGTACAACCAGTATCTCCAGAATCAGAGTGCCGGGGCGGAAGAGCCGGACCGGGAGCCGTCGGAGCCCGCGGTTGTGACAGGCCAGCGCATCTATCTGGGCATGGAGGCGTCGGACGCCGCCCAGACCCGGTCTCTGCTGGACACTCTGGACCGCTACGGCAGCCAGGCCGCTTTCTACTGTACGGCGGATTTCCTGGAGACAGAGGGGGACCTGCTGCGGCGGATGGCCGCCACGGGACAGGCCATCGGCCTGCTGGCGGATGCGGACGGGGACCGCTCGGTGACGGAGCAGCTGGAGGAGGGGAATCGCCTGCTGTTCCAGGCGGCCAGCGTGAAAACCCGTCTGGTCTGGCTGGAGAACGCCACGGCGGAGGCGGTGGCTGAGGCGGAGGCGGCGGGCTTCTGCTGCCTGACGCCGGACCTGGACCGGGCGGCGTATCCCCTCAGCAGCACCGGCGCGGCGGATACCCTCCTCCAGCGGGTGACCAGCCGGTCCGGCGCCGTCACGGTCTGGCTGGGAGACGGCACCAACGCCGCGGGACTGGGGACGTTTCTGGCAGCGGTGGAGGCCGCTGACAGCAACTGCCTGGCCATGACGGAGACCGCCTCCTGAGCTGGAGAGATTTTACAGAAAATTCAACACCCGCCGGCACAGGGGACTATAATAGACACGAGAGATCCCCTGCGGGCAGGCAAACCTGGGCGCTGTCCGGGGAATACAGACATATCAAAAACGGAGGGAGCTTCATGGGCCGCAACATTCTGGTCGTAGAGGACGACCGCAACATCTGTGACCTGATTCAGATGTATCTGGTGAAGGAGGGCTTTGATGTCCGCATCGCCGGGGACGGCGGAAAGGCCATTGAGGAGTTTCAAAAGCAGGTGCCGGATCTGATCCTGCTGGATATCATGCTGCCGGTGATGGACGGCTGGGCGGTGTGCGCCAAAATCCGGGAGACCAGCAAGGTCCCCATCATCATGCTGACCGCCAAGGGCGAGGTGTTCGACCGGATCCAGGGACTGGAGATGGGGGCGGACGACTACGTGGTGAAGCCCTTTGAGATGAAGGAGCTCATCGCCCGCATCAATGCCGTCCTGCGCCGGACGGAGATCCCCAACGACACCAGCAAGCGGCTGGTGTTCGACAAGCTGATCATCGATCTGGACTCCTACGAGCTGATCGTGGACGGGAAGAAGATCGATACGCCCCCCAAGGAGCTGGAGCTGCTGTACCACCTGGCCTCCACTCCCAACCGGGTGTACACCCGGAACCAGCTGCTGGACGAGGTGTGGGGCTTTGACTACTTCGGCGACAGCCGGACGGTGGACGTCCATATCAAGCGGCTGCGGGAGAAGATCGAAAACGTCAGCGACCAGTGGGCGCTGAAGACCGTGTGGGGCGTGGGATACAAGTTCGAGCTGACAGGCGCCCCGGGGGCGAAGGAGAGCTGACGAGACCACCCGAAAAGGCGGCAGCCTTTTCGGGTGTGGGGAATTCGCTCCGCTCTGCGCCTCACCGCGCAAGCGGTTCGACGCTCGCTTCGCGCAGGGAGTTTTTCCGGCGTACATGCCGCCGGAAAAACGATTGGAATTGGTTTCGCGGCATCCGGGCGGCGGATGGACAAAGGACAGGAGAACACTCATGAGAATGCGGATCGCGCGCATCGCAAAAAGACTCCACAACAAGTTCAGGGGCCTGTACTGGCGGCAGATGTTCGTCACCGTCGGCATGGTGCTCCTGACGCTGTTTTTGCTGGGGGCATCCTTCTTCTCTCTGAGCTACAGCTATGCCCGCAGCCAGCAGGACGACGAGCTGGCGGCCCAGGCCCGGGTGGTGGGGCAGCTGTCGGTGAACTATCTGGAAAGCGGCCGGTACATGGATATGGAGGAACTCCAGAGCGACGAGGACTTCCAGCGGCTAGCCACCTTCGCCGCCACGGTGTCTGAGGTGGATTTCCTGATCTGCGATGTGGAGGGACATGTGCTGCTGTCCACGGACGCGGCCCTCAGCGGCCTGGTGGTGACCATGCCGGCGGATATGACGGAGGAGGTCCTGAGAAGGGGCATCACCTCCGACCGCACGGACATCGACGGCCTCTATGAGAACCGGAGGATCGTGGTGGGCGTCCCGGCCATGAATGAGAATTCCCAGGAGGCGGTGGGCCTGGTGTTTGCCGTGTCAGCCACCACCTCCCTGGACACCATGTGGACCGGCTTTGTGGGCCTGTTCTTCATGACGGCCTTTGTGGTGCTGATGATCTCTTTCATGGCCTCCTCCATCACCACCATGCGGCAGATCCAGCCCATCCGGGAGATGGCCAAGGCCACCCGCCGCTACGCGGAGGGGGATTTTGACATCCGCATGAACGACTACGGCCGGGACGACGAGCTGGGGGAGCTGGCCGCCTCCTTCAACAATATGGCGGAGAATCTGCAGCAGACGGAGCGGCAGCGGCGGGAGTTCATCGCCAACATCTCCCACGAGCTCAAGACCCCCATGACCACCATCGCCGGCTATACCGACGGCATCCTGGACGGCACCATCCCGCCGGAGAACGAGCGGCAGTATTTACAGATCATCTCCGACGAGAGCCGCCGCCTCAGCCGCCTGGTGCGGCGGATGCTGGCCGTGAGCCAGCTCCAGGCCATGGACCCCCTGCGGGAGGGCAAGCACTTCGACATCTGCGAGAGCATGCGCCGGGTGCTGATCTCCATGGAGCGGAAGATCACGGACCGGAATCTGGATGTGGACGCGGACATCCCCGAGGAGCCCATTCTGGTGCTGGGGGACAAGGACATGATCACCCAGGTGATCTACAACCTGCTGGAAAACGCCACCAAGTTCGCCACGGAGGGCTCCACCCTGTATCTGGGTGTCACCACCATCGACGGCAAGGCCCGGGTGACGGTGCGGAACGTGGGAGACACCATCCCGGCGGAGGAACTGCCCCTGCTGTTCGAGCGGTTCCACAAGAGCGACAAGTCCCGCAGCGAGGACAAGGACGGCTACGGCCTGGGGCTCTATATCGTCAAGACGATCTTGGAGCAGCACAAGGAAAAGATCAGTGTGACCAGTGAGGATGGCGTGACCACGTTCTCCTTCTCCCTGGCCACGGAGTGAGGCGCGCATGGAGGAAAAGGAACAGTTGACATCCCACCTGCCCGGCGAGGTGGTAGAGATCTACCGGCAGCCGGTGCCCGGCGAGGTGGTGGAGCGGTACAGCCGCCCGCTGCCGGGGCGGAGCACGCCGCCGGCGCAGCCCCGGAAAAAGAGCCGGCGGGGGCTGTGGATCTTCTTGATCGGCCTGGCGGTGGTGCTGGGCATCGCGGCGGGCGTCCTGGTGTGGTCCTGGCTGTCGCCGGGGCGGATCCTGGACCGCTTTGAATACTGGTATGACTACGGCTGGGAGGAGGATGCCGAGGCCTCCGGAGAGATCACCATTCCCACCTATCCCACAGGGGAGGGCGCCACGCTGGAGGTGGAGACGGACCGGGGCCCGGAGCTGACGGCCCAGGAGATCTACCGGCGGGTGAACCCGTCGGTGGTGACGGTGCTGGCCCAGCTGGAGGGCAGCGCCTCCGTGGGCACCGGCGTGATCTTCCGGTCGGACGGCTATATCCTCACCAACTACCACGTGCTGGCGGGCGGCCGGGACTGCACCGTGGCCCTGGACACCGGCCGGACCTATGAGGCCCTGTATGTGGCGGGGGATGAGCGGAACGACCTGGCGGTGCTGAAGGTGAACCTGACGGGGCTTCCCGCCGCCACCTTCGGCGATTCGGACCAGCTGGTGGTGGGCGACAAGGTCTACGCCATCGGCAACCCCCTGGGGGTGGAGCTCCGGGGGACGCTGACGGACGGCATCGTCTCCGCCATCAACCGGGACGTGTGGGTGGACGGCCGGACCATGAACCTGATCCAGACCAACGCCGCCCTGAACTCCGGCAACTCCGGCGGCCCCCTGATCAACGCCTACGGCCAGGTGGTGGGCATCAACACCATCAAGATGAGCTCGGATTACTCCAATGTGGAGGGGCTGGGCTTCGCCATTCCCTCCGCCTCCATCCGGCGGCTGGTGAACGACCTGCTGACCTACGGGGAGATCCAGCCGGAGCCCTCCTTCGGGGTGACGGTGCTCCAGACCGGGGCCCGGCTGGAGGAGGATGTCTGGGGCCTGGAGGTCCTGGAGGTGACGCCGGACTCCGCGGCGGATCGGGCGGGCATCCGGACGGGGGACTTCATCCTCTCCGCCGCCGGGCGGGAGGTCTCCTCCAGCCAGGATCTGCTGCGCATCCGCCGGCAGCTGTACGTGGGGGACCAGGTCACCATGGAGATCTGGCGGGACGGCCAGCGCATGGAAGTGACGCTGACCCTGACGGACCCGGTGGAATAGGAATCCAAAAAGACGTGACCTGTTTGCAGGTCACGTCTTTTTCCGCTTCTGCGGCCACAGCAGGCTGACGCCGGAGAGCAGCAGGTACACGCCGAAGGGCCGCCGCAGGAGCTCCACGTCCAGGGCGGTGGCGATCCAGGCCCCGGCCAGGGCGGCGGCCACCGCCGGCGGCACGGCGTTTTTCAGCGTGGGCTTGTCCAGATAGCCGCCCCTGGCGTGGCAGATGAGGGCGGAGACGGCGGTGGGCAGGAAGAACAGCAGGTTGATGCCCTGGGCGGTCCGCTGGTCCACACCCAGGAAGAGGGTCATCACCAACAGCAGCAGCGTGCCGCCGCCTACGCCCCAGGCGGAGAGGATGCTGGCCCCCAGGCCGCAGAGAAAGGGAAGAAGCCACTCCGTCACAGCAGATACTTCACCCCCGCGTAAAAGAGGAAGCCGGCGAAGAGCCACTTCAGCCACGTGGTGGAGACCTTGCCGTACAGCTTTCCGCCGATCCAGCCCCCCGCCAGGCCCCCGGCCAGATAGGGCAGCGCTGCCGGCAGGGAGAACTCCCCCCGCAGCAGATACACGGCGGCGGACACCAGGCACACCGGGAAGATGACCCCCACACAGGTGGCGTACAGCTTCCGCTGGGAGAGGCTGCCCCACCGGGAGAGGATGGGCAGGAACACCATGCCCCCGCCGCCTCCGAAGAGGCCGTTGGCCAGCCCCGCAGCGGCGCCGGCGATCCGCGCCGGCCAGTGCTTCCCCATACGCCCTGCCTCCTTTTTTCCGTATGTAGGCGCCGGGCCTTGGGGCGGGTCCGCCCCCGGAGCCCGGCGTGGCAGTTATTTCATCTGGAAGCTCTGGCAGTCGGTGCACTCCACCTTGGTGGGGTTGGTCTCATGGGTGCCCACGGTGATGGTGTTCAGGCCGCAGTAGTTCTGGTCCTGGCAGTGGTGGGCGCAGTTGGTAACCGTGCACTTGATGCTCTGGTTGGGGGTGCAGGCACAGCCGTTGTTGGTGTTCGTCATAGCAAATGATCCTCCTGCGTGAAAAAATAGTTGGCTTTCGCCGTCCTCTAGTGTGCGCAGGAGCGGGCAGGTTATGTACGGCCCGGCCGGGGTAAAAATTTGTCACAGGCGGGCGTGTCCGGCGTCCGGTTCTTGGTGCGGGGCGCGGCGACACAGTGGCCGTCATGGATCTCCACAAACCGGCGCTGCCGCCGGATGTAGTGCTGGTAGTAGTGTGCGCAGTCGGAGCAGGTTGGCGAGGACATAAGAATTTCTCCTTTCAGTTTTTACTCTATGCTACAGGACCTTCAAGAGAAAAATGAGAGCTTTTACAAAAAAGCAAAACTCTGATTTTTGGCACAAAGGTACTATAAAAGAAGAAAAATAAAAAGTATATGCTATATTTTATAACATAAAGTATGTGACAAATGGCGGACAATAAAATGCAGGCCATTCCACTGGAATGGCCTGCATGAAAAAAGTCTCGCAGAGCGGAGCGAATCCCCCATCACCTGAAAAGGCACAGCCTTTTCAGGTGACTTATTATACACCTAAAATCCACGTTGCAAACCGGAAATAAATCAGCAGGGACAGCGCGTCCACGATGGTGCTGATGAAGGGCGAGGCCATCACCGCCGGGTCGAACCCGATCTTCTCCGCCAGGATGGGCAGGGACGCGCCCACCAGCTTAGCGCAGGCCACCGTCCCGATCAGCGTGCAGCAGACCACCGCCGCCACCGCCGGCGTCACCGTGGGGTTGTTCAGCAGCCAGCAGTCTACCACCATCATCTTCACAAAGTTGGCTGCCGCCAGGCACACGCCGCAGATCAGGGCCACCCGGCACTCCTTCCACACCACCCGCAGCAGGTCGCCGAACCGGACCTCCCCCAGGGACAGAGCGCGGATCACCGCCGTGGAGGCCTGGGTGCCGCTGTTGCCGCCGGTGCCGGACAGCATGGGGATATAGGACGTGAGGATGGGCACCGCCGCCAGGGAGTTTTCGAAGTGGGTCAGGATCATCCCGGTGAAGGTGGCGGACAGCATCAGCATCATCAGCCAGGGTGTCCGGGCCCGCCAGGTCTCAAACACGCCGGTTTTCAGATAGGGCTTGTCGCTGGGCAGGATGGCGGCCATCTTCTCGATGTCCTCGGTGGCCTCCTCCTGCAGAACGTCCATGGCGTCGTCCACGGTGACGATGCCCACCAGCCGGTTCTCCGTGTCCACAATGGGCAGGGCCAGAAAGTCGTACTTGTTCAGGATCTGGGCCACGTCCTCCTGGTCGTCCAGGGTGTTGGCGGAAATCACATGGGTGTCCATGATGTCCCCGATGATGTCGTCCTCCTCCGACAGCAGGATGGTCCGGATGGAGAGATACCCCAGCAGATGGCGGCCCTCATCAATGACGTAGCAGATGTTGATGGTCTCCTTGTCCGGGCCGGTGCGGCGGATGCGCTTCAGGGCGTCCTCCACCGTCATGGTGGCCTTCAGGTCCACGTACTCCGTGGTCATGATGCTGCCGGCGCAGTCGTCGGGATATTTCAGGATCTCGTTGATGCTCTTGCGCATCTCCGGGTCCGAGTGGCGGAGGATCCGCTTGACCACGTTGGCGGGCATCTCCTCCACGATGTCCACGGTGTCGTCCAGATACAGCTCGTCCAGCACTTCCTTCAGCTCGGTGTTGGAGAAGCCCTGGATCAGCATCTCCTGCTGGTCGCTGTCCAGCTCCACGAACACCTCCGCCGCCTGCTCCTTGGGCAGCAGGCGGAACACCAGGGGCAGGGACTTCTCGTCCAGCTCCCCGCAGAGGTGGGCGATGTCCTGGGCCTCCAGGGGAAGAAGGAGGTCGCGCAGCTCCGCGTAGCGTTTTCGGGAGATCAGATCCTCGATTTTTTCCAGCAGCTCGTCCTGCTGCTCCTCCTGCTCAAACATGTGCGCATCCTCCTTTCCGCGTGTCTGTTGAAAAATAAAAAACCCGGCCGCTCCGTCCGGTGCGGTCGGGAATCTCTCCCTCAAAACAGGGACACCGCCCCGGGCGGGCCCTGCTGCCGTTCAAGCTTTAGCTTCACAAGGCAGTGAAATCACGTTAGATGATACCTTCGTGTTCGATAGCACCTGTTCAAACCCTCTCATGATGTCTCCATCACTCCGCGGCAGCGATCCATATCCCTGTGGTAGCCTTACCTACCGGACGGTATGCAGTTTTGCCAAAACTCTTTCTTCATATTATGCCAATTTCACCCCCCTGTCAAGGCGGCGGGAAAAAAGTAACCGGAATTTTACGGGAATCCGCCCCATTTCCCGCCGGGATTTTACAATAGGGACACTTTCCAGGCGGGAATTCCGCTTGTGGACCGGCCTGTCCTGTGGTATAATAAGATGTTAAAACGCAGATCGGATGCGGCCATTTCAGAGGAGAGGGGGAGCGCCCATGGGCATCCACGACGGACACCGGGAGAAGATGCGCCGGCGGTATCTGGAGACCGGGATGGAGGGATTCGCGGATCACGAGGCGCTGGAGCTGCTGCTGTACTACGCCATCCCCCGGCGGGACACGAATCCCATCGCCCACGCCCTGATGGAGCGGTACGGCTCCCTCTCCGCCGTGCTGAACGCGCCGGTGGAGGACCTGCAGAAGGTGGAGGGGATCGGAGAGAGCGCCGCCATCCTGCTGACACTGGTGCCCCGGATCAGCCGGCAGGCCCGTCTGGCGGACGCGGCCCAGGAGACGGTCATCAGCTCCACCGAGCGGGCGGGGGCGTATCTGTTGGAGCGATTCTCCGGCGAGACCCGGGAGCTGGTCTATCTCATGTGCCTGGACCGGAAGGGCAAGCTGCTGGCCTGCAAGCGGCTGGCGGACGGAGACGTGGCCAGCGCGGACCTGAACATCCGCAAGGTGGTGGAGACGGCGCTGCTGTCCTCCGCCAGCGCGGCGATCCTGGCCCACAACCACCCCAGCGGCGTGGCCCTGCCCTCTCCCGCGGACAAGGCCGCCACCTGGCAGGTGCAGGAGGCGCTGCGGACCATCGGCGTGGAACTGCTGGACCACATCATTGTGGCGGACCGGGACTTCGTGTCCATGGCGGACAGCGGACTGCTGGGGTAAAGAGGGGACTGCGTCCCCCCTTTAGATTCCCCCTCACCAGTGACGCCGCGTCACTGGTGTGTGCGCCCAAGGCGCACGGGTCAAAGTATTTTTGTCAGGCGCATGTCCTGACAAAAATGATTTCAAGTTCTTCGTTCGCCAGCGGCGAACGAACTGGGGAAAACCGGAGGTTTTCCCCTAGACCCCCTTTCCGGGACACAAATATCTATCGAACAAATGTTGCAAAACGGGGACGGGTATGGTAGGATGGCCGTGACTGAAAATCCGTTTGATGGGCGGAGCGTCCTCCGGCCCATGTTTGAATGTCTTTGCGGAGAATGAGACTATGCCGAAATTTGAAGTGGTTTCTGAATATCAGCCCTCCGGGGACCAGCCCCAGGCCATCGCCAAGCTGGCGGAGGGCATCGAGAACGGGCTGAAGGAGCAGGTGCTGCTGGGCGTCACCGGCTCCGGCAAGACCTTCACCATGGCCAAGGTCATCGAGCAGGTGCAGCGGCCCACCCTGGTGCTGGCCCACAACAAGACGTTGGCCGCCCAGCTGTGCGCGGAGTTCAAGGAGTTCTTTCCCAACAACGCGGTGGAGTATTTCGTCTCCTACTACGACTACTACCAGCCGGAGGCGTATATCCCCCACACGGACACCTATATCGCAAAAGACGCCTCCACAAACGATGAGATCGACCGGCTGCGGCTGTCCGCCACCTGCGCCCTGCTGGAGCGGCGGGACGTGATCGTGGTGTCCTCCGTGTCCTGCATCTACGGCCTGGGGGAGCCGGACGACTTCGCCAACCTGGTGGTGTCCCTCCGGGTGGGGGCCGAGTGGGACCGGGACGAGCTGTTGCGCCGCCTGGTGGAGATCCGCTACGAGCGCAACGACATCGCCTTTGAGCGGAACATGTTCCGGGTCCGGGGGGACACCGTGGAAATCTACCCTGCCTACTACCGGGACCACGCCATCCGGGTGGAGTTCTTCGGGGACGAGATCGACCGCATCAGCGACTTCAACCCCGTCACCGGATCGGTGAACCGTGTGCTGAACCATGTGGCCATCTACCCCGCCAGCCACTATGTCACCACTAAGGACAAGATGGACAAGGCCATCAAGGAGATCCGCCGGGAGCTGGAGGACCAGGTCAAGTATTTCACCGACAACAACCAGCTGGTGGAGGCCCAGCGGCTCCGCCAGCGGACGGAGTACGACATGGAGATGATGGCGGAGCTGGGCTACTGCTCCGGCATCGAGAACTACTCCCGCATCATCTCCGGCAGGCCGGAGGGCTCCGCCCCCATGACCCTGCTGGACTTCTTCCCGGACGACTTCCTGCTGTTCGTGGACGAGAGCCATGTGACGCTGCCCCAGGTCCGAGCCATGTACAACGGCGACCACGCCCGGAAGGACTCCCTGGTGAAGTATGGCTTCCGGCTGCCCTGCGCCTACGACAACCGGCCGCTGAAATTCGAGGAGTTCGAGGAGCGGATCGGCCAGGCGGTGTTCGTCTCCGCAACGCCGGGCCCCTATGAGCGGGAGCGGGCGGACCAGGTGGTGGAGCAGGTGATCCGTCCCACGGGACTGCTGGACCCCAAAGTGGAGGTCCGGCCCGTCACCGGCCAGATCGACGACCTGATGGACGAGATCAAGGCCCGGGCCGCCCGGGACGAGCGGGTGCTGGTGACCACCCTCACCAAGAAGATGGCGGAGGACCTGACCGAGTACCTGAAAAACGCCGGCATCCGGGTGCGGTATATGCACTCCGACGTTCAGACCATCGAGCGGATGGAGATCATCCGCAGCCTGCGGCTGGGGGAGTTCGACGTGCTGGTGGGCATCAACCTCCTGCGGGAGGGGCTGGACCTGCCGGAGGTGAGCCTGGTGGCCATTCTGGACGCGGACAAGGAGGGCTTCCTCCGGTCCGAGACGTCTCTGATCCAGACCATCGGCCGGGCGGCCCGGAATGCCGACGGCCTGGTCATCATGTATGCCGACGAGATCACGCCCTCCATGCGGGCGGCCATCGACGAGACGGAGCGCCGCCGCTCCATCCAGGACGCCTACAACAAGGAGCACGGCATCGTGCCCAAGACCATCATCAAGGGCGTCCGGGAGATCCTGGAGATCTCCCAGACCGCCGAGGAGGACACCCTCCGGGCCCACAAGAAGCGCAAGCTGACAGAACAGGAGCGGGCGGCGGAGATCGCCAAGCTGGAAAAGGAAATGAAGGAAGCCAGCAAGATGCTGGAGTTCGAGTACGCTGCCGTTTTGAGGGACCGCATCATCGAATTGCGGGGCGAGAAGTAAATGCGCTGCGAATGGCTGGACGAATACCTGCTGTCCTTCCCCGGCGGGGAAAAGACCTATCAGCCCGCCTGGCGGATGTTCCTCTACAAGGTCCGGGGCAAACAGTTTGCCGCCGTCTGCTCTCCTGCCGAGAACTACCAGACCTACGGCGGCCACGACCTGGTGAATCTCCGGTGTCTCCCGGCAGAGGGGGAGCTGCTGCGGGCGGCATACCCGGACATCCTGCCGGGGTTCTACGCGGACAAGCGGACCTGGATCTCCTGTCTGCTGGACGGGGATCTCCCGGAGGAGGTCCTGCGGGACCTGTGCCGCCGGTCCTATGAGCTGACAGTGGAGAAGCTGCCGAAATACGTCCGGCGGGAGCTGACGGAGCTGCCCGCAGAGAGCTGAGGTGTTTGCAATGGCGAAGAAAAAAGAGGAAAAGACCAATGTGATGCGGATCCTGGACCAGAGGAAGATCCCCTACACCGCCCGGTTCTATGAGGACGGCCAGGGGCCGGAGGGCACCCGGGAGTACGGCGTCCACGTGGCGGAGGCTCTGAGGCAGGACCCGGCCAGAGGCTTCAAGACCCTGGTGGCCCGGGGGGCCTCCAAGGGGATCTATGTATTCGAGGTGCCGGTGGCGGAAAACCTGGACCTGAAGAAGGCCGCCAAGGCGGTGGGGGAGAAGTCCATCGAGCTGCTGCACGTGGCGGAGATCAACGCCGTCACCGGCTACATCCGGGGCGGCTGTTCCCCGGTGGGCATGAAGAAGCAGTACCCCACCGTGTTCCACCAGACGGCCCTGGACTATGACACCATCTACATCTCCGCCGGCAGGATCGGCGCCCAGGTGGAGCTGGCGCCCCAGGCGCTGTTAGACCTGCTGGGAGCCTCCACGGCGGACATTGTCGCGGAACAGGGATAGCCCCAGGTGGAGTCCCAGGGCAAAGGCGTCGGTGGACCACTGGAGGTAGCGGTCGTAAAAGAGCTCCTCCAGCTGGCGGCTGGTGTCACTGGGCAGGGAGAACTGCTCCAGCTGGGCGGTGAGGCCCTCTTCGTCGTAATAGCGGTTCAGGTCCTGGAAGATGGGGATGGCATAGCCCTCGAAGAGTTTTTCATAGATGGAATCCATTGAAGTCACCCCTTAAAACAGAACATTTAATGTTCTGAATATAACTTCATTATAGAACACAAAATGTTCTGTGTCAAGGAGAAGTTTTGTGGAAACATTGCAAGTTTTAGGTGGTCGTCTGCGGGAGCTGCGGAAAGAAAAAAAGCTGAAACAGAGAGAGCTGGCAGCATTCCTGGACATTACAGAAGTGCATTACCGCCGGGTAGAGGCGGGGAAGATCAATATTCCCACGTTGACATTGTGCGCGCTGGCGGATTATTATGGCGTCACCACGGATTATTTGCTGGGACGCAGCGACCAGCGGGGGTAACACGAGATGGGCCGCCGAACGGCGGCCAGGAGGGTCTGGCTCCCGCCAAGGGGCTTGTCCAGCCAGGATGCACCCCCCATTTTCTTTTCCGTCTTGCGGAAAAGAAAACGGGCCGTGCACGGTCCAAAAGAAAAGGCCGCTTGGGCGC
>DWYU01000097.1 GCA_019118505.1 Candidatus Oscillibacter excrementavium
ATCGGCATCGCCGAGGTACGGGACTTCATCCGGGCGCTGTGTGACGAACGGGGCAAGACCATCCTGATCTCCAGCCACATCCTCTCCGAGATCGCCCTGCTGGCCGACGACATCGGGATCATCGACCACGGGGTTCTCCTGGAGGAGGAGAGTCTGGCGGAACTGGAGCGGAAAAACGGGAAAGTCCTCCGGTTTTCTGTGTCCAACGCACCGGTGGCCGCCCAGCTGCTCCAGCAGGAACTGGGCATCCAGGCCGTCACCGTGGAGAATGAACGGGATCTGACCGTCCGGGATCTCCGCCTGGACACCGGCGCGGCGGTGCGGCGGTTCGTGGAGGCGGGGCTGGTGGTGTCTGACGCCCACCTCTATGAGGACACTCTGGAGGACTACTTCAAGCGCATCACAGGGGGTGAGGGCATTGCTTAAACTCCTGTGGTGTGAATTTGCCAAGCTGCGGCGCAAGCCCCTGTTCTTTGCTGCCGCTGCCGTGTCTGCACTGATCCCCCTGGGGTGCGCCCTGTTCCTGCCGGACTTCCGGGAGTTCACCAGCGGCGCCGAGGCGGTGGACGGCATGATGTCCACCCTGTTTCAAATGAGCGCCTATCTGCTGCTCATGCCGGCCCTGGTGGTACTGGCCTCCAACCTGCTCTTTGAGGAACAGGACAACGACACCCTGAAGAACCTGATGACGGTGCCGGTGAGTAAGAGAGCCCTGGCCATGGCTAAGATGGCCCTGCTGTTTCTCTTTGCCATCGCCTTCATGGCGGTAGGGGGGCTCGTGATCCTGTTCATCGTGCTGGCCGCCGGGTGGGAGCCGGTGGGTTTCCTGAGGCTCTTCCTTGTGGGCATCGGCCAGGGGATCATGATGTGGGCCGGGGCCCTGCCCTGCATCCTGCTGGTGGTGCTGCTGAACCGGAGCTACATCATCTCCGTGATCATCACCTTTTTCTATACCGCCGTCAACTACATCTTTGGCCTGAACGACCTCTTCATCACCCAGCCCTTCGGCCTGAACCTGGGGACGCTGCTCCCCGGACCTCTGACCTTCCGGTGGTACTTCCAGTATCTCGATTTTTCCAATGCCGGTACCGAGATGCTGGAACTTCTGGAACGGGTCAGCCCCTATTTCGTCACCACCGCCCAGGCGTTTCTGGTGACCGGGGCAGAGGCGGCGGTGTTTCTGGCCCTGATCGCGTTGGTCTACAAGCGCCAGGGCGTTTGAGGAGGTGCAGAGCATGAAGAAGATGATTCAAACGGAGTGGTGGAAGCTGCGGCGGTGCCAGATCCTGCTGGTGGGCATCGTAGCCCTGACCCTCTGCCCGGTGGTGCAGTATGGTACCCAGCTGATCGTGAACCCGGAGATCCGGGACCCCAACTTTGACTTTGTCCACCTATTCGCCAACGTGGTGTGGGGCAACACCCAGGTGTTTCTCCCTATCTCCCTGGTGATGATCGGCGGGTGGCTGATTGACCGGGAGAACACCCATGACACCCTGAAGAACCTGCTCACCGTCCCGGTGTCCTATCCCAAACTCCTGGGGGGCAAACTGGCGGTCACCGGCCTGCTGTCTCTGTTGTTTGGTCTTTACAGCGTGGCCGTGACAGTACTCACCGGGGTGCTGGCGGACCTCCCGGGACTGACGCCAGGGGTGATCCTCCAGCAGGGGGGACAGGTGGTGGCCGCGGCGCTGACCACCTTCCTGGTCTGTATGCCCATGATCCTGATTTTCGGGCAGATGCGGGGCGCCTATCTGGGCGGCTCTATCCTGACCTTCTTTCTGGGGTACTGTATTTTGTTCTTCAAGAGCGGGTTCCTGCTCTCCGCCTACCCCTTCTCCGCGGCGCTGGTGCTGGCCGGCTTTGATATGCAGGAGTACAACGGGGCTACCCAGGCACCCAGCATCCCGCTGGCCCTCCTGGGGATGGCGGCGGTCATCGTTTTGACGGTGGTCATTCTGATGATTTCCCGCCCCAGCAGCAAGGCCGGGAGTACAAAAAAGAAAAAGTCCGGCGGACGCCGGCAGGCAGGGAGGAGAACACGATGAAAGAAAACCGAAAGAGATGGGCACTGCTTCTGACCTGCGGCCTTCTCTGCGCCCTGCTGCTGTCCGGCTGCTCCGGTGTACTGCAGTCCCTGGCAGACGGGACGAATGCGGTGCTGGGTGGCTTGGCAGAAGGGACTGACCAGGTCACCGGCGCTCTGGCGGATATGACAGATGCAGCCCTCGGCGCCGCCGCTGACGCGACAGATGACTCGGTAAAAGACACCCTTGTGGGCGCCTATGGTTCCCTGGTGGATGCCGCCGGCTCTTGGGCTCTGACGCCGGACCGCTCCCTGCAGGGGGAGCGGGTCCGGGGCGAGGACGACTACACCGGTACCTATGAGGCCAACTACGAGGACTTTTCCGGCACGGAACTGCTCTTTGGCGGCACCACCCTGGACCGGGAGGCCGGGAACACGGTAGATCTCTCCTGCTCTCTCGATATTGAGGAAGGGGAGGCTGTCGTCTTCCTGTGCTCCGGCTCGGATGACCCGGTAATCCTGCTGTCCGGGAGCGGGGACTATGCCTCCACCATCAAGGTAGGAGGAGGCAGTACCTACATCGGCGTCTGGGGTGAAGGAGTAACTGGGGGCGTGTTCATTCAAATTGATTGATCCGCCGGGCGACGTCATAAGGAAAAAGCTGCTGTATAGCAGCTTTTTGTCAGGCGCTGAAAGCGGCGGCTTTGATTCAATCAAAGCCGCCGCTTTCGTATCGAAATATCAGGGCCTGCCCTCTTATTTATAGCAGGCTATCGTCATACGCAGAGAATGCGATTTTTCAGTTCAATGTCATTGAGCGCAAGCACCGTGCTCTTTTGATCCAGGGGCAGCTCACCCCCGTCCACCGTGAAGATCGCACCGCCGGCTTCCTCCAGAATGATTCGCGCAGCGTTGTGGTCCCACGGAGAGGACCGCATGGTTACAAACAGATCCGCCCGGCCTGCGGCCACTTCACACAATTCCAAGGCCACGGAACCAAGGCATCGGACCCCCCGCACTTTCCGTGAAAGTTGGATCATCTGTTTCTGATATGGATGGGACTCCAGAAAGGTATATTGCAGTCCCGGCGTCGTCAGCAGCAACTCCGCCAGCTCCCGCCGGCCGGAGGTATGGATCTGCGTCTGATTCTGCCATGCACCGTCTCCATGCTTTGCCCAGTAGAGCGTCTCACGTTCCACATCCAGCACCAAGCCGAACAGCGGGTCGGCGCCTTCCCAGCACCCCATAGAGATTGCGTAGTTCTGGTGCTGATTGATAAAATTAGTCGTCCCGTCAATGGGATCCAGATACCAGGTAACTTTCCTGTCACAGTTTTCCTGCGGTGGATATTCCTCGCCCACAATGGAGTCCTGTGGAAACGCTGTCAGGATCGAATGGCGGAGCTGCTGTTCGATTTTGCGATCCCAAAAGGTGACAAGATCCTGGTGGCCCGTCTTCTGGCTGATTTCTGCCTGCTCCAAATGGCACCGGCGCAGGATCTTACCAGCCTCCTGAATGATCTCCGCCGCCACATCAAACCGCTCCATTCTTCACCTTCTTTCTGCTGTTTGCTTTTCATCAAACCACATTTCGTGAGTCCTGTCAAGGCGGCCTCACCAGATCGCCCGCATGTCTGCGTTTTTCAGCGCAGACACCGGACTATGCATCTGGATATAGCGGGCAGTGAGATCCGGCATCTCCACGCCGCCACGCCACAGAACCGGACACTTCCGCAGGATCTCATAGCCCCCTGTTCCTGTGGCCCGGTAGTTGCTGGTGCACAGGCGGAAGGTTCCGTCCCCCAGCGGAGAGCCGTCCAGTTTCGTCAGCTGGACCACCCGGCTTCCAACGGGCCGGCGCAGATCGAAGATGTATGCCAGGCCGGCGTAAAAATCGTAATTGTAGTGCTCCACCTTGGGGAGCAGGAACTCCTGGGAGATCTGCGGCTGCCCATCCACCAGGGTGAAGTAGGCGGCGCACCGCTCCATGGTCTGCCTCAGCACCTCTCCCGTCACCTCCAGCACCACCAAGGTATTGGCAAAGAGATAGGCGGCCGTCACGCCCCGCATGGTCACTGGAGAGGCCAGTCCCACCGGGTCGTTCCCCAGGCTGGTGCAGGAGAAGTCCGCCCCAGTCTCCGCCAGCTGCACTTGGTTGAACAGGGCGGCCACCTGACTGCCATAAAGAGCCGCTTCCAACTTTCCCTCCGGAGGGATGGGCTGGGATAATACACCAATGGGCTGGTCCAGCCAGTGCTGAACGGCATTTTCCAGAGGAAGCAAACTCTGATAGGGCTCCGCCGGATGTGTTCCGCCCACTGGGATCAGATTGGATTGAAAACGACTTTTCGCTCCATCCCACTGGTCAACCATGTGGAGGAACTGCCCCGCGTTGGCCGGGGACTGTACCGCATAGGTGCCGGACAAATTCACGCCCTCCACCACCATATGCTGGTGGCCGGTGAGGAGCAGATCGAAGTCCAGCTCCCGGGCAATTTTACAGGCAATATTCTCTCCGCTGTCTGAAAGCAGCTGCCCGGTCGCCAGATCCTCTTCAAAGCCGCCGTGGTAGATACATACGCACACGTCGCACTGGTCTCGGAGTGCGGCGCAGGCCGCCCGGGCCGCCCGGAAGGCGTCTGTGATCCGAATCCGATCCAGGTTCTGGGGTTGCTCCCAGATGTTCACGAAATCGGTGACCACGCCGGTGATCCCTACCCGCAGGCCGTTGGCCAGGGTGTGCACCGCCCAGGGACGGATGCGCAGCTCTCCCCCCAAGTCCTCTACATTCGTGCACAGGCAAACTCCGTCCATGGCCCGCAGATAGTCCCGGAGAGCCTCATAGCCGAAGTTGAAGTCGTGGTTGCCCAGGGTGAAGTAGTCCAGGCCCATGGCATTGAAGGCGGCGGCCGCCGGGTGGATGGGCCACTTTTTGCAGTGTTCCAGATAATATTGGGTCAAAGGCGTCCCCTGCAAGGAATCTCCGCCGTCCAGCACCAGGGTGTTCCCGTCTTTTTCCACCTGGGCGGCCAGATTCAGCAGTCCGGAGTTCTCCGGGCAGTTCGAGGCATAGTTCACCGGGAAGATATGGCCGTGAGTGTCTGAAGTATAATAGATTTGAAACGTCTTTTCCATGATTACCCCCTGGCCAGCTTGACCCGGATTTTGGTGGAGATCCACTCCACAATCAGCACCAGCACGATGAGGCCCGCCAGGATGGCGCCGGCCTCCTCCCAGCGGTAGGCGTTCATGGCGAAGATCAGCGGCGCGCCGATGCCGCCGGCTCCCACCAGGCCCAGCACGGTGGCGTCCCGCAGGTTGATGTCAAAGCGGTAAATAGCGGTGGAGGCGAAATTGGGCATCAGCTGGGGCAGGATGCCGTAGCGGATCTTCTGCCAGGTGGTGCAGCCCGCCGCGTCCAGGGATTCCAGCACCCGCACA
>DWYU01000098.1 GCA_019118505.1 Candidatus Oscillibacter excrementavium
CCTCGGCCTGCTCGTTCTCCACCACCAGGGCCACAACCTTGGCGTCGTCGATGGAGGTGTTGGTGTAGCCGACAAACTGGGTCTCGGGCACGTCCTTGCCGAATTCCACGCCGGCCCAGCCCAGGTCACCCAGAGCCTCACGGGCCTTACGGGCCCGCTCCTTCTGCTCCTGCATCAGCTTCTGGAAGGCGGCCTGATCCACGGTCATGCCCTGCTCCTCCACCATCTCGATGGTCAGGTCGATGGGGAAGCCGTAGGTGTCGTACAGCTTGAAGGCGTCGGCGCCGGAGAAGATCTTCTCCCCCTTGGCCTTGTGCTGCTCCAGCATGTCGTTGAAGATCTTCAGGCCGCCGTCGATGGTGCGGGCGAAGTTCTCCTCCTCGGTGCGGATGACCTTGGTGATATAGTCCTGCCGCTCCCGCAGCTCGGGGTAGTGGCCCTCGTTCTCGTGGATGACGGTGTCGCACACCTCATAGAGGAAGGGGTCGTTGACGCCCAGCAGCTTGCCGTGGCGGGCGGCCCGGCGGAGCAGGCGGCGGAGCACGTAGCCCCGACCCTCGTTGGAGGGGAGCACGCCGTCGCAGATCATGAACACGGAGGAGCGGATGTGGTCGGTGATCACCCGGAGGGACACGTCCTTGGCGGCGGTCTCGCCGTAGTGGGCGTGGGTGATCTCGGACACCTTGTTGGTGATGTTCATGACGGTGTCCACGTCGAACAGGGAGGCCACGTTCTGGCACACGCAGGCCAGCCGCTCCAGGCCCATGCCGGTGTCGATGTTCTTCTGCTTCAGCTCGGTGTAGTGGCCCTCCCCGTCGTTGTCGAACTGGGAGAACACGATGTTCCACACCTCAATATAGCGGTCGCAGTCGCAGCCCACGGTGCAGCCCGGCTTGCCGCAGCCCCACTCGGGGCCCCGGTCGTAGTAGATCTCGGAGCAGGGGCCGCAGGGGCCGGAGCCGTGCTCCCAAAAGTTGTCCTCCTTGCCGAACTTGAAGATCCGGTCCTCGGGGATGCCGATCTCGTCCCGCCAGATGGCGAAGGCCTCGTCGTCGGCGGGGGTGGTCTCATTGCCGGCGAACACGGAGGGGTACAGCCGGTCCGGCTCCAGGCCCACCCACTCCGGGGAGGTCAGAAACTCCCAGGCCCAGTGGATGGCGTCCCGCTTGAAGTAGTCGCCGAAGGAGAAGTTGCCCAGCATCTCGAAGTAGGTGCCGTGGCGGGCGGTCTTGCCGATGTTCTCAATGTCACCGGTGCGGATGCACTTCTGGCAGGTGCAGACCCGGTGGCGGGGGGGCTCTTCCTCCCCGGTGAACCAGGGCTTCATGGGGGCCATGCCGGAGTTGATCAGCAGCAGGCTGGCGTCGTTCTGGGGGATCAGGGAGAAGCTGGGCAGCCGCAGGTGCCCCTTGGTCTCAAAGAATTTGAGAAACATCTCCCGCAATTCGTTCAGTCCGTAAGTGGGATGTGCCATATGATTTCTTCCTCCTAAAAATAGATCACTTCTGATCGTTTTTGATGATTTTACTGGGACAAGGTCAGCTGGAACTCACGGATCCGCCAGGATCTCACCCTGGGAAAACAGGGCGGCGCGGCCCGCCAGGACCACCCGGTCCCCCGCCAGACGGCAGTACAGGGTCCCGCCCCGGGGCGAGGCCTGATAGGCCGTCAGATTGTCTTTTTCCAGCCGGTTGGCCCAGTAGGGGACGATGTGGCAGTGGCCGGAGCCGCAGACCGGGTCCTCGTCCACCCGCAGCTTGGGGGCAAAGGTCCGGGAGACACAGTCGGCCTCCCCCGTTCCCGGCGCCGTCGCGTGGAGCAGCAGGCCCGGCAGGTCCAGAGCCTTCGCCAGATCCGGCTTCAAGGCGATGACGTCCTCCGGCCGGTCCAGGACGCACAGCAGATCCCGGCCCAGCCAGGCCTCCTGGGGCCGGACGCCCAGGACGGCAGCCATGTCCGCCGTCACCTCCGTGGGAGAGAGTTCATAGGCCGGGAAATCCATGGCCAGCAGGTCTCCCTCCCGGGTGACGGTGAGAGGGCCGCTGAGGCTCTGGAATGTCACCCGCTCCGCCGCCGGGTCCAGAAAGCGGAAGTACACATAGGCGGAGGCCAGGGTGGCGTGGCCGCACAAATCGATCTCCCCGCCGGGGGTGAACCACCGGATGCGGAGGCCGTCCCCCTCCCGGACCACAAAGGCCGTCTCGGACAGATTGTTCTCCATGGCAATGCGGCACATCAAAGCATCCTCCGGCCAGCGGTCCGGACAGCACACCGCCGCAGGGTTGCCGGCGAACACCTCCTTCGTGAAGGCATCCACAATGTACTGTTTCATGGCATCCTCCTGTCAAGCAAATAAAAACCGCCCCTGACGCGCGTCAGGGGCGGAAGGACTTCCACGGTACCACCCTGATCTGTCCCACGGGGACATCTCATGTCATCCGGTAACGGGGATGGGCCGTCCCGGTCGCCCCGGGCTGCTCCAAAGTGGCTGCTCCAGGGCTTTGGCGAGGGGCTCGCACCGTCTCCCCTCTCGCTTGGCCGGTCTCCCGGGGCTGGCTTTGTCATGGCGTTTCGCTGTTTTCAGACACATTCATTATAAACATTTCCGCCGGATTGTCAACGGGGAAATCACGGCTTTTTCCGTCTCCCGGCAGCCCCGGCACCTTTTTCCCCGTCAGGATGCAGACTCCGTCCGCCACGCACTTGCCGCAGCCGATGCAGCCGGTGGGGCCGCTCTTCCGGCCGTACACCGCCCAGCAGTAAAAGGCCACGCCGCCCAGGATGATCCCGGTCGACAACAGTTCGAACCACGCCATTCAGATCCCCTCCTTTGGGTCTGTTTTACCACAGAAGGGCCTCCTTTGTCTGTGGCAGCTGCAACAGGCGGAGTCCCAGCAGCGGCAGCAGCTCCGCCGCTGGGCCCGGCAGGTCCGGCAGGGGGAACTCCTGGGGCTCGATGACCGCGCCGTCCGGCCGGGGCAGCTGCCGCTGGACGCACAGCACCGGCTCCGTCAGGCTGGACAGCGTCAGACTGTCCCGGTGGGACAGGCCATAGGTCACCACGGTCTCCGCCGCGATATGGTCCAGGGACGGCGCCCAGTCCCCCGGCACCAGCAGCACCCGGCACAGGGCCGCCGTGTCCCCCAGGGCCTCACAGCCCCGGCGGGTCAGGGCCAGCAGCGGCCAGTATCGCTCCGCCAGCTCCTCTGCCCGCTCCGCCCCCAGCACGCCGGGCGGCAGCAGCCGCTCCCACGCCGGGGGACAGCGGAAGAAAACTCCCTCCATGCAAACACCTCTCCGCTAGTGTCTGCGGGCGGCGGGATTCCATGCGAAAATTTTGCTCGTCATTTTGCCGCCGCCGTGCTATACTGGAACATGAGATTTTGGAAACGGGGTGATCTCCTTGCATTTCTGGGCCCATCTGCGGACGGTGCACCGCCATCGGGCGCTGGTGCGGAAGTACTGCTTCCGCCTGGGGCTGTACTGGCAGGGCCTGACCCATGACCTGTCCAAGTATTCCCCGGTGGAGTTCTTCGCAGGGGTCAAATACTTCCAGGGGGACCACAGCCCCAACGACGCCCAGCGGAAGGAGCACGGGTACAGCGCCTCCTGGCTCCACCACAAGGGCCGCAACCGCCACCACTTCGAGTACTGGACGGACTACGCCCCCGACGGCAGCGGCATCGCCGGGGTGGAGATGCCCCGGCGGTACGTGGCGGAGATGTTCTGCGACCGGCTGGCCGCCAGCAAGGTCTACCGGGGAAAGGACTTCGACCCCGGGGACCCCTACAAGTTCTATCTCCGGGGCAAGGACCGGCGGCTGCTGATCCACCCGGCCACCGCCGCCCTTCTGGAGACCATGCTGTTGAAGCTGCGGGACGAGGGCGAGGACGCGGCATTTGATTACATCCGGCGGGAGATCCTGGGAAACCCCTAGGGTCTCCCGCTGTTTTTCCGCCCCAGCACCCGCTCCAGGAAGTCCGCCGCGGCTCCGGCGCCGCCGGCGTCCCGGAAGCTCTCCGCCACCCGGGCGGCGTTCTCCCGGAACCGGGGCTCCCCCAGAACGGCCTCCACCGCCTGCCGGATGGCGGCGGGCGTCTCCCGGCGCAGGCGCACCCCCAGGCCCAGCGATTCCATCCGGTCCGCCACGGCGGCCTCCTCCCCCTGCTGGGGAAAGAGGATGGTTGGCACCTGACAGAAGATGGCCTCGTTGGCGCTGTTCATGCCGCAGTGGGTGAGAAAGGCGTCCGCCTCCGCCAGCACCGCCAGCTGGTCCACCCGGCGCTCCACCCGGAAGTTGCCGGGGGCCGGCCCCAGGGCCGCCGGGTCCGTGGCCTCCCCCACAGAGAGGACCACGTCCAACGCCTGCCCTTCCAGAGCCTGGAAGCAGGCCCGGTAAAAGCCGGGCCGCCGGTGCATCACTGTGCCCAGGGAGATGTAGACCAGCGGGCGGTCCCGCCTTCGATTCCGGGGCGGCAACTGCGGCAGCGAGGGCCCCACAAAGGCGAACCGTTCCCCAAAGGTTTCCGACAGAGGCTGGAACAGCCGGGAGGTGTAGACGATGGTGTCGGTGTCCGCCCGGTTCTCCAGCAGCTGCCGCAGGTCCTCCGCCGGATAGCCCCGCTGCCGCAGACGGGCCATATCCCGCCGGGTGCGTCCCAGGCCCAGGGCCATCCGGACGGTCTCCGCCAGCCCCGGCCGCATCAGGGCGGCGGTCTGTTTATTGAACGCAAAGGTAGTGGTGGAGCAGACCCAGGGCAGCTTCAGCTTCCAGGCGAAGAGCTTGCCCCACAGGCAGACGGAGTCCACCGCAAGAAGATCCGGCCGCCATGCCTCCAGCTCCCGGCACACCGGTGTCTCCATAGCCAGGGCGGTGTCCGTCAGCATTCCCACCATGGAGGCGAAGTCCCGGCCCACCCGCCGGTCCAGATCCGGCGGCGGAGGGGGCATGAACTCATCGCACAGGCGGACCTCCGCCCCTGCCGCCTCCAGTTTTTCCCGGAAGGGGGCGAAGGTGTAGTAGCGCACCTGATGACCCCGGGCCGTCAGGGCCCGCACCACCTCCACCGTGGGATTGGTGTGGCCCCAGGCGGGGATGCAGAACCAGACGATCCGGCTCACGGCTCCTCCTCCCGGCTCAAAAAGCCCTCCAGCTGCTGGAACAGCACCTCGTCCTTGGTGAGGGCTATGCCCCGCTGTTCGTCCGCCAGCACCAGCAGGGTGTCCCCCGGCCGGATGTTCAGCAGATCCCGGGCCCCCTTCGGAATGACGATCTGGCCCTTCTCCCCCACCCGGGCGGTGGCGGCGAATTTTCCCTTCGGTGGCTTCATGGAAAGCGCCTCCTTCTGTGTTTTTAAAAGTATGAAAAGTTATACTTTTCATACTCTATATACCATGCGGCGCGGTGTCTGTCAAGGAGAACCTTTCCTGCGTTGGTGTATCGCTCTCATCCGTCCTGCTCCTGACGCTCCGCGCCTTCGGCGGCCAGCAGGACCGCGGCGGCCGGGGCGGCGGCGGTCTCCGGCACTCCCAGCGTCTCCAGTTGCCGGCGGGTCCGGCAGAGCCGCAGGGCCCATTCCAGCCCCTCCGGCGTCAGCGCCAAGTCCCGCCGGTCCCGCTCCAGCCAGCCCCGCTGCCGCAGCAGCGCCGCGGCCCGGGACACGCTGGGCTTGGAGCAGTTCAGCCACCGGACCACGTCCCGTTGGAACACCACCCGCTGTCCGCCCCGGGAGAGGCGGCAGATGGCCTGGAGGTACTTCCCCTGGGAGGCGGTGGGGACTCCCTTCTCCGGCCTCACCGGATGCCCCGGGCCACGAAGGCCCGGCCCCCCGCCCGCCGCCAGGTGATCTGATGAAAGGCCTGCCCCAGCAGGTCCGTGATCTCCCGCCGGGAGTAAATTTTGACGTCCCCCTCCCGGCTCCAGCGGAGGAAGGGGTTCATCACCAGCCGGCCCGGCAGGGGCAGCCAGATGTCCCCCAGCAGAAAGACTCCGCCGAACTCCAGCACCCGGCTCACCTCCGCGATCACCGCCGCCGGGTTTGGATAGTGGTGGAAGGAGTCGCAGCAGTAGACCACATCGAAACTGCGGTCCGGAAAGGGCAGATGTTCGCTGTCCCCCTGGACCAGGTCTGCCCGGTCCCCCAGCCGGGCCCTGGCCCGGGCCAGCATCCCCTCCGACAGGTCCAGCCCCGTCATCCGGCGGTGTGCATCCTCGGAAAGTACCTGCGCCATCAGCGCCCCGGTGCCGCAGCCAAGATCCAGTACCCGGTCTCCCCAGGCATGGGTGATCTCCTGGAGCAGATAGGGGTACAGCGCCCGGGCGTGACTGCCCTGGATGGCGGTGTCATAGGTGGCGGCCTGTTGGTCAAAGGCTGCGCGGGACTGTTGCTTCTTATCCGGTTCCATTGTCGTTCCTCCTTGATTGAACTTCGTTCATTCGTATGGTGAAAGCTGCGCCCGGCGCGGGCCGGGCGGCTATCTCTGCTGTTCCGCTTCCAGCAGCAGGTCGATGTAGTGGCGGACGCGGTCCAGCGTCTCCTGCCGGGGCGTCTCGCTGGCGCTGAGCAGGGGGATCTGGCCGTAGGTGACAAAGGCGATCAGCGTCTCCGGGTCCCGGAAGCGGCGGCCGGAGTGCTGTTCCTCCTGGGCCAGCGCCTCCCGCAGCAAGGGCGCCATCCGCTGGCAGAGCCGCAGGGACAGTTGCTGGTGGAAGTCCTCGTTCCCCGCCCGGTGGAAGAAGCCGTGGTAGCGGAAATCGTCCTCCCCCCGCATGGTCTGGTACAGCTGGTCCAGCTTCTGGGACAGGGGCAGCGTCTCCTCCTGCAAGGTGCGGCGGATCAGGCCGCAGCACTCCTCCACATAGGCCTCCATGGCCTCCTGAAACAGCTTCTGCTTGGAGTCGAAGTACCGGTAGCACAGCCCGGCCACCACGCCGCAGGCCTGGGCAATGTCCCGCATGGAGGTCTCCTCGTACCCCTTCTCCGTGAACAGCCGCATGGCCGTCTCCAGAATCTCCTGCCGCCGGATCTCCGGTGCCTTTGATATGCGCACAGGACCATTCCCCCTCTCTGGCAGAGAGCATAGCACACCGGTGAACAAAAGTCAATGATTTTTGTTCACCGGTGTGCGCTGCCAGAGATTTACTTGATGTGGGCGCCGAGGCTGGCAAACAGGTCCAGCAGGGGCTGCCACAGATCCGGGTGGTGCTCCAGCAGGAAGGAGCGGACCTCCGGGGCCGTCAGGCCGTCCCCCCACAGCAGCACGTGGCTGCCGGAGGCGAACTCCCCCACGGCGGTGGGGGCCACGGCGGAGACCGCCACGGCGATTTTCGCGGCAATGGCCGCCACGCCGCCGGTGTAGACTCCCACGGCGCTGACACCCAACGCCAGGACGCCCAGAGCAGCGATCCCGAAGGACACCAGGCCCGCGGCCACAAAGCCCAGGGCCAGCAGGCCCATAGATACCACGCCGAAGCTGAGAAGTCCCACGCCGATGATGCCAATGGCCACCACGCCCACGGCGCAGTTCCCGATGGCGATGACGCCTCTGGCCACATTCTCTATGGATACCCTGCCGTTTCGGGTAAAGCCAAACCGGATGGACACCAGGGGCAGGCCGAAAATCCGGGTCTTGCTGTCGTAGCGGTAGACCCTGCCCTTCACGTAATTGGTCAGCTCGTCCACCTTTTTCTCCAGCCGGTCCGCCTGCCGGGTGGATAGGTTGTCTCCCCCACGCTCCGCTTCCTCCGGCGAATCCAGCCGGTCCTTCACCAGATAGTCCACCGACACGTCAAACAGTTCTGACAAGGAGATCAACTTCACAAGCTCTGGCATGGCTGTTCCGGACTCCCACTTGCTGACGGACTGGCGGGTGACCCCCAGCCGGTCCGCCAGCTGCTCCTGGCTCATGCCGGACCTTCGCCGCAGCTCCATCAGCTTCTCGGAAAATGTCATCATCGTCCACACTCGCTTTCTCGTTTGGATGGCCCTATGATAAGCCGCCAGCCCGCACCTGACAAGAATGCGGCGGGTGGAACTTTGTCAACCTCGGGTTGCACCCATTGCAGCGCAAGGGATTGGCGTTTTTTCACCAGATCCCCAGCAGGTGCTGGACTCCCAGGCTGACCAGGGCGATGGCCACCCAGCAGCAGAAGCCCATGAAGATGGGCTTGGCACCGCTTTTTACCAGCTTCACGATGTCGGTGTTCAGGCCGATGGCCGCCATGGCCATGACGATGAAGAACTTGCTGGCGTTTTTCAGAAAGCCTGTGACCGCTCCGGGAATAGGCAGCACCGTGGTGATGATGGACGCCACCAGGAACAGCAGCACGAACCAGGGGAAGATCTTCTTGATGTCCACCTGGGCGCCGCCCTGCTTCCCCTCCCGGCGGGTCCGCAGCAGGGCCAGCACCAGCGTGATGGGGATGATGGCCAGGGTCCGGGTCATCTTCACGATGGCGGCGGTGTCCAACGTGTTGGCGCCGGGGTGCATCCCGTCCCATGCGGCGGCCGCCGCGGTGACGGAGGAGGTGTCGTTCACCGCCGTGCCGGCGAAGAGGCCGAAGCCCTCGTTGCTAAGGCCCAGCACGCCGCCCAGCGTCGGGAAGATCAATGCGGCGATGACGTTGAACAGGAAGATGACGGAGATGGCCTGGGCGATCTCCTCGTCGTCCGCGCCGATGACCGGGGCAGTGGCGGCGATGGCGCTGCCGCCGCAGATGGAGGAGCCCACGCCGATGAGGGTGGAGATGTTGCCGTCCATGTGCAGGGCCTTGTAGAGGACGAAGGCCACGATCAGGGAGGTCGCGATGGTGGAGACGATGATGGGCAGGGACTGCCCGCCCACCTGGAGCACGCTGCCCAGGTTCATGCCGAAGCCCAGCAGCACCACCGCCAGCTGCAAAATCTTCTTGGAGGTATAGGTGATGCCGGACTTGGCGGCCCTCTGGTCCTTCCAGAACAGGGCGATGACCATGCCGATCAAGATGGCGAACACCGGGCCGCCCACCACCTCAAACCGCTGTCCCAGCAGCCAGGCGGGCACGGCGATCACCAGGCAGATCAGGATGCCCAGGGCGTTCTTTCTGACAAATTCCATAGTACAATTCCTTTCTCTCTATAACAGTCGGTGTTGTATCATATCATGCCGTAAAGGATTTGTCAAAAAAATCCGGGATGGCCGCGCCATCCCGGATCGAAACGGGGATTCAGTTCAGGGGGATCTTGGTCTCTCCCCACAGCAGATGGTCTGCCTAGCGGATCTCACAGCCGCCGGACAGCTGGGACAGCTCCAGGGAATCCAGGATGGCATGGAGCTCCTCCAGCTCTACCTGGGTGCCTGTCATGGAGAAGTCGATCTCCCCGGCGTACACCGTGACCCAGAACATGGACTTTCCGGTGTGGGAGGTCTCCACCTGGATGGCAGCCAGAACGCCGTCCCGGGTGGTGTAATACTCGTAATATCCGTCCTCCACAAGCTGATACTGGTCCGCCGGCGCGCTGTCCTTCTCATAGGTGTACTGGAGGTTGAAGACCTGACCGTCCTCCCCCTGGTACTCCCCCACCAGCTCTGCCCGGAAGACCTCGTCATCGTCCGCCCCCGCCGCCCGGCGGAAGTCGGCCAGACCGCCGCCGGAGACCGGGGTGTAGCGGGCCTCCAGCCAGGTCAGGTCCAGCCCCGTGTCCCACAGGACGTCCAGGGACGAGAGGCCGTCGGCCTGATAGTAGGTCTCCCACAGCAGCTGGCCGTCCTCCTCGTACTCCTCCGTCCACATTCGGCTCCAGCCGTCCGACGGTGTGCCCTGGGCCTGTTGGACCAGCGTTCCCCACTCCTCCGCCCACGCGAAGGCGGCGTCGGCCATCTCCTGGATGCTCTGCAGTTCCCCGTAGTCCGCCCCGCCGTAGAAACCGTAACCGGCGGTGCTGCCGTCCGCCCCGGCCACAGTGGCCTGTAAAATCTCCTCCTCCGAGGAGAAAAAGTGGAGCCACCCCTGGGACACGCCCACCGCCGCGGCGGAGCCCACCAGCAGCACCGCCGCCAGGGCCGCAATGGCGCCCCGCTTCATCCAGGGGCTTCTCCCCTGCCGCTTTGCCGGTGCCGCCCGCTCTGCCAGCAGGGCGTCCGTCAGGGCGGACTTTCCCGCCTCGGTAAACCGCACCTGATCCAATTCACTCTGATAAACATTCCTGTCCATAAGCGCCTCCCAGCGTTTTCCGCAATTTTGCCTTGCCCCGGTAGAGATAGGTGCTGACCTGGCTGGCCGTGCAGCCCATCAGCTCCCCGATCTCCGATGGCTCATATCCCTCGTAGTACCGCAGGTACACCGCCTGGCGGTAGCGGTCCGGCAGGGCCTGTACCGCCGCCAGTACAGGGCTCTCCTCCAGCTCCGGCAGGCGGACCGCCGCATCCGCAACAGCGTCCAGGGAGACCCGTCTCCGGTTCCAGGCGGACTTCTTCCAGTCCTTGCAGCAGTTGACGGCCACCCGGACCACCCAGGCCCGCTCCAGCCGCGCCTCATCAAAGCGGCGGGGGCTGGTCAGCAGCTTCAAGAGCACCGTCTGGCAGATATCCTGGGCGTCGTGGACGCTGTTTGTCCAGGTCCAGGCGATCCGCAGGACGGTGTCTGACCACCGCTCCACCAGCTCCTCCGCCTCCTGGCGGGTATATGTGATTTGTTCCGTACGATCAACTCCTTTGCCGGCGCCGTTCTGCTGATAAAACGAATGAGGGGGCCGCCATCTGGCAGGGCAGGCGGAAAAAGCCAGAAAAAATCCGCCGGGCAAATGCCCGGCGGACGCTGAAACTCCTGGACTCACTCCTCCAGGATGGCCTTGTGATAGACCTTTTTGCCCTTTTTGATGACCGCGCCCTCGCCGCAGCAGTCCTTGCAGCTGAACCTGGCCTCGATGTCGGCCACCTTCTGGCCGCAGACGGTGACGCCGCCCTGCTGCACCAGCCGCCGGGCCTCGCCCTTGGAGGCACACAGGCCGCACTTCACCAGCAGGGTCAGAATGTCGATCTCGCCCTCGGCGGTGAAATCCGCCCGGCAGAGCTTCGTGCAGGGCATGTTGGCGCTGTCGCTGCCGCCACCGAACAGGGCCCGGGCGGCCTCCTGGGCCTTGGCAGCCTCTTCCTCGCCGTGGACCAGCTTCGTCAGCTCGTAGGCCAGGATCTCCTTGGCGGTGTTCAGCTGGCTGCCCTGCCAGGTGTCCATCTCGTCGATCTGCTCCAGGGGCAGGAAGGTCAGCATCCGGATGCACTTGAGCACGTCCGCGTCCCCCACGTTCCGCCAGTACTGGTAGAAGTCGTAGGGAGAGGTCTTGTTGGGATCCAGCCACACGGCGCCGCTGGCGGTCTTGCCCATCTTCTTGCCCTCGGAGTTGAGGAGCAGGGTGATGGTCATGGCGTAGGCGTCCTTGTTCAGCTTCCGGCGGATCAGCTCCGTGCCCGCCAGCATATTGCTCCACTGGTCGTCGCCGCCGAACTGCATGTTGCAGCCCACGGTCTGGAACATGTGGTAGAAGTCGTAGGCCTGCATGACCATATAGTTGAACTCCAGGAAGCTGAGGCCCTTCTCCATCCGCTGCTTGTAGCACTCGGCCCGCAGCATGTTGTTGACGGAGAAGCAGGCGCCCACCTCCCGCAGCAGGTCCACATAGTTCAGCTTCAGCAGCCAGTCGGCGTTGTTCAGCATCATGGCCTTGCCCTCGCCGAACTCGATGAACCGCTCCATCTGCTTCTTGAAGCAGTCGCAGTTGTGCTGGATGGTCTCCGGCGTCATCATGGAGCGCATGTCCGTCCGGCCGGAGGGGTCGCCGATATAGCCGGTGCCGCCGCCGATCAGGGCGATGGGCCGGTTGCCCGCCATCTGCAGCCGCTTCATCAGGCACAGCGCCATGAAGTGGCCCACGTGGAGACTGTCCGCCGTGGGGTCAAAGCCGATATAGAAGGTGGCCTTGCCGTTGTTCACCAGCTCCCGGATCTCCTCCTCGTCCGTCACCTGGGCGATGAGCCCCCGGGCCTTCAGTTCCTCGTAGATCTGCATCGTTTGTCTCTCCTTTTGTCCATGTTGAAAAATCTGGGACAGGTATGAAAAAACGCCCTCTGTCCCCCAGGGGACAGAGGGCGAGAAAGTCTCGCGGTACCACCTCTGTTCGCGCCGCCCTCGCGGACGGACGCCTCAGGCCGTGCGAACACACGGCGGCGCTGTAACGGGCGCTCCCGGAGCACGCCTACTGGGCCGAAGGCCGTTTGGGTGCCAGCTCCGCGGTGTATTCGCCGGGCCCCGCCCGCCTCTTTCCACCAGACCAGAGGCTCTCTTGAGGGCGATCTTCCCGGGTACTTCTCCGCATCATTGCTGTGATCGCTATTTTATCCGATTTTTCCCCGCTTGTCAACAGGCGGATTCCGAAAGGCGGAGTAGGTTTTTTCCGGCGGGTCCGGCGGGACGTTTTTTTACTTGCTTTTCCCGCCGCCGGCCGCTATGATAGAACATCATCACCCTTTCAGAAGCGAGGTGCCCTATGTCCCAGGATTCCAGACGGCCGGAGGGCCGCCAGTTCACCCCCCAGAGCATTGCCGCCGCCCAGGAGAAGAACCCCTTTGCCAGGATCTCCGACATCGTGTACGAGCTGCTGGAGAAGGCCATCTTCTCCTCCGCCATCCCGCCGGGGAGCAAGCTGAACATCTCCAAGCTTGCGGAACAGATGGGGGTCAGCACCTCCCCTGTCACCCGGGCGGTGGAGCGGCTGGAGGAAAACGGCCTGGTGACCGCCGTCCGCAGCAGCGACAGCAAATACCGCAGCTACTTCGTCTTTGACCTCAGCGGCGAGTCCCTGGAGGACCTGTTCGTGGCCCGGCGGGCCATCGAGGGGGAGGCGGCTTTTCTCTGCGCCCAGAAGCGGGCCCTCATCGACCTGCCCAGGCTCCAGCAGCTGGCGGACCAGTTCCAGACCGCCTGGCAGGACTTTGCCCAGGATCTGGACTCCGCCCCCACCGTCTCCGAGCGGGCCAAGATCGACCTGGAGTTCCACCACCAGCTGGTGCTGACCACGGAGAACCCCTATCTCATCGAGATGTTCGAGACCCTCCAGGGCACTCTCCACTACCTGTCCATCCGGTCCTGCGAGTTCGTGGCCACGGAGCGGAAGAAGGACAACCTGATCGTCATGGGCTCCCAGCATGTGGCCATCTGCTCCGCCATCGGCCTGGGGCTGCCGGAGCTGGCCCGTTCCGCCATGGAGCGGCACATCGACTTCTGCTGCAACCGCTGCCTCATCAACCGCACCTTCCACGCCGCCGGCTCCCGCTGACGGCAGAACGAGAAAGCCCCCAAGGCTGTCCGCCTTGGGGGTTTCCCGTTTATAGGAGTGTGGATTTCAGCAAATTCAGTTCTGTGCCGCCAGCTTCTCGTAGTGGGCGTACCGGGCGGCGCACTGCTCCTCCGCCTCGGCGAAGAGCTGCTCGGCGATCTGGGGGAAGGTGCGGGTCAGGCCGGAGAACCGGACCTCGCCCATCATGAACTCCCGCAGCTTGCCGTTGGGGGCCTTGCTGTCCAGCTGGAAGGGGTTCTTCCCCTCCGCCGCCAGTTCGGGGCTGTAGCGGAACAGCGGCCAGTAGCCGCACTCCACCGCCAGCTTCTGCTCCGCCTGGCTCACCTTCATGCTCTTGGCGATACCGTGGTTGATGCAGGGGGCGTAGGCGATGATCAGGGACGGGCCCTTGTGGGCCTCGGCCTCCTTCAGGGCCTTCACCACGTGGGCGGGGTTGGCGCCCATGGACACCTGGGCCACATACACATGGCCGTAGTTCATGGCAATCATGCCCAGGTCCTTCTTGGGGGTCTTTTTGCCGCTGGCGGCGAACTGGGCCACCGCGCCGATGGGCGTGGCCTTGGAGGCCTGGCCGCCGGTGTTGGCGTACAGCTCGTTGTCCACCACCAGGATGTTCACGTCGATGCCGGAGGCCAGCACGTGGTCCAGGCCGCCGTAGCCGATGTCATAGGCCCAGCCGTCGCCGCCGTACATCCACATGGTCTTTTTCACCAGCTGGTCGGCGTTGTCCCGCAGGAACTGTACGTCGGCGCTGGAATCAGACGTCTGGTTCAGGGCGGCGATCAGGGCGTCGGACACGGCCCGGGTCTTGTCGCCGTCGTCGCCGTCCCGCAGCCAGCTCTCCAGGGCGGCCTTCAGGGCGGCGTCGGAGGTGGTGTCCAGGGCGGCCTTGGCGTGGGTCTTGACCTGGGTGCGCTGCTGGTCCACGGACAGGCACATGCCCAGGGAGTACTCGGCGTTGTTCTCAAACAGGGAGTTGGACAGGGCCGGGCCGTGGCCGGCGGAGTCCTTCACCATGGGGATGGAGGGCACGGACAGGAACATGGCCTGGGCGCAGCCGGTGGCGTTGGCAATGTACATCCGCTCGCCGAACAGCTGGGTCATCAGCTTCATGTAAGGGGTCTCGCCGCAGCCGGCGCAGGCGCCGGAGAACTCCATCAGCGGCCGCTGGAACTGGCTGCCCCGGACGGTGAACTTGTCCAGGGGATTGGCCTTCTCGGAGAGGGACAGGCAGTAATCCCAGTTGTCCTGCTCCGGCATCTGGGACTCCAGGGGCTTCATCACCAGGGCCTTCTCCCTGGCGGGGCACACGTCGGCGCAGCTGCCGCAGCCCTGGCAGTCCAGGGGATCCACCTGGATGCGGAAGGTGTAGTTCTCCATGCCCTTGCCGTTGGCCTTGCGGGTGACGCAGCCGGCGGGAGCCTGCTCCGCCTCCTCCCGGGTGAACAGGAAGGGCCGGACGGCGGCGTGGGGGCACACCAGGGAGCACTGATTGCAGCCGATGCAGTTGTCCGGCAGCCACTGGGGCACATCCACGGCGATGCCGCGCTTTTCGTACTTGGAAGTCTCCACCTCCGTCACGCCGTCCGCCAGGGGCAGGAATTTGCTGACGGGGATCTTGTCGCCGGCCTGGGCGTTGACGGGGATCAGCACGTCCCGGACGTAGTCCGGCACATTGGCCGTCTCGGTCTGCTCCAGGGGCTCGTCGGGCAGGTCCTTCCAGCTGTCGGGGACGGGGATCTCCTCCACGGACTGGAGGCCCCGGTCCACGGCGGCGTAGTTCATGTTCAGGACCTTGTCGCCCTTCTTGAAGTAACTGTGGGTGATGGCGTCCTTCATGTACTGGACGGCCTCATCCACCGGCAGCACACCGGAGAGCTTGAAGAACGCCGCCTGGAGGACCGTGTTGGTCCGGTTGCCCAGGCCCAGCTCCTGGGCGATGGACACGGCGTCGATGGTGTAGAACTTCACGTGGTTCCGGGCCAGGGTCCGCTTCACGTGGTTAGGCAGGTTCCGTTCCAGCTCCTCCCCCTTCCACAGGGTGTTCAGCAGGAAAGTGCCGCCGGGCTTCACCTCGTGGACGATGTCATAGGAGTGGATGTAGCTCTGCTTGTGGCAGGCCACGAAGTCCGCCTGGGTGACGTAGTAGGCGGAGCGGATGGGCTCCTTGCCGAAGCGCAGGTGGCTCTTGGTGACGCCGCCGGACTTCTTGGAGTCATACTCGAAATACGCCTGGACGTACTGGGGCGTGTTGTCGCCGATGATCTTGATGGAGTTCTTGTTGGCGCCCACGGTGCCGTCGGACCCCAGGCCCCAGAACTTGCACTCGATGGTGGAGCCGCCGGCGGTGCTGATGTTCTCCCCCACGTCCAGAGAGCGGTGGGTCACGTCGTCCACGATGCCCACGGTGAAGTGGTTCTTCTGCTCCCCGGCCATATTGTCGTACACGGCCTTCATCTGGGCAGGGGTGGTGTCCTTAGAGCTGAGGCCGTACCGGCCCGCCAGCACCTTGATGCCACCGCGGCCGGCCTCCGCCAGGGCGGTGCACACGTCCTCATACAGGGGCTCGCCGATGGCGCCGGGCTCCTTGGTCCGGTCCAGGACGGAGATGGTCCTGACGGTCTCCGGCAGCTTGGAGAGGAAGTGGGACACGGAGAAGGGCCGGTACAGGTGGACCTGGATCATGCCCACCTTCTGGCCCTGGGCGTTCAGGTAGTCGATGACCTCCCCCAGGGTGCCGCAGACGCTGCCCATGGCGATGACCACCCGGTCCGCGTCCGGCGCGCCGTAGTAGTTGAACAGCTGGTAGTCCCGGCCCGTCAGCTCGCTGATGGCCTTCATGTACTCCTCTACGATGGCGGGCAGGCGGTCATAGGCGCCGTTGCAGGCCTCCCGGTGCTGGAAGAAGGTGTCCGGGTTCTGGACGGTGTTGCGGACAGTGGGATGCTCGCTGTTCAACGCCCGGGCCTTGAAGCGGCGGACGGCGTCCCAGTCCACCAGGCGGCTCATGTCGTCGTAGTCCAGCACCTCGATCTTCTGGATCTCGTGAGAGGTGCGGAAGCCCTCGAAGAAGTGCTGGAAGGGGATGCTGCCCTTGATGGCGGACAGATGGGCCACGGCGCCCAGGTCCATGCACTCCTGCACGCTGGAGGAGGCCAGCTGGGCGAAGCCCGTCTGGCGGCAGCCCATGACGTCTGAGTGGTCGCCGAAGATGGACAGGCCGTGGGTGGACACCGTCCGGGCGGAGACGTGCATGACGCCGGGCAGCATGGAGCCCGCGATCCGGTACATGGGCGGGATCATCAGCAGCAGGCCCTGGGAGGCGGTGTAGGTGGTGGCCAGGGAGCCGGTCTCCAGCGCGCCGTGCATGGCGCCGCAGGCGCCGGACTCGGCCTGGAGCTCCATCAGCTTCACCGGCTGGCCGAAGATGTTCTTCATGCCGGCGGCGGCCCACTCATCCACGTGGTCCGCCATGGGGCTGGAGGGCGTGATGGGGTAGATCGTCGCGACTTCCGTGAATGCGTAGGAGATGTAGGCGGCTGCCTCGTTGCCGTCCATGGTCTTGAATTTCTTGAGGCTCATGCGATCTCGCTCCTTTTTCCCGTCCCCCGTGGGAGGACAGCGTAATTTCCGTATATACTTTAACGCCGCGGGAAACCTCCTGTCCAAATCGGTGGAATTTTTGAAAAATCCAACCGATTTTTCACGGGCCGGGGCGGGAATTTTTTCGGCGGGCGGGGGAGTTCTCCCGTTGGGACGCGCCTTTTTCCCCCGGCCCTGTCGGGCGCCTCCCCTGCCCATGCGCATTTTGAACAAATCACAGCGCCTGTATTTTTGGGGAAAAGGGCTTTTGAAAGCCGGCGGCAAAATTTGGTATAATATTGGTGTCAGGGAACTGCCTGCGGAGCCGGGGACGGCTCCGCGCTGTGAAAGGAGGCGGCAAATGCCCGGCAAAAACGACTTTGTCCACTACGGCGCCTACGGCGTCTGCCGCGTGGAGGACCTTCGGCCCATGCGCTTTGGACCGGGCGAGCCCCTGCGGGAATACTATGTGCTCCGCTCTGTGGATCAGAACGGCGCCGACATCTACGTGCCGGCGGACAACCCGGCGCTGACCGCCCGGATGCGGCCGGTCCTGTCCCAGGAGGAGATCGACCGGCTGCTGGCCAGCTGCCGGGAGGAGTGCCTGCCTTGGTCGGAGGACCGCAAGCAGCGGCTGGACACCTTCCGGGGCATCCTCCGCCGGGGCGACGAGCGGGAGCTTCTGCTGCTGGCCCGGTGCCTGTATCAGAAGTCCCGGGAGACCGCCAAGGGCCTGTCCTCCACGGACGCACAGATCCTGAAAAAGGCGGAGTCCATGATCGCCCAGGCGTTTTCCTTCTCCCTCCACATCGGCACCCAGCAGGTGGGCGGCTACATCCGGCGGAAGCTGGGCCTGACCGCGGACTCCTCCGCGCCGGCCCGCCAACAGGGATAGGAGGAATCTCAACCATGAAGCGAATCAAAGAAGCGTGTCTTTTGCAGACCATCCATTTCCAGCTGAAGGAGGACCTGCCCCACGGCGACGCCGTCCAGGCCGTCTGGGCCGAGGTGGCGCACTACAAGGCCCAGATGGACCGCAACCACACCCGGTACAAGATCACCCGGGAGGAGGAGCAGCCCGACGGCTCCATCCTCATCCATATCAAGAAGCAGTACAACAACCACACTTGCGGCTCTTACATGGACGACTGACCAACGCAGGCGGCTCCGGACCGGGTTCTCTCCCGCCGGGGCCGCCCTCCTGCTTTTTCCATCATGGTCCGGCGGCAGGACGGGCAAGCTAGGGCGGAGGTGATCTGCGATGAAGGACGGCAAAAAACAAGGCCGGCTCCCCCGGCCGGAGAAGCCCATCCCCGACGTCTATCCGGTGCTGGACACGGATCTGGCCCGGGACAATGTGGAAAACGACATTCCGGCGGCGGACCTGGAGGATCTGTAGCGCCCCCGCATGGTCCGTCCGATTCCGGGCACCCTAACCCCGAGGAGGCAAGTACCATGGCACATCTGAGCACGCGCTTTTCCCTGGAGCAGCCTGCGGACCGCCACGCGGTCAAGCAGCTGAAGCGGGAGCTGGACACCCTGCCGGGCGTCACCTCCGTCAGCGTCAGCGGCAGCCGCCTGGCGGTGGACTACGACCCCACCGGCGTCCGGCGGGCAGACATCCAGCAGAAGGTCCAGTCTCTGGGCTTCGGCATCCAGGGGACGGAATAACAGAACCGGGAGACGGCTTCATGCCGTCTCCCGGTTTTCGCGTACCATGTTCAGTTGGCCGCCTCCCGGGGGCCGGGGAGGAACTCCTCCCCCGCCGCCGTCATGGCGAGGCTCCCGGCGGAGAGCTCTGTCAGGCGCTGGGCGAACGGCTCCGCGCCCCCTGCCGGGAACGCCGTCCGGAGGGTGATGTCCGCGCCGTACTCCGCAGAGCGCACCACACCGCCGCAGGCGGCGATGTCCAGCTTCACCCGCTCGAAGAGGGGGTACGTGCAGGGCACGTCCCACACCGTCCAGAGGCTCATCGTTGCGATGCCCACCGCGTCCAGCGCGTCCTTGGCGCCCTTGGTGTAGGCCCGGGTCAGTCCCCCGGCCCCCAGCAGCACGCCGCCGAAGTACCGCGTCACCACGCAGCACACGTTGGTGACCTCCTCCCGCTGGAACACGTTCAGCATGGGCTGGCCCGCCGTGCCCTGAGGCTCCCCGTCGTCGCTGTAGCGGACCACGTTTCCCTCTTTCAGGAGATAGCACCAGCAGTTGTGGCGGGCGTCGTAGTAGCGTTTCTTCATCTCCTCGATGCGGGCCCGGGCCTCCGCCTCGGTCTCCACCCGCCAGATGTGGCTGATGAAGCGGGAGCGCTTCTCGGTGAACTCGCTCTCCCCATTCTCAAAGGGCACCCGATAGGTGGTCATGGCTGTCCTCCCCTCATCTCCACACGTCCCGCCGGTCCGTCCGGCCCGCCAGGTAGTCCATGGACACGCCGTAGTGGTCCGCCAGGGCGCACAGATTATGGAAACTGGGCAAATTATTTCCAGACTCGAATTTCTGATAATGCCGCCCTCCAATCCCAATGGCTGCGGCAACCTGGGCCTGGGTTTCTCCACGCTCTTTTCGGAGCGCCCGCAATCTTTCCTGGAACTCCATACGTCCCCCTTGACACGCCAAATTTTAGGTATTATAATACTATCCAGAAACACGCCAATTTTTATGTATTTGAGGTGATGTTCCGTGACAGACTTCATGAAATGGCTCTATCCCCGGTACATCCGCCCCTATTTGGAGGCGGCGCCCCAGGAGGAATATGAGATGTGGCTGTCCCAGATGGAGAGCGAATTGGAATATCAATTCCGGGAAGAATTCGACAAAACTCTGGAATTCACTGCCATCCACGCCTTCCTGCTGGGCCTGCGCACCGGTGCGGGCCTGGGAGCGCTCATTCCACAAGGAACGGCGCCATCTGCCCCAGGACCTTCGGGGTGCACACCGCCGTGACGGCGATGGTCTCCCCGTACTCCACGTTCTCCACCTTGGCCTCCCGGTACAGCTGGTCCAGCAGTCCCCCCTTGTCATAGGGAATGCGGAGCACGCAGCGGCGGCTGCCGGCATCCAGGCGCGATGCGATCATCTCCAGCAGCTTGTCCACGCCCTCGCCGGTCTTGGCGGAGATGGAGCAGATGTCCTCTCCGTGGGGCATGATCTCCCCGGCGGGCAGCCGGTCGGACTTGTTGAACACGTCGATCCGGGGGATCTCCCCGGCTCCCAGCTCCCGGATCAGGTTCTCCACCACCTGGGCCTGCTGCTGCCACTCCGGATTGGACACGTCGATGACGTGGAGCAGCAGGTCCGCGTACTCCAGCTCCTCCAGCGTGGCCTTGAAGGCCTCCACCAGCTGGTGGGGCAGCTTGCGGATAAAGCCCACCGTGTCGGAGATCACCACGTCCAGCGTGTCGCTGACCGTCAGGAGCCGGCTGGTGGTGTCCAGGGTGTCGAACAGCCGGTTGTTGGCGGGGATGCCCGCCCCGGTCAGGTGGTTCAGGAGCGTGGACTTCCCCGCGTTGGTGTAGCCCACGATGGCCACCACCGGGATCTCGTTCTTCTGCCGCCGCTGGCGCTGGGTGGAGCGCACCCGGCGGACCTCCTCCAGGTCCTCCCGCAGCTTGTCGATCTTCCGGCGGATATGGCGGCGGTCCGTCTCCAGCTGGGTCTCGCCGGGGCCCTTGGAGCCGATGGGCCCCTTGCCGCTGGTGCCCGCCTGCCGCTCCAGATGGGTCCACATGCCCGTCAGCCGGGGCAGCAGGTACTGGTACTGGGCCAGCTCCACCTGGAGCCGGCCCTCCTTGGTCTTTGCCCGCTGGGCGAAGATGTCCAGAATCAGGCCGCACCGGTCCAGCACCTGGACCCCCAGCAGCTCCGTCAGCACCCGCATCTGGGAAGGCGACAGATCGTTGTCGAAGATCACCATGGTGGCGCCGGTGTTCTCGCAGTAGAGCTGCACCTCCGCCACCTTGCCCTCGCCGATGAAGGTCCGGGGGTCGGGGGACGGCCGGTTCTGCAGCACGATCCCCACGGTCTCGCCGCCGGCGGTCTCCACCAGGGCGGAGAGCTCCTCCATGGTGTCCTCGTCGGCGTTTTCCTCTTTTTTCAGCACTGGGGAGTTCAGCCCCACCAGCACCACTTTATCTCGTACTTCCTGTGTCTCTGCCATGCAAACTCCTTATTTTTGATAGGCCTCCATCACCTGGCCCACATAGATCCGGTGCCAGCCGCCCTTCGCGCCGTAGGAGGGCAGGATCTCCCTCTCCCCCAGCACGCAGGCGGGGTCCATGTCCTGGACATAGATCTTCCGGCACACCAGGGCCCACTCCGCCTCGTCAAAGAAAGGGGCGTCCCCGGCGCCGTAGCGGACCGTCAGGCCGCATTCCCTGACCTTATCCACGTCCCGGCCGCTCTTCGTGCCGCAGAACGCGGTGATGTCCTTCGCCTCCGGCGGCAGGACGGAGACCGTGAAATAGTCATGGGACTCCATAAACTGATAGGTATACCGCTCAGGCCGCACAAAGACGGTGCACACCGGCAGGCTCCAAAGACGGCCCAGCTGGCACCAGCCGATGGTCATGGTGTTCAGACCGTTCCGGTCCCCAGCGGTCAGCAGGGGGTTCTGCCGGCCAAAGACCCGGAAGATCTCCGGGGCCAGCTGTTCCAGTTCCACAGAATGCAGGTTCATGCGCATCGCTCCTTCCCGATTCCCTGCCAACAGTATATGCGCTTTGGCGGAAAAAGTAAATGAAAAAAGGGCCCGCTGTTTGACAGCAGACCCTTTTTGTGACGTGTCAGACTCACTTGTCCAGACCGAACTTCTTGTTGAACTTGGCCACGCGTCCGCCGGTATCCACCAGCTTCTGCTTGCCCGTGAAGAAGGGGTGACACTTCGAGCAGACTTCCACCTTGATATCCTTCTTGGTAGAACCTGTCTCAATCACATTACCGCAGGCGCAAGTAATCGTAGTCTGCTGATAATTGGGATGGATTCCTTCCTTCATTGCTCTCGTTCACCTCTTTCTGATCCAGTCTACCTCGCCGGAGCTTTCACCCCATAAAGGCGGTAATTAGTGTACCATACTCCTGTCAAAATTGCAAGAGATTTTTTCGCTTTTCCGCAAGTTTTTTCAGGAGGGGCGGAACTGCGCCATCCACTCCGGCGTGCACTCCGCGAACCACTCCTGGTGGTCCGGGTCCTCCGGGTCGTAGAGCCGGTCCGTCAGGGCCTGGAAGGCGCCGCACTGGGCCTCCGTCAGAACGTGGACGGCGATGCCGTCCTCCTCCTGCCACCGCTCCAGGATCTCCGCCTCCCGCTCCCGGTTCCGGAGCCGCTGGTCCGCCATGGCCTGCCGGGCGCAGCGGTCCACCGCCTCCTGCAGGTCCGGGGAGAGGGAGTCGTACAGGTCGCCGTTCATGGTGAGGATGGCGGGCTCGTAAAAGGCCGGGAAGATGGTCACGTCCGTCTGGACCGTCTGATAGCCCGCCGCGTCCGCCTCCGCCAGGGTGCTCTCCTGGCCGTTATAAGTACCGTTAGACAGGGGCGTCATCACATCTGAATAACTGGAGGGGTAATACGTTGTTCCCCAGCAGTCAATGTAGGATTCTAACAGTTCCAACATCCCCGCCGTGCGGATGCGCAACCCTTCCAGGTCCTCCGGGGTGGTCACCGGCCGGTCGGCGGTCAGATACCGGAAGCCCAGCTCCCCGTATGCCAGGCCCCGGAGCCCCAGCTCCGACAGGACGGTGTTCAGCGCCTCCCCGCCGGTGCCGTCCAGGACCTCCGCCGCCGTCTCGGCGTCCGGGAACAGGAAGGGCATGGTCACGGAGAAGAATGGCCTGCCCAGATCTTCTCCGTCGCCGTAGGAGCCATAAATCAGGCTGCTGTCCAGGTAGAGGTCCACGATCCCGGCCGCTGTCTGATCCAGAGAGGTTGTCCGGCTAATGGCCACCGGCTGGACCTCCACCGCCACGGCGCCCTCCGTGGCGTCGGACAGGGCCTTGGCAAAAGATTCCGCCGCGTCCCAGCAGGTGGAGCCCTCCGGCTGGCCCACTGCCAGGGTCCAGGTGGTTTCGGCATTCTCCGGGACCGGCGGCTCCTCCGGGGCCTCCTCCGGCGCGCCGCCGGAGCAGCCGGCGAGGATCAGGGCCGCCAGGACGGCGGCTGTCAGCTTGGTGAGGCGATGTTTCACGTCAGATCCCTCCTTCTCGTTCCAGCGCCTTCCGCAGGTCGGTCAGATACCGGGCCTGCTGGCGACGGAGATAGCCCCTGGCAAAAAGCCGCATCCAGGGCTTTTTCACAGTGATGGTCTCGGTGAAGGTGACCCGGGTGCCACCGTTCTCCGGCCGGAACTCCCCGGCCCACCGGCCGGTCAGGTTGGCGTTGTCCACATCAAAGGCCCAGAGGGTTGGCGGGCGGCGGTCCGTGACGGTGAAGCGGGTGGGAAAGCCGGTTTTGTCATACTCTGTAAAGGTGTCCTCCCCGATGCGGTCCAGACGGCGCAGGTCGCTGCGCCACTGCCAGCGGTCCAGGTCCGTCACTGCCGCCCACACCCGATCCGGCGGGTGCGGCAGCAGGGTTGTGGCCGTGCTGACGATCGGTCTCATCCCCGTCCCCCCCTCTCAAATGTCCACGGTCTCCCCCGCCGCCAGGAAGTACAGCACCCGGCGGGCCACCTTCTGTTCCAGCACCCGCTCCAGGGCCCGGCTGTAGGCCTCCAGCTGGGTCCGGTAGTGCTCCGCCCGCTGGCGGACCTCCGCTACCGTGAACACATGGTCCGTTTTGAAGTCCACCACCGTCAGGCCCTCCGCCGTCTCGAAGCAGCAGTCCACCACGCCCTGGAGGAGGATGGTCTCCCCCGCCGCCGCGGCGGGATCATAGTCCCGGGCATCCATCAGCAGGGTGAAGCGATACTCCCGGAGGACGTTCCGGCTTCTCCGAATCTCCTCTGCCAGGGGGGACTGGAGGAACCGCTCCAATGGCGCCGTCTCCACGGCCGCCGCCTGCTGGTCCGTCAGCAAGCTCCGCTGCCGCAGGGCCTCGATCTGCCCCGCCACATCCGGGTCGGAAAAGTCCAGGTATTGCAGCACCAGATGGGTGGCGGTGCCCCGCTCCGCCGGCGTCAGCCCCTGCCGCTCCCGGCGGAAGGCCGGCTGGCTCAGAGGCCGGAGATAGGGGGTGTGGGCGGCGTGCTCCGCGATCTCCTGGTCCGCGGGGCGGCCCTTCAGCTGGGTGGCCGTCACCTTGGCGGGCAGGGCCGTCTCCCGCTGGTAGGGGTAGACAAAGGACAGCAAAGCCGGGTCAAAGGAGGCGGTCTCCCCTGCCGCCTCTGCCGTCACCTGGGGCCGGATGGGCCGGTCCCGGTAGTCCTCGCTGTCATGGAGAAACACTTGCCACGGACTGTCATCTCCCACATACAGCTGATCGATCTCCGTCTCCGCCAGGGCCCGCAGGGGCGCGGCCTCCGGACGGCACAGCAGGGGCAGCAGAAGCCAGTCCCCCAGGGTGCGGCCCTCCGCCACCGTCTCCGGCAGCACCGGGCAGGCGGCCACCGCCGCCAGCTTCTGCAGCCGCCCGGGGGCGTTGTACAGGGCGTCCACCAGGATCAGCTTCTCCTTGGGCCGGGTCATGGCCACGTAGAGGATCCGCTGCTCCTCCGCCAGGTTCTCCCGCCGCAGCCTCTCCTGAATGGCCAGCCGGGCCAGGGTGGGATACTGGATCTTCCGCTCCAGGTCGATGCGCTTGGGCCCCAGGCCCATGGAGGGGTGCACCAGCACCGGGGTGTCGAAGTCCTGCCGGGAGAAGGCGTGGTCCAGGTCCGCCAGGATGACGATGGGGAACTCCAGCCCCTTGGACTTGTGGATGCTCATGAGCCGCACGCCGGCGGCCTCCGCCGGCCCCCGGGTGGCGGGGGCCTGGTCCTGCTCCAGCAGCCGCCGCAGCTGGGTGACAAAGGCGAAGAGCCCCCGGTAGCCGCTGCTCTCGAACTTCTCCGCGTGCTGGCTCAGGGCGATGAGGTTCTCCCGCCGGGCCGCGCCGTCGTCCATGGCGCCAAAGACCCCCAGCACGTTCAGCCGGTTGTAGATGTGCCAGACCAGCCGGTGGACGCTCATGTCCCGGCTGGCGCGCCGCAGCTCCGAGAGGGTGGTCAGGAAGGCCCGGCAGTCCTCCCCCCCGTCGGCGGCCACGGCGTCGTAGTAGTCTCCGGCAGGGGCGGCGGCGCGGACCTCCGCCAGCCGGTCCGCCGTGAAGCCGAACAGGGGCGACCGGAGGACGGAGATCAGCGGCACGTCCTGACGGGGGTTGTCCACGATCTCCAGCAGGGACAGCATGACGGAGATCTCCATGGTGTGGAAGAAGTCCCCGCTCTCCTGGAAGGAGCAGGGGATGTCCCACTCCGCCAGGGCGGCGGCAAAGGCGGCGGACCGGCTGCCGGGGGAGCGCATCAGGATCACGATGTCCTCCGGCCGGCAGGGCCGCAGGGTGCCGTCCCCCTCGGTGACGGGGTAGCCCTCGTCCAGCAGCTGCCGGATGCGCGCCGCCACGAACCGGGCCTCGGCGGTGACCTTCTTCACCGGCTTGTCGCTCTCCCCTGTTTTCTGATGGGCGGAGATGAGGTGGAACTCCGTCTGGCAGTCGTCCCGCTCCGGGTAGTAGGCCGCCCCGAAGTGGAGGGCCTCGTCCTCGCCGTAGTCCATCTCCCCCATCTCCACAGACAGAATGTTGGAGAAGATGAAGTTGGTGCTCTCCAGAATCTCCCGCCGGGAGCGGAAGTTGCGGGACAGGAGGATCTTCCGCTCCTCCCCGTCGGCGGCCTCCTGCCAGGGCTTGAAGCGGTTGTATTTTCCCAGGAAAATGGTGGGGTCCGCCAGGCGGAAGCGGTAGATGCTCTGCTTCACGTCCCCCACGGTAAAGATATTCTGCCCGTTTTGGGACACCGCCTGGAAGATGGCGTTCTGGATCTCGTTGGTGTCCTGGTACTCGTCCACCAGGATCTCCCGGTACCGGGCCGCCACCTGCTCCCCCAGCTCCGTGGGGGCGCCGTCCGGGCCCACCAGCAGGCCCAGGGCCAGGTGCTCCTGGTCGGAAAAGTCGGCGGCGTTCAGCCGCAGCTTCTCCTGCCGGTACCGCTCCGCGAAATCCTCCGTCAGCTCCAGCAGGGCCACCATGGCCGGGGCCACGGCCCGCAGGTCCTCCATGGCCTCCTCCCCGGAGACGGACAGCAGCTTTTCCAGCTTCCCGGTCTCCTTTTTGCACCGGTCCCACACCTCTTTGAGGGCGGCGATGCCCGGCTCGTCCTTCCGCCCCCTGGGGGTGGACAGCCGGGGAAAGACGACGGCCGCCTCCGCCTGCCGGGCCGCCTCCCAGGTCTGGACTTCCGCCAGGGCGTCAAAGGCCGCGGACACCTGGAGGAACTTCTCCCCATATCCCCGGTACAGGGCCTCGTCCCCCTCGGTCCGGGCGGAGGCGGACCGGAGCAGGGCCCCCCAGTGGGCCCCCTTCCGGCGGATGGAGGCCAGCAGCTCGGCGGCATAGGGGGTGCCGTCAAAGCCGCCGGTCCAGCTGCCCCAGACGGTCCGGTTCTCCGCCAGCCAGCCAGCCGGGTCCGCGTGGCTCTGGACCTTGTCGTACAGCTCCAGCACCAGGGCGGCCAGGCGGCTGTCGTCCCGGCCGGCCCCCAGGGTGTCCGCCAGCAGGGCCCGGCCCTGGTCCAGCTGGTCGTAGAAGTCCTCCAGGGTCCGGGAGAGCACCCGCTGGCGGATCAGCTGGGCCTCGTTGTCGTCCAGCACCCGGAAGTCCGGGGTCAGGGCCCGGCTGTCCCCCTCCCGGGCCAGCAGGTGGGTGTTCTCCCGCAGCAGCGACGTGCAGAAGGCGTCCACGGTCTTGATGTCCGCCTGGTACACCCGCAGCAGCTGCCGCCGGAGCTGGGGATCCCCTGGCGTCTGGCCCAGCCGCTTGGAGAGCTCGGAGGCGATCTTGCTCCGCAGCTCTGCCGCGGCGGCCTTGGTATAGGTGATGATGAGGAAGTCGTCGATGTTGCAGCGCTCCTCCGTCACGTAGCGGAAGAGCCGGTCCACCAGCACCTTGGTCTTGCCGGAGCCGGCGGCGGCGGACACCAGCAGGCTGCCGCCCCGGTTCTCCACCACCGCCTGCTGCTGGGGGGTCAGGGTCAATTTTGCCATGTTACTGTCCGCCTCCTCTCTCGGTCTCCTCCTCCACCTGGCGCCAGAAGTCCTCCGGCTTCACCGGCAGGATATAGTGCAGGTGGTCGCCGTCCCGCCCGTCCTGGAAGTGGCAGGCGTCGGCCCAGTCGCAGAATTTGCAGAAGCTGTCGTCCTCATTGTGGCAGCAGGGGTCCGCGTCGATGTTGCCGTCCCGGACCTCCCGGGCGATCTGGTGGAGCAGCCGCTCCACATACTGCCCCAGCTTGCCCAGCTGATCGGCGGAGGCCAGGGCGCCGGACACGTCCCCGTCCCGGCCCACCCGCACCGGCAGGAACCGGGGGCTTTGCAGCGCCTCGTGCTCCATGGCCTGAAGCACCTCCGGGTCGGAGAGCAGCAGGCCCGTCCGGCGCAGCTCCTTCTCCCGCATGGACTGGAGCTGCTCCGGCGTCACGTTCCGCTCGGCGGAGAGAATCTCGTCCCGGGCCGGGAGATACAGCACCCCGGCGGGCTCGATGTCCCGGCCGAACCGCTGCTTCCCCTCCTTTTCCAGGGCGAACAGGTACAGCAGCATCTGAATGTCCAGGCCCATCCGGACGGCGGCCAGGTCAAAGGTCTTTTTGCCGGACTTGTAGTCCACCACCCGGAGGTACAGCTTGTTGTCCCGCACCCAGCCGTCCACCCGGTCCACCTTGCCGCCGATCCGCAGCTCCGCGTCCGGTTCGCTGACCGTCACCGCCGGCAGCTCCCCCCTGTCCCCGAAGGACAGCTCGAAGGCCAGGGGCACGAAATCGGAGCAGCGCATCTCCTCGGCGATCTGGTCCACCACCGCGTAGGCGGTGTTCCGCAGCCGGGCGAAGAGATACCGGAACCGGGCGTTCCGGCCCTCCAGATTGTGGAGCATGACCTCCGCGTACTGGTCGATGTACTGCCGCACCAGGGCGTGGAGGTCCTCCTCTCCCACCGCGGCGAAGCCGCCCCGGTCCAGCACGTCGCGGGTGACGTGCTCCAGCAGGTAGTGGAGGAAGGTGCCGATCTGGGGGGCGTCAAAGGCCGCCGGCCGGCGGGCCTTGGCCTTCAGGCCGTACTCCATGAAGTAGGCGAAGTGGCAGCTCCGCAGCCGCTCCGCCCGGGAGGCGGACATGGAGATCCGCTCCCCGTACAGGGCCCGCACCGCGCCCCGGGACAGGCGGCCCCGCTTCAGGGCCGCCGCCCGGGACATGGCCGCCATCCGGGGAGCCAGGGCCTCCTCCGCCGCGAAGCGGCGCCACAGGGGGCCCCCCGGCTCTGTGCCGGCGGCCTCCAGTGCCGGAATCAGTGCTGTTAAGCGATAGTCCTTGTCAATGTTCTCGTGCTCCACCCGAACCGCCGGGAACAGCGTCCGCAGCCGGTCCACCACAAAGGCGGGCCGCAGCTCCGCCCCGGTGACGTCCGCCGTCGGATAGCTGACCACCAGGCCCTCCGTGGGCTGGGCCAGGGCGGCGTACAGGTTCTGGAGCTCAATGCCCATCTGCTCCATGCCGCTGGGGGCCAGACGGATGCCCCGCAGGGCCAGCTCCTCCCGGTCGTCGTCGTTGAGGATGCCGCCGCTCTGCCCCACTGCGGGCAGGACATGGTCATTGGCCCCCAGCAGAAACAGATACCGGTCCGTGTGCCGGTCGTTCCGGGTGATCTCTGTCACAGACACCTGGTCCAGCGACACGGGGATGGTGCCCACGCTGTACTGGGAGGCCACCTGCCGCAGCAGGCGGCTGAAGGCGTCGGTCCCCATGGGCTCGTCCCCCAGGATCTCCACGAACTGGTCCAGGATGGCGCAGAGGATCTCCCACAGCTGGGCGGTCTCCTCCGCCTCCTGGAGACGGCCCGCGTCCGCCTGGGCGCGCATCTGGACCTCCAGCGCCTCCTGGAGGCCCAGCCGCTCCAAAAAGCTGTAAAGGGCATTCACTTTCTCACCCGCTGTTTTTCCAGCTTTTAAGCCCTCGTCCAGGGCCGCAAGGGGCTCTCGCACCCGGCGGCGCAGCGCGTTCACCTGCTCCAGCCGGGCCTGGCGCTGGTCGTTCCAGGGAGCGCCGTAGCCGTCGGGGTTGTCGGTCCAGTCCACATCCCGCAGCCACATCCGGCCGTGGATCTCCCAGGTGAGGACGTAGTTTTCCAGCAGGTCACACTCCTCCGGTGCCAATCCCGCCAGGCCGGTCTTGAGCCAGCGGAACATATCCTCGTACTCAAAGCCGTTCTCCAGGGCGGAGAGGACGCCGGTGATCAGGCTCCACACGGGCTTTTCCAGCATATCGCTGCGGCGGCTCAGGTAGGCGGGGATCTCATACCGCTCGAACACCGTCTCGATGATGCCCTCGTAGTCCGCCATGTTCCGGGCGGCCACGGTGATGTCCCGGTAGCGGCACTTCCCCGCCGCCACCAGCCGCCGGATGTCCGCCGCCGTCTGCTCCACCTCTGAGAAGGCGGTGTCCGCCTCCCGGATGCGGATGGCGCCGCTGTCCCCCGCATAGGGCTCCCCCTCCCCGAAGAAGCACCGCTCCAGATGGCCCAGGGCGGAGCCGTCGGCCCGGGCCAGGACCTGGACCTCCCAGGGGCAGCCCGCCCGGTCCGCCAGCCGGGTCAGCTGGTCCCGGGTCCGGAGGGAGACCTGGAACATCTCCTCGGCGCTGTCCGGCTCCCCCAGCAGCGTGACGGTGACGGACCGGGCCTGCCGCAGGATCGTCTCCAGCACCTGCCGCTCCTGGGCGTTGAAATAGGTGAAGCCGTCCAGGAACACGTCCTTGCCGAAGACGTAGCGGGAGTCCCCCAGCGCCTGGCAGAGCTTGGTCATCCGGTCCCGGGCGTCAAAGCCGGGGCGGTACAGCCGGGACTCGTAGGCCCCGTACAGCAGGCTCAGGTCCAGCAGCTTGTCCCGGCTGGCCCCCTGGATCTCCCGGGCCTGGCTCTCCAGCAGCTCCGGGGACACGTCGTAGCACCGCAGCTCGTCGAAGAGGTCCAGCAGCTGCTGGAGAAAGGCCGCCTTCTGGGAGGGGCGGCGGTAGACCTTCAGCTCCGGTGCCACCTCTCCCAGGGCCTTCTGCAATGTCAGAAGCTTGCCGCCGGCGTCCAGCGTCACCTGGGCGGCGCCGCCGGTGACCGTCAGCACCCGGTCGCACAGACGGCGGAAGCTGAGGACCTCCGCGTGGCGGCTGGCGGTGTCTCCGCAGAAGCGGCACAGGTCCACCTCCGCCTGGTGGGAGGCGTGCTCCGGCACCAGCAGGATCTGCCGGCTGGAATCCCCCAGCTCTTGAATCCGGCGGAGCACCTGCTCCGATTTTCCCGTTTTGGCCCGGCCCATCAGGATTGTCAGCATGGCGGGACCTCCTTTGCGCGATTTCAAAAGTCATTGTAGCATATCCGGGCGAATCGTGCTATCCTGTTCTTGAAGAATTTCCAAGGAGGACTGACCCATGCACATTCCCCAAGGCCCCACCGCCGCCCTGGACTTAGAGCCCTTTGACGAGGCTTTGGCCGCTGCCCTCCGGCCCGCGCCGGACTATGATGCAGCCCGGTGGCTGTACGTCCCCAACCACTATTCGGAATACCGGTACATCCTGGGCACTCGGGGTCGGAAGCCCCTGATCTGTATGGGCATCAACCCCTCCACCGCGGCGCCGGACGCCCTGGACCCCACCCTCCAGTCCGCCCAGCGGATCGCCCTTTCCAACGGGTACGACAGCTTTTTGATGTTCAACGTCTACGCCCAGCGGGCCACCCGGCCCGACGACATGGAGCGCAGCTGCAACCCGGTGCTCCATGCCGAAAACCGGAAGGCCTTCCGGTATCTCCTCTCCCTGTCCCCGGCCCCCGCCCTGTGGGCCGCCTGGGGCAACATCATCGAGAAGCGGGAGTATCTGATGGACTGCCTGGGGGACTTCGCCGCCGACGCCTCCGCCGCCGGGGCCCGATGGTTCACCGCCGGGCCGCCCCTGAAGTCCGGCCATCCCCACCACCCCCTGTACCTGAAGGGCACCACGCCCCTCCAGCCCTTTGACATCCGCGCCTATCTGGAAAGCCGGACCCATCCATAAGAACATCGGGCCGTCCCCTGCCGGGACGGCCCGATGTCAGCTTGTCGAAAAAGCCTTTTCGACAAGCTGCTTGCGTTTTCCAGAACTTTAAAAAGTTCTGGAAAACGGTTGATTGAAAACGAAAGACACCCTTCCTGGGTTTCTTTCGTAGCTATCTTCCTTCCCGTT
>DWYU01000099.1 GCA_019118505.1 Candidatus Oscillibacter excrementavium
CACCGCCTGGGGCAGTTCGATTTTTGCCTCCACCCGCTCCCCTTCCGTCAGGGGATAATACACGTCGGAGACCGTCTCCACCGGCGCAAACCGGCACAGGCTCCCCGAAACCGGCACCGCGGACACCGCCCGGCCCGCCAGGGCCAGCATGGTATTGGGATAGCCGGCAAAGCCGTAGTCAAACAGGGCGGCGTGATCCGCCCAGTCGTTGCGGTCATTGAGGGTGACGGCAATCAGGGTCTGGCCGTCCCGCTCCGCGCTGGACACCAGGGTGCGCCCCGCCGCCTCGGTATAGCCGGTCTTGAGGCCGGTGCAGCCCTCGTACTGCCACAGCAGCTTGTTGTGGTTGGTGAGGGAGCGGCCTGCCACCGAGACGGATCGGGTGCTGACGATGCGGGCCAGGGTCTCGTGCTCCAGCACCGCCCGAGCCAGGCGGGCCATGTCGGCGGCGGTGGAGTAGTGCCCCTCCTCGTTCAGGCCGCTGGGGTTGGTGAAACGGCTGTGCTCCATCCCCAGCTGAGCCGCCTTCTCGTTCATCCAGGCCGCGAAGGTCTCGCTGTCCCCGGCACAGTAGCCGGCGATGGCCTCTGCCGCGTCGTTGCCCGACACCAGCAGCAGGCCGTAGAGCAGCGCCTCCAGGGTGAGCTGCTCCCCCGCCTTCAGGTACATGGATGAGCCCTCGATGCCCGTCCACTCCGGCCGGATGGTGACCACGTCGGACAACTCCGGATGGCGCTCCACCGCCACCAGGGCGGTCATCAGCTTGGTGATGCTGGCGATGGGCCGCTCCTCGTCGGCGTTTTGGGCGTAGAGCACCCGGCCGCTCCCGCCGTCGATCAAAATGGCGGAGGCGGCCGACGTGGACGGCCCCGCCGCGTCGGCGGCGGGGCACAGCAGGACCAGAGCCAGCAGAAGGGCGGAGACGCGCTTCAAGGGACATCACCTCGGGCAGAAGATGCCCTTAGTATGTCTCTCCCGTCTCCCCTTTATCCTGGCCCTTGGCCTGCTGCTTCTCGATGAAGTCGGTGACCTTGTCCACCACCTCGGGCACCATCTCCACCACACGATCCACGGTGGTGGCCGCCGGGGGCGCCACGGGCATCAGCTTCACCGTGTCCCCCTTGACGATCAGGAAGGCCACCGGGGACAGGTTCATCCCCGCGCCGCTGCCGCCGCCGAAGGAGTTGTCAGCCTCCGGCTTCTGGTTTTTGGAGACAAAGTCGCTGCCGCCGGAGGCAAAGCCCACCGTCAGGCGGGAGATGGGGATGATGGTCACATTCCCCGCCTGGATGGGCTTGCCCACGATGGTGTTCACATCCGCAATCTCCCGGAGCTTCTGCATGGTGGTGCTCATGAGGTCGTCAATGGGATGCTGCTTTTCCATAGCTTAAACCGCCTCTTTCTGTCTGGCCGGGGCCTTGGCCCCGGAATTGGATTGGGAATTTGCTTTCAGAAACCCCGCTGCCAGCCGCAGAGCCAGGGAGATGGCCTGGGCCGCGGTGAGGGTGGCCGCCGCGGAGAGGGCAATCTCCGGCCGCTGGGCGGTAAAGTCCACCCGGGTGCGGATGTCTCTGTCCTTCACGTTAAAATTCTGCTCCACCAGGGGCCAGATCATACCCACCGCCGCATTGGCCCCGCCGAACATCAGGGCCGCCGACGCCGGGTCGGACGCCGCGGCGGTGAACTCCAGGGTAAAGCTGTCGACGCGGATCTTCCGCTTCAAACGCCCCGCCGCGTCGGTGATCAGCGGCAGGTACTGCCTGAGCTGGGCCAGCGGGCTTGCCTTCTCCTTGGGCTTGTCCGGCTCTTTTTTCTTCTTTTTCCGCTTTTGCGGCTTCTCCGGCCTGGGCGGACGCGGATAGGCCTGAATCCGCAGAGGCCCTGCCTTGACGCGCACGCACAGGCCCTGGGCGGTGTAGTCCACCGCCGCTCCCAGGCGGATCTGGCCCAGGAGCACCAGGGCCAACACCACCGCGGCCAGGATCACAAGGGCTGTCATGGGCTTATTGCGCCTCCTCCGTCTGGGCCAGCTCCCGGGCGGCCTGGAGGATCTCCTCCTCCGTCACATCGGCCGTCTCCCCTTCCGCCTGTTCCTCTGCCTGGAGCTTCTCCAGCGCCGCCTGCATCTCCAGGGTGATCTGTCCGTCCTCCGGGGATGCGTTGGGCAGCTCGGGCAGCTCCTCCAGGCTGGACAGGCCGAAGGCGCGCAGGAAGTTCTGGGTGGTACGGTACTGGATGGGCCGGCCAGGCACCGCCAGGCGGCCGCACTCCTCAATCAGCTCCCGCTCCAGCAGCAGCCCCACGGTGTAAGAGCTGTCCACCCCCCGGATCTGGTCCACATAGGCCCGGGTGACGGGCTGGTAATAGGCGATGATGGCCAGCACCTCCAGGGCGGGCTGGCTCAGGCGGGCGGGCCGCCGGCTCTCGAACGCCTTGCGGATATAGGGGGCGAACTCCGGCGCGGAGCAGAGCTGATAGCTGCTGTCCAGCTTGACCAGCCGGATGCCCCGCCGCTCATAGCTGTAGGCATCCGCCAGACGCTGGCACACCGCGTCCGCCGTGGCCCGGTCGATTTCCAGGGCCAGGCAGATGCGCTCCACCCCCACCGGCTCCCCCGCCGCGAAGAGAATGCCCTCGATGGCGGATTCAATTTCCTTCAATTCCATAGTATAACCCCAATCTGCCCCGTTGTAACCCGGCAGTGATGTTCCTCTACTCCGCCGTCGCGGTGTCGGTGGTCAGCTCCAGCTCCCCCGCCGCCCCCTCCTCGGTGCAGGTGACGGTGCAGTCGGTCTCCGTGCCCGCCAGGCGCAGCCGCCGGGCCTTGCACAGCTCCAGCACGGCGATGAAGGTGGCCACCACCTCAGAGCGGCTGCGGTTGCCCTTGAACAGGGCCCGGAACC
>DWYU01000100.1 GCA_019118505.1 Candidatus Oscillibacter excrementavium
AAAAAGGCCGAGGATCTGTCCCGGCAGATCTCCCTGGTGTATCAAAACCCGGAGGAGATGTTCATCAAGGACTCCATCCGCGCCGACATCGCCTACGCCATGGAGGTGCGGAACGTCCCGGAGTGGGAGAAACGCACCGGGGAGCTGCTGGAGCGGTTCCGGCTGACAGAGCTGGCAGACCGGGACGGTCGCCTCATGTCCGGCGGGCAGATGCGCCGGGCCAGCCTGGCCATCGGGATCGCTTTGAATCCCGGCATTCTGCTGCTGGACGAGCCCACCGCCAACCTGGACATCGCCACCCGGCGGGAGATCATGGACGTTCTGGACGACATGAAGGACATCATTCAGACCGCCGTCATCGCAACCCACGATATGCAGCTGGTGTGCCAGTGGGCAGAGCGGATCATCGTGCTGTGCGGCGGGCGTGTGGTGGCTGACGGCGCCCGGGACGAGATCTTTGCCCTGGCCGATGTGGCGGAGCGGGTGGGTATCCGCCCGCCGGAAATCTTCTCCATGGCGCAGGCTTTAGACAGACGGGCCATGTGCTATACCATTGACGAATTCCTGTCATCCTTTCAGGAGGTGTGACCGCTGTGGAAAAATTGACCGCGAAACTCTCGGAGAGCATTCTGGACAAGCTCTCCATGGACTTTCTCCGCAATCAGGTGTTGAAGAACGCCTATGGCAATGACGACACCGTCATCGCTGCGCTGGACCCCCGGGTCCTGCTGGCCTGGTACCTGTTTTTCGGCCTGGTGCCCTGGTTTGTCAGCGACATCCCCTTCCTGCTGGGGTGCTTCCTGCTGGTGATGGCCACCACCCTCCTGGCGAGAGTGGCAGGGCTGGTGCTGTTCCTCTTCGCCCTGGGGGTGTTCTCCCAGACAGGGTATCTCTTTGTGGTGACCCTGCTCTTTGGAGGCGACGCCTCCGCCATTGCCCCGTTACTCATCCTCACGTTGAAAGTGGCCACCATCTCCCTGGCCTCGGTGACGGTATTCTCCGGGCTGGACCCGGACAAGCTGTCCAACGGTCTCATGTGGTACGGCTGCCCGGAGCGGTTGAGCTTTTCCATTTCCTACGCCTACCGGATGCTGCCCATGCTGATGGAGGAATTCCAGAACGTGCTGCTCTCCTACCGGCTGCGGGGCAATCCCCCCGCCCACGAGACCTTCGGGGGCAAGGTGAAGTACCTGGTCTATCAGGTGAAGATCATCATGCAGTCCTTCTACCCCCTGATGCTCAACACCGCCAAGCGCTCCCGCACCACGGTGGAGGCGCTGGAGCTGCGGGGCTACCGGTACGCGGCGGTGAACAAGTCCGTGAAGAAGATCAAGCTGGCCGCCCTGAAGGTCACCTATAACGATGGACTGTTTCTGGCCATCTCCTTTCTGGTGGTGGCGGTGGCCGTCCTGATCTCCACACTGCTGTAAGTAAGAAAGAAGGTTTTTTCTCTTGCGCCTGGATTTTCACACCCATGGGAAGCTGGCCAAAAAGCTCCCGTTTTCCACCACCTACACAGATTGGCTCTTCGGCGAGGCCCGACGGGCTGGCCTGGACGCCCTGTGCCTGACGGAACACTTCAACACCCTCCAGTTTGCCGATGTATACGGCTACATCGCCTCGGTGAGCCGGAGAACCGGGGACGCTCTGGAGCTGGAGAACGGCCTGAAGATCTTCCCCGGCATGGAGACCGATGTGGCGGAGGGCGGCCATATCCTGTCCATCGGGCCCCTGGAGGCCATTCTGGAGCTGAACCGGCGGCTGGAGCCCCACAAGGAGAAGGGAAACTTTCTGCCCTTCGCCCAGCTCATGGATCTGTTCGACCAATACCCGGTGGTAGTGGGCTGCGGCCACCCATTCCGCGCCGGCGGCCATGTGCCCGAGTTGCCGGAGGAGCAGCTACGCCGCCTGCAATTTCTGGATCTGAACGGCAAGGACCTGGCTCTGGACCGGGAGCGCACCGAGCGGCTCACCTACGCCCTGGGGAGAGAGCTGGACATCCCCGTGGTGTCCGGCAGCGACACCCACCAGGCGGTGCAGTACGGCTGCGTCACCACGGTCTTTGAACGGGATGTGGACACCGTCCCCGCCCTCTATGGGGAGATGACAGCCGGCCGCTACGCTATTGATATCTCCGACATTGCCCCATTCCAGGTGCGCACTGCCTGCCTGCTGAAGCGGTCTCTGAAGGAGATCCACGCCCTGGGAGGCGACTATGTGGCCATTCTGACCCGGGAGGCTACCGCATGACCGCCCTGACGGACCCTCTGGCGGAGGGGGCCGTCCAGGCGGTATTGGAGGCGGGAAGGGTGCTGGCCGATCCCGCCGCCGTCAGGAGCATCCGCTCCAAGAGCGAGACGGACTATATCACCAACGTAGACCTGGCGGTGCAGGAGTTTCTGCGGGAGCGCCTGGCGGCCCTGGCCCCGGGCGTCCAGTTCATGGGAGAGGAGCAAGACAATTCTGCCCTGGATTTGACCCGTCCCTGCTGGATCCTGGATCCGGTGGACGGCACCACCAACCTGATCCATCAATTCCAGCACAGTGCGATTTCCCTGGCCTTAGCGGAGGGTGGACAAATCGTCTTCGGTGTGGTATACAATCCTTATACGGAGGAGTGCTTC
>DWYU01000101.1 GCA_019118505.1 Candidatus Oscillibacter excrementavium
GCGGCAGACCGATCCAGGTCTGCCGCGCTGCTTCTTTCTGGCGGGTCTGCCAGCATTTGTGCCTTGAGGTCCGGTCCTCCTCTCCGGTAGAATAGAGCGTGACGGCACACGCCATGCGGTGACGATCATCGGAAAAAGGAGCGCTTTCCCTTGCGAACTTTCATCAGACGAACCGTCGCCGCACTGGCCTGCCTGTGCATGGCGGCATTGCTGCTGGGCACCCCCACGGGGGCGGAGCGGCGTACATACCAGACCGGCGGCGAGGTGGTGGGCTACTACGCCGGCTGGGCGGCCTACCAGGGCTACACCCCGGCCCAGATCCCGGCGGAGCACCTGACCCAGATCAACTACGCCTTTGCACAGATCGACCCGGACACCCTGACCATCGCCCTGGAGAACGAGGCCCACGACAACAAGAACCTGGCCGCCCTCCGAAAGCTGCGGCAGCAGAACGAACATCTGAAGCTGCTGATCTCCGTGGGCGGGTGGTCGGACTCCCGGTATTTCTCCGACGCCGCCTCCACGGCGGCCCGGCGGGAGAAGTTCGCCGCCAGCTGCGTGGACTTCGTGGTGGAGCAGGAGCTGGACGGGGTGGACCTGGACTGGGAGTACCCGGTGTCCGGCGGCGCGCCGGGGATGGTCCACCGCCCGGCGGACAAGCAGAACTTCACCAAGCTGCTCCAGGAGCTGCGGACCCAGCTGGACCGTCAGGGCCGCCGGGACGGGAAGAAGTATTCCCTCACCATTGCCGGCGCCGCCGGCAGCTGGTACCTGAACCAGATCGAGGCTGTCAAGGCGGCGGACATCGTGGACCACATCTTTCTGATGGGCTATGACCTCCACGGCACCTGGGACCGCTACGCCGACTTCAACGCCCCCCTGTACGCCCCCTCCGGCGCCTCGCCCCAGGGGAAAAGCGGCATCGCGGACAGTGTGCAGGCCTATCTGGACAAAGGCATCCCGGCGGAGAAGATCGTCCTGGGAATGCCCCTGTACGGCTACGCCTACCAGGGGGTCAGCGGAAAGAACAACGGTCTGCACAGCACCTACACCTCCGCCAAGTCCGTCAGCTACAAAACGCTGAAGAGGAGCTATCTCAGCAATGGCGCCTACCGCCAGCTCCGCCACCAGGAGGCCCAGGTGCCGTACCTCTATGGAAATAAGACATTTGTGTCCTATGACGACGGGGCGTCTCTTGCCGCCAAGGCCGCCCTGGCCCGGAGCCGTGGACTGGGGGGCATCGGGTTCTGGGAGCTGTCCCAGGACGACGGCGGGGAGCTGGTGGCCGCCGCCGACCGGGCCTTCCGCAGCACCTGGGACAACCCCTTCCGGGACGTGGCTCCCGGCGCCTGGTACGAGGAGGCGGTGCAGCATGTGTACGAGGCGGGGCTGATGCAGGGCACCTCCGCCAGCGCCTTCTCTCCCGGCCGGACCACCACCCGGGGACAGATCGTCACCATCCTCCACCGGCTGGAGGGCAGTCCACGGGCCGGGAGGCCGCCCTTCACCGACGTGGCGGCGGGCAGCTACTGCGCGGAGGCCGTGGCCTGGGCGGAGCAAAACGCCATCGTCCGGGGCTTTGGGGACGGAACCTTCCGCCCCGACCGGCCCATCACCCGCCAGCAGCTGGCGGCCATCCTGCTGCGGTATATGGAGCACCGGGGAGAGGGTACGGCCGGCCGGGCGGATCTGAGCCGCTTCTCCGACAGTGCTGCCGTGGCGGATTACGCACGGGAGGCCATGGCCTGGGCGGTGTCCGCCGGGCTGCTCCAGGGCCGGGCCAACGGCACCCTGGATCCGGCGGGCTCTGCCACCCGGGCCCAGACAGCGGTGATCCTCCACCGGCTGGACGCTCTGCTGGAAGGGGCCTGACGGCGTCCGCAGGGCGGGACCGTGGAAGGTTACGCAGAAATAGAGAACAGGAGACCGCATCCGGCGGTCTCCTGTTTTTTCACGATAGGTCTGCTGGCAGATAAGCGACCAGGGCCTGTTGAGCTGCCTCCAGGTCCGGGCTGCACAGCAGGGGCAGGATCTCCACCAGGGTGTCCCCGGGAAGGTCCCACCACTTCAGGCGGAGCAGCAGGGCCTTCAGCTCCGGGGAGAAGCGCTCCTTCAGAAACCGGGCGGGGTTGCCGCCGTACACCGTGTAGGGCGGCACGTCCCGGGACACCACGGACTGGGCGGCGATGACGGCCCCGTCGCCGATATGGACGCCGGGCAGGATGACGCTGTTCCGGCCGATCCACACATCATTGCCCACCACAATGTCCCCCTTCCGGGGCAGCTGATCCAGATGGGGCGGGACCCCGTTCCGCCCAGGCGCCGCCGAACACGGCGAAGGGATAGGTGCTGATGCTGCTGGTCCGGTGGTTGGCGGGTCCCATGATGAACTGGGTGCCGCTGGCCAGGGCGCAGAACTTGCCGATGATGAGCTTGTCACCGAACTCCGGCCAGTTGAACAGCACATTGTTGGCCTCAAAGCCCGTGGGGTCCACGGGGTCATCGTAATAGGTGTAGTCCCCGATGAAGATGTTGGGGGCGGTGACGACGTTTTTGAGAAAGCAGGTGGTGCCGAATGCGTTGGGAAATACCGCGTTCGGATCCGGCAGACAGTTCATGTCCATGTCAAATTCCTCCGTTTTTTGGATTCTGTGATCATCTCCTTTCCCCGGCGGAGGCCGTGGCGATATTTCGTTTTTTGCGCAGTTGGCGCATGAGCTCTCACCTCGCAGGGGCCATTATACGACGAACCCCTGCGGGTTTCAAGGGCCGGTGTATTTGAATGTGGTTGACGGGGCCGTGGGTTTGGCGGTATAATAACATGATTTATACTGGATAAGAGTTTGTCTGGAGGAATTTTGGTATGTGGATCGCGGATCAATGGCGGGACTATGAGCTGCTGGACTGCGGCAATGGAGAGAAGCTGGAGCGCTGGGGAGACCAGTATCTGGTGCGGCCGGACCCCCAGGCCATCTGGGCCACCCCCCGGCGCAATCCCGCCTGGAGGCGGGCCAACGCCCGGTATCTCCGCAGCCAGTCCGGCGGCGGCCACTGGGAGAAGAAGGCCCTGCCGGAGAGCTGGAAGATCCGCTAC
>DWYU01000102.1 GCA_019118505.1 Candidatus Oscillibacter excrementavium
GGGCCGCGCCGTGCGCGGCCCTCTCCCCATTTCTCATGTTTACCGCAGCAGCGGCAGACTGCCGGTCAGCCGGTCCACCTGGCGCCGGGGGCCCCGGAGGGCCAGCCCCAAGTACCGCAGGTCCTCCGGCGCCGCGGCGGCCATCTTCTCGATGTATTCGCCGTAGGTCCGGCAGCTCTGGGCCAGGTCCGTGAAGTCCACGGCGGCCACGTCCGAAAACTCCGGCTCCGCCAAACGCCGCCGCAGGGTCTGAAAGACCTCCGGTCCGCCGGCAAGCACCGGCACCGGCGTGCGGATGATGCCGGGGTGGCAGTTTCCGGCGCGGTCCGCCACGTCCTCCCCCACCAGGTCCGGCCCCTGCCGGCCCAGGGTGATGCCCTGGATGGCAGCCGTGTTGGCCGCCAGCCCCCGGGGCATGGTCTCCTCAATCACCAGGACGCATTTGTCCTGCTCCTGTTCCATGGTGTGTTCCCTCTTTCCGTTGGAATCTGCCTTCCGAGAGAAGCAGGCCCATGAGCGTCAGCGCCGTCCCGGCCCCGGTCATCCAGGTGAAGGGCTCGTCCAGAATCGCCACCGACGCCGCCACCGTGATCACCGGCACCAGGTAGATGTACACGCTGGTCCGCACTGCCCCCAGCTCCCGCACCGCCACGTTCCAGGTGACGAAGCACAGCGCCGAGGCCCCCAGCCCCAGGAACAGCAGGTTCCCCAGATCCACCGGGTCCAGCAGGCGGGCCAGATCCGGCCGGGCGCCGGAGAGCGCCAGCGCCGGGAGCATGAACACCAGCCCGTAGAAGAAAGTCCGCCGGGTGGTGAGGACGGTGGGGTGGCCCAGGGCGCCGATCTTCCGGGTCAGCAGGGCGTAGCAGGCCCACACGAAGGCGGCCAGCAGCGCCAGCAGGTCTCCCCGCAGGTCCAGCGCCAGGGCGGAGCCGTTGAAGCTGATGAGGCAGATCCCCGCCATGGCAACGGCGAACCCCGCGAAGAAGGTGGGCCGCAGCCGGTCCTCTCCCCGCATCAGGAAGTGGGTCAGCAGGGCGGTGAAGCAGGGGGACACGGAGATGATGACTCCCACGTTGGAGGCCATGGTGTACGTCAGGGCGATGTTCTCCAGCAGGTAGTACAGGCACACGCCGCACAGCCCCGCCAGGGCGAACAATCCCTCCTGCCGCCCCGTCACGCCCCGCAGGCGGCGGGGGCAGGCGATCCAAAGCGCCAGATAGCCCATCAGAAAGCGGATGAACAGGATCTCCACCGGCTGGAAGTCCTCCAGCAGCACCTTGGTGGAGATGAAGGTCGTCCCCCAGATGGCAATGGTCAGCAGAGCCGCCAGATGGCCCCGGGCAGTATTCGTCTCCATGGCTGTGTCATCCTCTCTCCCATTTCTCCCGGAACAGCGCCCGGTAGGCCCCCGGCGTCAGGCCGGTGATGGCGGTGAAGCAGTTGGTGAAGTGGCTCTGGTCGGAAAAGCCCGCGGCCAGGGCGGTCTCCGCCGGGGAGCGGCCCTGTTCCAGCATCTGCCGGGCCCGGTCCACCCGCACCGCCAGCAGATAGCGGTAGGGGGTGACGCCTTTTTCCCGGGCAAAGGCCCGGACCAGGGCAGACTTGCCCAGTCCCGCCTGGCGGCTGATGTCCGCCAGGGTGAGGGGCCGGGCAAAGCAGTCCCCCATGAAGGCGCAGGCCCGCTCCACCTCCGCCCGGCAGGTATGAGCGGCGGGCGGCCGCCCGGCCCAGTCCGGCAGCAGGCGGCCGAAGGCCAGCACCAGTGCCTCCTCCCGCCGGAGGAGCGGGGCGCCTTCCAGCACCGCCCGGTGCAGGGCCGCCAGACGGCGGGCCAGTTCCCGGTCCCGGACCACCGGCTGGGTGAAGCCGGGCGGGACCCGCAGGTCTGCGCTCCGCTCCGCCAGGGCCCGCATGGCGTCCCGGGGGATATTCAGCCCCCGGTAGTCCAGTACGCCGTCCTCCTGGACGCAGCCGTGGCTGTCCCCGGGGTTGAACAGCAGCACGTCTCCGGGGCCGATGGCCTCCCGCCGGCCCCGGCAGGTGAGACTTCGGGTCCCCCGGTCCACCACACCGATCACATAGTGGTCGTGGACGTGGCAGGGAAAGGGCCGCTCCACCCCCTGGAGGCAGTAGGCCTCCAGCCCCAGGGCGGGGTCATGCCGGGCCGTGCGCACAGGTTGTCTCATGGGTCTTCCCTCCTGTCAGCACCACTCAGCATACCACGTCTCCGGGGCCGGGTCTTGCAACATATCCGCTTTTTCGCCGGGCGGTTCACTCCGGCCGGGCCCCCTCCCGCAGAAACCCCTCCGCCTCTGTCTGAAAGGCCCTCAGCAGCTTCTCCTCGGCGGACAGCATGGCGGCGCGCTCCTCCGCCGCCAGATGGGAGACGGCGGCGCCCTCCAGGGCGATCACCCGGTCCACCGTGTGCCCCAGCAGCGCCTCCCCCTGTTCCGTCAGGCAGACCCGCTTGTTTTTCAGGTTGCCGTCCACCGCCTCCAGCCGGAGGACCCCTGCCTCCACCAGCTTTTTCAGGGCGGAGTTCACCGTCTGCTTGGGCAGGGACAGCAGCTCGCTCAGCTGGGTCTGGGTCAGGGGGCCTTCCTCCTCCCGCATCGTGTACAGCAGCCAGAAGGCGCAGTCCGACAGGCCGCAGGCCCGGGCCAGCCGGTGATACAGCTGCCCGCTCTCATTGTACAGGCGGTTGTAGGTCTTCCAGAAGGCCGCCAGCTCCAAACACTCCATAATCCGCTCCTCCCATCGTCTGATTTCGGAATTTTTACATTATAAAAGGCTCCGGCCCGTTTGTCAAGGCGTGGGGCGGAGGGCCGCGTCCCTGCGACAGCGCCAAGGATCGCCCGGCATATGACAAAATAGCCCTTGTGTTTTTGGGAAAAATCGCATATCTTAGAGAGGCGGAAGGAGGCGTTTCCATGGACGCGGACAAGCTGTTGAATCTGGTGGTGTCGCTGGGCTGCCGGCTGGCGGAGAGCGGCGCGGAGATCTATCGGGTGGAGGAGTCCGTCTACCGGCTGCTGCGGGCCTACGGCGGAGCGGACGCCCAGGTGTTCGCCATCCCCAGCTGTCTGATTGTCAGCCTGATGGCGGAGGACGGCCGCCCCCTGACCCGGATGCGGCGCATCGGCGCCCACGGCACGGACATCGAGCTGCTGGAGGCCTGCAATGCCCTGAGCCGGAAGCTCTGCCAGACCGTGCCGCCCCTGGAGGAGGCCCAGCGGATGGTGGACCGTCTGCCGGACACCTGCCGGCGCCACCGCCCCGGCGTGGTGCTGCTGGGCTATGCGGCGGCCCCCGCCTGTTTCTGTCCCCTGTTCGGCGGCGGCCTCTGGGATGCCATCAGCGCCTTTTTCTGCGGCCTGGCGGTGGGGACCTGCCTGCTCTTCGGCAATCGGTGGCTGGGGAGCAACGGCTTCCTGCGGACGCTGGTGTGCAGCGGCGTGGCCTCCCTGCTGTCCCTGCTGCTGGTGCGGGCGGGGCTGGGTGACAATGTGGACCTGGTGACCATCGGCGTCCTGATGCTGCTGGTGCCTGGGGTGGCCCTGACCAACGCCATGCGGGAGCTGGTGGCAGGGGACACCTACTCCGGCCTCAGCCGGACGGCGGAAGCCATCCTGATCGCCATGGGCATTGCCCTGGGCTCCGCCGTGGGGCTGGGCATCGGTCGCATTCTGTAAAGGAGAATCGCTTTCATGGAATTGTGGTCACAATATATTCTGCCCTGCCTGTGCGCCTTTGCGGGGTGCATTGCCTTCACCCTGGTGTTCAACATCCATGGCCCGGGCAAGCTGATCGCCGGCTTCGGCGGCGCCTTGGGCTGGCTGGTGTATCTGCTGGGGGGCAAGACCATTCTGGCGGGTTTTTTCGCCGCCGCGGCCATCAGCCTGTTCTCCGAGATCATGTCCCGGCTCCGCCGCTGCCCTGTCACCGGCTATCAGCTGGTGGCCCTGCTGCCCCTGGTGCCCGGCGGCGGCATCTACTACGCCATGAGCTACTGTCTGGCGGGTGACACGGAGCGGTTCCTCACCACCCTGCTGGACACCCTGGGCATGGCGGCGGCCCTGGCGGTGGGGGTCATCCTGGCCTCCTCCCTGTTCCGGGCGGTGTTCTTTCACCTGGCCCGCTCCCGAAACGCCCCAAAACGGCACCCATAGCGTCTCCCAGCAGCCCGGCGGCTTCCGCCGGGCTGTTTGTTTCGCTGCCTTGCGCCATCGGGAGGATCGGGGTATAATGGGCTCGACTTGATTCGACAGAGGGGGACTCTCATGTACATCGCCGACCTCCACATCCACTCCCGGTTCTCCCGGGCCACCAGCAAGGACGGGGACCTGCCCCACCTGGACTGGTGGGCCCGGCGGAAGGGCATCGGCCTGGTGGGCACCGGGGACTTCACCCATCCCGCCTGGCGGGCGGAGCTGCGGGAGCAGCTGGTGCCCGCCGGAGAGGGCGTCTACACCCTGCGGGAGGACCTGCGCCTGCCGGACAGCGCCCCCGGAGAGGCGCCCCGGTTCGTCATCACCGGTGAGATCAGCTGCATCTACAAGCGCCACGGCAAAACCCGGAAGGTCCACAACCTGATCCTCCTGCCCTCTCTGGAGGCAGCGGAGGAGCTCTCCGCCCGTCTGGAGGCCATCGGCAACATCCACTCCGACGGGCGGCCCATTCTGGGGCTGGACAGCCGGGATCTGCTGGAGCTGACCCTGGAGACCTGCCCGGAAGCGGAGTTCATCCCCGCCCACATCTGGACGCCCCACTTCGCCCTGTTCGGCGCCTTCTCCGGCTTCGACACCATGGAGGAGTGCTTCGGGGACCTGACCAGCCACATCCACGCGGTGGAGACAGGCCTCTCCTCGGACCCGCCCATGAACTGGCGGGTCTCCGCCCTGGACGGCCTGACGCTGGTGTCCCACTCCGACGCCCACTCCCCCTCCAAGCTGGGCCGGGAGGCGGACCTGATCGACACGGGCCTGACCTATCCCGAGCTGGTCCACGCCATCCGCACCGGAGAGGGGTTCCAGGGTACGGTGGAGTTCTTCCCGGAGGAGGGCAAGTACTACCTGGACGGCCACCGGAACTGCGGCGTCTGCCTGACACCGGCGGAGACGGCGGCCCTGGGAGGCATCTGCCCCGTGTGCGGGAAGAAGCTGACCATCGGCGTGGAGCACCGGGTGGAGGCCCTGGCAGACCGGCCTGCCGGGTTCCGTCCGGAAACCGCCAAGCCCTTTGAGAGCCTGGCGCCCCTGCCGGAGGTCATCGCCGCCTCCACCGGGGCCTCCGCCGCCGGGAAGGCCACCCAGGCCCTGTACGAGCAGCTGCTGCGGAAGCTGGGGCCGGAGTTCTCCATCCTGCGGGAGGTGCCGGTGGAGGACATCGCCCGGGCCGCCGGCCCCTGCGTGGCGGAGGGCATCCGCCGTCTGCGGGCCGGACAGGTGGAGCGGAGGCCCGGCTTTGACGGGGAGTACGGCGTCATCTCCCTGCTGACACCCGGAGAGATCGCCCGGTTCAGCGGGCAGCTCTCCCTGTTCGGCCTGGACCTGCCTGCGGGAAAGCCCAGGCCCCGCCGGGAGCTGAAGAAGTCCGCCCCGGCGCCGGAGGCAGCTCCGGCCGCCTTCCAGCCGGAGGGTCTGAACCCCCGGCAGATGGAAGCAGCCGCCTCCATGGCTCCGGTGACGGTGGTAACGGCAGGCCCCGGCACCGGCAAGACGAAAACCCTGGTGGCCCGGATTGCCTGGCTGGTGGAGGAACAAGGCGTCCGCCCCGGGGAGATCACCGCCGTCACCTTCACCAACCAGGCGGCCGCGGAGATGCGGTCCCGGCTGGAGCAGCGGCTGGGCGGCAAGCGGGCCGTGGCCCCCATGACCATCGGCACCTTCCACGCCATCTGCCTGAAGCTGTTGGGAGACGTGCATGTCATCAGCCCTGGAGAGGCGCTGACCGCCGCGGAGCAGGTCCTGCGGGAAGCCGGTAAAAAGGGCGGCGGAAAGGCGCTGCTCCAGGCCGTCTCCCGGGTGAAGAACGGCACCACTCTGGAGGACGCGGGCCTGGACGGTGACCTGTTTGAGGCCTATCAGGCCCGGCTGAACGCGCTGGGGGCCCTGGATTTCGACGATCTGCTGACGGAGGGGCTGAAAAAGGACGTCACCGGTCTGCGGCGGTTCCGCCACCTGCTGGTGGACGAGTTCCAGGACCTCAACGACGTCCAGTATCAGCTGGTGCACTCCTGGAGCCGGAACGGGGACCTGTTCGTCATCGGAGACCCGGACCAGTCCATCTACGGGTTCCGGGGCGCTGACGCCCGGTGTTTTCAGCGTCTGCAGGAGGAATCCATCGATGTAAAGGAAATCCGCCTGACAGAAAACTACCGCTCCGCCCCCGCCGTTCTGGAGACGGCGCTGGCGGTGATCGCCCACAACCCAGGCGGGGAGCGGGTCCTGATCCCCCGCCGGTCCGCCGGACCTGCGGTGCGGCTGGCGGAGGCAGCGGACGGCTTCTCTGAGGCGGTGTTCATCGCCAAGGAGATCGGCCGCATGACCGGCGGCGTGGATATGCTGGAGGCCCAGGCCCTGGACCACGAGCGGCCTGTCCGGGCCTTCTCCGACATCGCGGTCCTCTGCCGCACCCACCGGCAGCTGGAGCTGGTGGAGAAATGCCTCCGCCACGACGACATTCCCTGCCTGGTCTCCGGTCGGGAGGACTTCTGGGACGAGCCGGCTGTCCGGGGTACGATGGCGTTTTTCCGGTCTCTGCTGGCGCCGTCGGACAGCGCGGCGCTGGAGACCGCCCTCCGGCTGGTGTGGGACTGCCCGGCGGACCTGATCCAGAAGGCCCGGGACCTCTGGGAAAAGGCGGCCGAACCGGACATCCCGACCCTGCGGGAGGCGGTCCGGGACCACGGCATTCTGGAATCCTGGCTGGACCGGGCGGAGGAATGGCTCCCCCGGGTCCAAGCGGAGAAGCCCTGGAAGCTGGTGGAGCAGTGGGAGGCCCAGTACGGCACCTCTCCGGCTTTGGAGAACCTGCGGAACACCGCGGTGTTCCACGAGAACTTCGGCAGCCTGTGGAACGCCCTGGTCCTGGGCCAGGAGGCGGACCTGCAGCGGGCCAGCGGGAAGCGCTGGGCCTCCGGCGCGGTCCGGCTGATGACGTTCCACGGCGCCAAGGGCCTGGAGTTCCCGGCGGTGTTCCTGGCGGGGCTCTCTGCCGGGGCGCTGCCCCTGGAGTCCCCGGGCCGCCCGGCGGATGCGGAGGAGGAGCGGCGGCTGTTCTTCGTGGGCCTCACCCGGGCCCGGGAAGAGCTGATCCTCACCACCGCCCCGGCCCCCTCGCCCTTCCTGCGGGAGCTGCCGGAGACCGTGGTCCGGGAGACCACCGGCCGCCAGCGGGCAGCCGAGCAGCTGCGGCTGTTCTGAAAGCCGTCCCTCCCGCGCGTAACAGCCCCGGAGCAGATGCTCCGGGGCTGTTTGCGTCTCCGCTGTCAGCGGGGGGAGTCGTCTTTGGGCTGGCCGTAGGTCTGGAACCGCTCCAGGACCTCCGCCATCTGCTGGTGGGAGAGGACGTTGGGATCGCCGATGCACATGGCCCGGTACTGGAGCTCCGCCAGGAACTCCATGTCACAGGCCAGGGCGTAAGCCCGCTCCAGATCGGCCCCGCAGGCCACCAGGCCGTGGTTGGCCAGCAGCACCGCGTCGCTCTCTCCGCAGGCCTCCACGGCGGTCTCCGCCAGCTCCACCGTGCCGAAGGTCCGGTAGGGGGCGCAGGGGATCACATCCGTCCCGGCGGAGGCGATCATGTAGTGGACCGCCCGCAGGGGCTGGCCCAGGATGGCGAAGGCGGTGCAGTACATGGAGTGGGCATGGACCACCGCCCGGGCCCGGGGCTTGGCCCTGTAAAACGCCGTGTGCAGCGCCCACTCGCTGGAGGGCTTCCGTCCTCCCTCCACCACGTGGGCCTCCAGGTCCATCACCACCACATCCTCCGGCGCGATGGCGTCATAGGCCATGCCGGAGGGGCTGATGGCCATCAGGCCCTCCGCCGGGTCATAGATGCTGAGATTGCCGCTGGTGCCAGTGCTCAGCCGGTCGGCGCTCATCCGCCGGCCATACGCGGCGATCTGCCGCCGCGCCTCATTCATCCTCATGGGTGTCTCTCCTTTATATCTGTGTCGTTTCGGGCCGCCGCCAGCAGGGCGGACCGCTCATTGGGCAGCCTCTCATCCAGGACCGCGCCCAGCAGGGCCCGCAGGGTCCTGCCCACGGCGGGACCGGTGAAGCCCAGCTCCAGCAGGTCCCGGCCATTCATCGCCAGCTGCTCCAGAGAGACGCAGGCGCCCTCCCCCAGCAGCTGGTCCAGAATGGCCTCCGCCCTGTCGATCTCCTCCCGCATAAAGCGGTAGTCCGGCGCCTGAGCCAGGTTGTCCGCCCGCTTCACCTCCAGCAGCCGCCGCAGGTCCCGCTCCCCCAGCGCTCCCAGCGCCCGGGCCACGCCGGGCCGGGTCCGGGGGATGTTTCTGTCGTGCCACGATACCAGCCGCACCACGGTCTCCGCCGTGGCCCGGTCCGCCCGGAGCCGGCGGAGCATGGCCGCCGCCAGCCGGGCGCTCTCTGCCGGATGGCCGCAAAAATGGCCCTGTCCCCTCTCATCTACTGTAAAGCAGTTTGGCTTGCCAATATCATGGAGCAGCATGGTCAGACGCAGTTCGGTCTCCGGCTTCACCGCCGCCAGGGCATGGAGGGTGTGCTCCCACACGTCATAGCAGTGGTGGCGGTTCCGCTGGTCGAAGCCCACCATGGGCAGGACCTCCGGCCAGAATACACCGATGACGTCGGGATAGGCCCGCAGCACCTCCGCCGCCCAGTCTCTCGCCACCAGCTTTTTCAGCTCCGCCCAGATGCGCTCCGGGGCGATGTCCCCCAGCAGTTCCCGGTTCCGGTGGATGGCCGCCGCCGTGTCCGGGTGGATGGCAAAGCCCAGCTGGGCGGCAAACCGCGCTCCCCGGAGGATCCGCAGGGCATCCTCGTCAAACCGGTGGTCCGGGTCCCCCACGCACCGGAGGATACCCGCCGCCAGGTCCGCCCGTCCCCCCAGGGGGTCCCGGAGCGTTCCGTGCAGGTCCACTGCAAGGGCGTTGACGGTAAAATCCCGCCGCCGCAGGTCCTCCTCCAGGGAGTCGGTAAAGGTCACGGACTCCGGCCGCCGGTGGTCCCGGTAGACCCCGTCCCGCCGGAGGGTGGTAACCTCCACGCCCCCTGCCGCCGTTTTGACGGTAACCGTGCCGTGGCGGAGGCCGGTGGGCACCGCCCGGTCCCCAAACAGGGCCATGGTCTCCTCCGGCCGGGCGGCAGTGGTCACGTCCCAGTCCTCCGGGGTTCGGCCCAGCAGCGCGTCCCGGACGCAGCCCCCCACGCACCAGGCGTGATGGCCCGCCGCCTCCAGCGTCTCCAGAATGTCCCGTACCGGGGCGGGGATGTCCACCATGGTCTCGCCTCCCTCCGTGTGTTCTCCGCCGTTCAGTCCCCGGAGCCGTCCCGGCGCCACTCCAGAAGCAGCTCCGTCTCCCCGGTCTCCGGGTCCACGCCTTTTTCCACCAAGCGGAAGCCCTCCCGCCGGTAGAAGGCCGCCGCCCGCTGATTTTTCTCATAGACCCGCAGGCACAGCCGGGGATGGCCCGCCTTCACGTGGTCCAGCAGCCGCCGGCCCACGCCGCGGGACCGGGCCTCCCGCCGGACGAAGATGCCGGCGATGTAGTCCCCCTGCAATCCGACAAAGCCCAAAAGCCCGGCCGCATCCGCAAAGGCCCAGACCTCCGCCTGGGCCAGGGCGGCCCGGACCTCCTCCAGGTGCCCCAGCCAGTAGGAGGCCGGGATGAAGCCGTGGGCCTCTAGGTTGGCGTCCAGCCAGAGGGACGACACGGCATCCAGATCCTGGGTATCCGGCCTTCGGATCATATCGTCCCCTCCCCCTGCCTGTCCGTCAGTTGTATGGCCTTATGATACCATACCCTGCCGTCCGCCGCAAGGCGGGAGGGGCCAGGGATTTTCTTCTGGGTTTCCTCGAGCTCGGCGGCCAGTTCCTCCCGGTTTGTCTCTCGGTTTCGCTAGGGATGGCCGCTTCTTTCTACCCGTAGGCGCAAAAAAAGGCGGCTACTTCGATTTTGAAATAGTCGCCCGGTGGGTCAATAGCCGTATTTAGTTTTATTCTATCGTGGTCAAGTAAAGAGAAAAAAACAGAAAATGTTTCATCATTCACGAGTATTATAGCAACTTAGACTTATTCCTTTACTTCAACATAACTCGCATAGACATGATTGTAGAAATGATTTCCCTCTCGATATTCGTCGTAGCTTACAAACTTAACAGTTACAATCGTTCCCTCTTTCCAGCCGATTGAGTCTGTATCTGGCTCATCTGGATTGAATACCATAATAGTACCATCTTCCAAAAGGATTTCTGTGTCGTAGTCAAAGACAACAGACAGTTCAGCGTCAGCAGGGAAAATGCTATTATCCCCTGCGTCAACAACAATCCCTTTGAAATGGTCTACGCTCCATTCGACAAGCTCAACACTCATCGTTTCAGCCTGTGGCAGAGTATAAACCTGTTCCATTGTACCCTCACCCGAAGGATTACCCTGTCCCGTCGTACCTTGTCCCGAAAGGTTATCCTGCAAATCAGAGATAGTCAATGCACTTACTACCACAAGGCACAGACAAGCCGCCATAGCTCCCCATTTCATCCAGAAGGGCTTTTTTGCTTTCTTTTTGTAGTTGAGGGCTTCGTCAATGTACTTGCTGTCCAGCTCGCTCATGGCGTCGGAAAACTTCTTTGCGTTCATACGAACACCTCTCTTTCCATCAAATATTGCTTCATCTTCCCGCGGATTCGGGTCAGCCGGACGGAAACATTTTTCTCAGTCAGCCCTATAAACGCGGCGATGTCCTGATAGCTGTCGGCAAACCAGTAGCGGCGCAGAAAGATCACGCGGTTTTCGACGGTCAGCGTGTCCAAAAATCCCTCGATGATCCGGGCCAGCTCCTTGGCTCCGATCTCATCTTCCACGGTTTTCCGGTCTGCGATGCAACCCTCGATCTCCTCTAGGGCAACCGTATAGCGGCCGCCCCGCTTGGCGGCCTCCGTTCTCCAATAGGCTTTGAGGGAGAGGTTCCGCACAATTTTCAGAAGATAGGACAACAGCGGGTCCGGCCGCGCCGGGGGAATGGCATTCCACGCGCCGAATAGGCGTCGTTGACACATTCCTCCGCGTCCTGCCTGTTGTTCACGATGTTGCATGAGAGGCTGCGGCAGGCCGCTCCGTATTTCCGGTCCAGCTCCCGGATGCCTTGCTGGTCACGGGCAAAGAACAGGTCCAGGATCTTTTCATCGTCTATCATCTCACCGCCTCCTTTCCGGCTTCACCTATATCCTACGGTTTTCGCGGCGAATCCTACATCAAATCCAGACTTTTATGTTTTTCATAAAATCATACCATCTGTCCAGCGCTTTTGAAAGAGTGTCCCGGATTTCTCCGGTTGCATTTTCCCTTCTTCCATACTATAATGAAATATTTGGTAAGAAGTGCCTCGTTTCCGGGCATCCTATTTCCTGATCTGACCTGATTTCTGCGGCGGCCCGTCCGCCGGTAAGGAGTTTTTTCCATGATGAACAATCCCCATCCCATCCGCGACTACATCGTCCCCGGCAAGCGGGCCCACCTGGTGGGCATCGGCGGCGTGTCCATGTGCCCTCTGGCGGAGGTGCTGCGGGGCATGGGCCTCCAGGTCCAGGGCTCTGACATGACGGAGAGCGACACGGTCCGCCATCTCCGCTCCCTGGGCATCCCCGTGGCCATCGGCCACAACGCCGAGAACCTGGGGGACTGCGATTTCGTTGTCCGCACCGCCGCCGTCCACGACAGCAACCCGGAGATCGCCGGGGCCGTGGCAAGGGGCATCCCCGTGTACGAGCGGGCCCAGGCCTGGGGCGCCATCATGCAGCGGTACCCCAACGCCCTGTGCGTGGCCGGCACCCACGGCAAAACCACCACCACCTCCATGTGCACCCACATCTTCATGGCGGCGGAGGCGGACCCCACGGTGATGATCGGCGGCACCCTGCCCCTGCTGGGCTCCGGCTACCGGGTGGGCCAGGGGGACACCATCATCCTGGAGTCCTGCGAGTACTGCAACAGCTTTCTGAGCTTCTTCCCCACCGTGGCGGTGATTTTGAATGTGGAAGAGGACCACCTGGACTTCTTCAAGGACCTCCATGACATCCAGCACTCCTTCCGGCAGTTCGCGGAGCTGGTGCCGGAGGCGGGGTCCGTCATCGTCAACGCCGACAACGCCAGCGCCATGGAAGCGGTGGCGGGTATCGCCCACCCCCTCTTCACCTTCGGCCTGGACCACCCCGCCGACTGCACCGCTGCGAACCTCACGGAGGTGGACGGCAAGCCGGTGTTCGACGTGCTGGTCCACGGGAAGCCCTATGCCCATGTGGAGCTCCACGTCTACGGCCACCACAACATCCTCAACGCCCTGGCGGCGGCCTCCGCCGCCTACGTGCTGGGCCTGCCGGGCCACGCGGTGGAGGAGGGCCTGGCCCACTTCACCGGCGCCGGCCGCCGGTTCGAGCACAAGGGCACCTACCACGGGGCGGAGGTCTACGACGACTACGCCCACCACCCCGACGAGCTCCACGCCCTGTTCACCACCGCCAAGGAGATGGGGTATCAGCGGCTGGTGGTGGCCTTCCAGCCTCACACCTACTCCCGCACCGCCAAGCTGTTTGACCGGTTTGTGGAGGAGCTGAAGATCCCGGACGTGGCCATCCTGGCGGAGATCTTCGCCGCCCGGGAGCAGAACACCCTGGGCATCTCCTCGGCGGACCTGTGCCGGAACATCCCCGGCGCCGTGTACTGCTCCACCCTGGACAAGGTGGCGGAGGCCCTGCGGCAGGCGGCCCGGCCCGGGGACCTGATTTTGACCGTCGGCGCCGGAGACATCTACCGGGCCGGAGAAAAACTGTTGGAAAAGGACTAACGAGACATGGAAATTTCCACGCTGTATCACAACTGCCGCCCGGAGGGAAAGCTGCTGCCCCAGGAGGCCGCCGCCTTTGACCTGCTGGAGAAGCTGGACATCCCCTATGACCGGGTGTCCGGGGACCCGGCGGACAACATGGAGAAGTGTGCCGCCGTCAGTGAGGTGCTGGGCACCCCCATCTGCAAGAACCTGTTCCTCTGCAACCGTCAGAAAACCCAGTTCTACCTGCTGTGCATGGGCCCTGACAAGCCCTTCCACACCAAGGACCTGAGCCACCAGATCGGCTCCGCCCGGCTGTCCTTCGCCCCGGAGGAGAGTTTGTGGGAGCTGCTGCACTGCACCCCCGGCTCCGCCACCATCCTGGGGCTGATGAACGACACGGACCACCAGGTCCGGCTGCTGATAGAGCGGGAGGTGTATGAGGCGGAGTACCTCAGCTGCCACCCCTGCATCTGCACCAGCAGCCTGAAGCTGAAAACCGCCGACGTGCTGGAGAAATTCCTGCCCTACACCGGCCACGACGTGACGGTGGTGGACCTGTAACGCATAAAACTTCATGCGCATACAGCGCACCACGGTCATGGGCAAGGGTTGTGCGCATGAAGTTTTTGCACATCATTTCCGGTTGTCCCAAAGGGACGAGGAAATGGCGCATTTTAATGTTTGCTATGCTTTTGCATAGCAAAAACGAGGACCGCTCGGTCCTCGTTTTTTGTTTCTCAGTGGGCAGCGGTCAGCTTGATGCCGATGATGCCCGCCAGCAGCAGGACGGTGAAAAACATCCGGGCGGCGGTCACAGGCTCCTTGAAGATCAGGATGCCCACCACCACGGAGCCCACGGCGCCGATGCCGGTCCAGACGGCGTAGGCGGTGCCCAGGGGCAGCGTCTTCATGGCCTGACTCAAAAGATAGAAGCTGGCCAGCATCCCCGCAATGGTCACAATGGAAAAGCCCAGCTTCGTGAAGCCCTCGGACAGTTTTAAGAATGAGGACCAGACCACCTCCAGAAGTCCCGCGCACGCCAAAAATACCCATGCCATGTAAATTCTTCCTCCTTGACAGCAAAAAATAAAAGGCGCCCGCGCCCTGCATCTCCAATGGCCTACGGATGCAGGAGGCAAACGCCTGTTGTCCGCCCGGCGGCGGACCCATATCGATGTTCTATTTTACAGATTTCCCGGGAAATGTCAAGCCCTTTCCACAACGGAGCTGTAGAACATCTCCCGATCCTCCCGGACCATCCGCAGCTCCCCCGTGGAGAGCATCCAGCGGATGCGCTCCGCCAGCCAGACATCACCGATGCCCGGCCGCTCCTGTCCCAGAACATTGCCAATGATGGGGGCGATCTTCGTCTGGCCCTCCGGGATGTGCCGGCGGATGAGATCGTCGTAAAAGTCCTCCCCCACGCTGCGGACCTGGCCGTTCACCACCGCCCGGAGGGGGGCGTTCTCCTTCTGAAGTACCTCCCAGCGATGGGCCATGGCGCCCAGCGCCAGCGGCGGCACCGGCTCCTCTCGGGAGAGGAAATGGCCGAACCGCTCCGGCTCCACCTCTCCCCAGCCCAGATAGGTTTCCACGACGCCATCCGGCCGCTCCCGCCAGGGCGGCAGGGCCACCACGTGAACGGCGGCCTTCGTATCCTTCAGCAGGCTGGCGGCGTGGAGCAGGCCGCAGGCGCTGGCCGGTGTGCGGTCTACCCAGATACGGACGGTGTCGCCGGGGCCGACGGCTTTCAGATGCTCCGCCGCCTCCAGACACCGCCCCCAGTCCCGGTCTGCCACTTCGTCCCAATCGTACCACTGCTTCAGCAGTTGATGCCGGACTTCCCCCAGAGGCTCCCGGATATCCCCCATGTCCAGGCCCAGGGACAGTGTCATCACGTCCCCCGGATCGCCACCCAGGGGGATGGCCTCCCGCTCCAATTCCTCCTGGTGGCGGCGGAAAGCCTCTGCAGCCCGGCGGGCCTCCTGTTCTGCCACGGCGGGGTCCCCCTGGTCCGACGCCGCCACGATGACGCCAACAGCACCCTTGCCACCTCTGCCGCAGTGCTGGGCCACCCGCAGAGCGCCGCGGGTCGACATATCAAAGCACAGTTCCAGCATATGTTCAACCTCCCGCATGCTGCGTTTGACCTTATTCTAGCACGGGGTCCGGCAAAAGACAAGTCGGGCAGCTTTCGCTGCCCGACTTGTAAAGCGAAATATCTTACTTGTTGCTGAGAGCCTCGTCAATGGCACGGGCCGCGGTCTTGCCGGCGCCCATGGCCAGGATGACAGTGGCAGCGCCGGTGACGGCATCGCCGCCGGCGTAGACGTGCTCACGGGAGGTGAGGCCGTCCTCGTTCACCACGATGCCGCCCTTCTTGTTGATCTCCAGGCCCTTGGTGGTGGACTTGATCAGGGGGTTGGGGCTGGTGCCCAGGGCCATGATGACGCAGTCCACATCCACGTCGAACTCGCTGCCGGGGATCTCGATGGGACGGCGGCGGCCGGAGGCGTCGGGCTCGCCCAGCTCCATCTTGATGCAGCGGATGCCCTTCACGTCGTCGTTCTCGTCGGCCAGCACCTCCACCGGGTTGCAGAGGGTCTTGAAGATGATGCCCTCCTCCTCGGCGTGCTCCACCTCTTCCTTCCGGGCGGGGAGCTCCTCCATGCCGCGGCGGTAGACGATGTACACCTCGGCGCCCAGGCGCTTGGCGCACCGGGCGGCGTCCATGGCCACGTTGCCGCCGCCCACGACAGCCACCTTCTTGGGATGGATCAGGGGGGTGTCGGAGTCCGGCAGGTAGGCCTTCATCAGGTTGATCCGGGTCAGGAACTCATTGGCGGACAGGACGCCCTTGTAGTTGACGCCGGGGATGTTCATGAACATAGGCAGGCCGGCGCCGGAACCGATGAACACGGCCTCAAAGCCCATCTCGTCCATCAGCTCATCCACGGTGATGGTGCGGCCCACCACGGTGTCGGTCATGATCTTCACGCCGAAGTGCTCCAGCCGGGCCACCTCCTTGGCCACGATGGCCTTGGGCAGACGGAACTCGGGGATGCCGTACACCAGCACGCCGCCCACCTGGTGGAGGGCCTCAAATACGGTGACGTCGTATCCCTTCCGGGCCAGGTCGCCGGCGCAGGTCAGTCCCGCGGGGCCGGAGCCCACCACAGCCACCTTGTGGCCGTTGCTCTCCGGCACGGCGGGAGCGCCGCCCTGGTGGCCGTGGGTGTTGTGGTAGTCGGCCACGAACCGCTCCAGGCGGCCGATGCCCACCGGCTCACCTTTGATGCCACGGACGCACTGGCCCTCGCACTGGTTCTCCTGAGGGCAGACACGGCCGCAGATGGCGGGCAAACTGTTGGTGGAGGTGATGACGCCGAAGGCCTCGTCAAACTTGCCCTCCGCCACCTTGGCGATGAACTCGGGGATATGTACGTTCACGGGGCAGCCGTTCACGCACTTGGGGTTCTTGCAGTTCAGGCACCGCTGGGCCTCGTCGATGGCCATCTCCTCGGTGTAGCCCAGGGCCACCTCGTCGAAGTTCTTGTTGCGGACGTTGGGGTCCTGGGAGGGCATGGGATTCTTCTTCAAAGACATATTGGCCATGGTTATTCGGCCTCCTTCTTGAACAGATTGCAGGTCTCCTCATACTTGTGATGCTCGAAGTCCTGGTACATCTGGTTGCGCTTCACTGCCAGGTCCCAGTCCACCTTGTGGCCGTCGAAATCCGGGCCGTCTACGCAGGCGAACTTCATCTCACCGCCCACGCTGAGGCGGCAGCCGCCGCACATGCCGGTGCCGTCGATCATAATGGGGCTCATGGACACGGTGGTGGGGACGCCGTAGGGCTCCGTGGTCTTGCAGACGAACTTCATCATCACCATGGGGCCGATGGCGAACACCTCATCATACTGGTTGCCGGCGTCCAGCAGCTCCTTCAGGGCGTCCGTGACCATGCCCTTCTGTCCGTAGGAGCCGTCGTCGGTGCAGATCTTCAGCACGCTGGAGGCCTTGCGGAACTCGTCCTCCAGGATCACCAGGTCCTTGTTCTTGAAGCCGATGACCGCGTGGACCTCGGCCCCGCAGTCGTGGAACTTCTTCAGCACGGGATACGCGATGGCGCAGCCCACGCCGCCGCCTACCACGCAGACCTTCTTCTTGCCCTCGGTCTCTGTGGCCTTGCCCAGGGGGCCCACAAAGTCCTGGAGGCAGTCGCCCTCGTTCAGGTGGCGCAGCTTCTCCGTGGTGGCGCCCACGGTCTGGACGATGATGGTGACGGTGCCCTTCTCCGGGTTATAGTCGTTGATCGTGATGGGGATCCGCTCGCCATTCTCATCCACGCGCAGGATGATGAACTGGCCCGGCTGGGCCTTTTTGGCGACCAGGGGTGCCTCGATCTCGTACAGGGTAACGGTGGGACGGAGGGCCTCTTTTCTCACAATACGATACATAGTGTTCCTTCTTTCCCGAATGATCGAATTTTGGATTTTTGCGGCGATGTATCCTTCGACACGACACATTGTCTATACTTTAACACAACCCCTTGGAGCAGTCAATCTGTTTTTGCGGGGTTTTGCAAAAAAAATAACAAACTTTTCACAGGCCGCTGGAGGGCCCGCTTCTTATGAACAGAGCGTGATCCGCCTGCCCTCGGACCGGAGGACGCCCTCCTCCTTCAGCCGCTTCAGTTCCCGCATCATGGCGCTGCGGTCCGTGGCGATGTAGTCCGCCAGCATACTCAGGGAAAAGGGCAGCTGGAAGGTGTTGCTGCCGGCCTTCTCCGCCAGCTGGTGGAAGTAGCACAGCAGCTTCTCCCGGATGGACCGGCGGGAGAGCACATCCACCCGCTCACTGAGGGCCTGGGCCTTGTCGGAGATCAGCCGCAGCATATTCTGCACCAGCAGGCTGTGGTGGGTGCAGGCCCGCTCACACCGCTTCAGGATGTGGGGGTAGTCGATGAACACCACCTCGCAGGCGGTCCGGCAGATCACCTGCAAGCTGTCCCGCCCGGAGGTGGAGAAGGCCAGGCTCTTGCCGAACACCCCGCCGGGGCCCAGCTCCTCCAGCACGGTGGCCACTCCCTCCTCGTCAATGCGGATCAGGGAGGCCTCTCCCCGCTCCACCACCCCCACGGAACCGCCGGGGTCAGAGAAGTCGTAGATCACCTCCTCCGGCCGGTAGCTCTTCGGCACCGCCTGAAAACAGGCCAGCATCTGGCGGTAATTCTCGTATCCGATGTCCTGAAACAGGGGACTGTTCTTCAGTTCCTCCGGCGTCAGCATCGCGGTCGCTCCCTTCTGTTGCATATATCACATCGTCTAGCATACCAGCCTCTGTCGAAAAAGTAAAGAGGCTTGCCCGGCAGATTTCATAAATTATTCACCAATTCTCCAGGCTCTTCCTGTATACTTTATCATAGAAGGCCGGAAGGGCCTGAATACGGGCGGTCCACCGCCCTTAGAAATGGGGCCGAAAAGTGAACATTGCCTATTTTCTGCTTCCGAAGAGCTCTGTGGCATATCTCTATGACGACTGCACCTTCCGCCAGGGCCTGGAGAAAATGCGCTACCACGGCTACACCGCCATCCCCGTCATCAGTCGGAGCGGAAAGTACGTGGGTACGGTCAGCGAGGGGGACTTCCTCTGGCAGCTCCTCTCCGCGGACCAGGAGACGCTGACAGCCTACTCCATGAAGGATATGGAGAAGCTGCGGGTCCGGGACATTCTCCGGGGCAACAACTACCCTCCCGTCCGGATCACCGTCACCATGGAGGCGCTGCTGCAAAGCGCCATGAACCAGAACTTCATCCCTGTGGTGGACGATCTGGGGAACTTCACCGGGATCGTCACCCGAAAAGACATCATCCGTTACTTTGCGGAGCAGAAGGACACGGCGGAGCCGCAGCCTCTGCGGAAGATCGTCTGACCCTCAGAAGTACATGAGACCCCTGAAATCAGGAAAAATGCGGGCGGCTGTATACAGCCGCCCCTTTTTGTTGGCCCTCTCCTCCTGCCCTCAAAGGGTGTATTTCCGCACCGGGCCCGGAGGACCGCCGCCCCGGGTGGCCACGCCGGCCACATAGCCGGGGAAGGTATCCAGCAGGTAGAACTGCTCCCCGGGCCGCAGGGGCTCCTCGGCGGAGAGCATGGTGCCCACGCCGGTTCCGCTGCGCTTGGCCAGGGCCTCCCGCCGGACCCAGCTCTGGAAGAACGCCCGCTCCGTGCCCACGTCCGCCAGGCGGCGCATGGCCCGCTGGCTCACCGGGCGGATGTGCTCGATGTCCGCCCCTACCGGCCGGTCCGACAGGGCCACCAGCACCGCCCCCGCGGTGTGGCTGAGGTTGAAGTGGACGTCCGGGTGGTCCGGAAAGTAGGGCTTGCCGAAGGAGGAGAGGCGGATCTCCGGCAAGTCCCGCCAGCGGTACTGCTCCCACAGGGCCCGGCGCAGGAACAGATAGGCGCACAGGGGCTCCCGGCGCTTCTCCGGCTGCTTCAGCCGCTCCAGCCGCTGCCGCCGCTCCTCCGGCAGCAGGCGCAGCAGCTCCGCGGTCTCCCGGTCCGTCAGGGGCCGCTCCAGCCGGGCCGCCCACAGTTCGATGGACATGCCGTCCCTCCCCTCTCGACGTTTTCTTTCATTTTACGCACTCCTCCGCCGTCTGTAAACCCGGGGGCGGAAAACTTTTTGAAAAAAATTCAGAAAAAAAGAGGAAATCCCCAGGCGGCGGGGTATATCTAAAATGTCTCCTCTGGGGCTTGTCCCGGTTTTCGGGTATGGCCCCTGGGAAATCTGGCAAAACTGACCGAAAGGAGGAGTCCTTGACATGGCCTTTCCCCAGGCCTTTCTGGACGAACTGGTGGCCCGAAACGACATTGTGGACGTGGTGAGCAGCTATGTGCAGCTGACCCGGAAGGGCTCCAACCTCTTCGGCCTGTGCCCCTTCCACAGTGAGAAAACCGGCTCCTTCTCCGTCTCCCCGGACAAGCAGATCTACTACTGCTTCGGCTGCAAGCGGGGGGGCGGCGTCATCAACTTCATCATGGAGGAGGAGAATCTCCCCTTCCCGGACGCGGTGCGGTTTCTGGCCAAGCGGGCTGGGATGGAAGTGCCGGAGGAAGAGGGCGACCGGGAGGCGGGCCGCCGGCGGCAGCGCCTGCTGGACCTGAACCGGGACGCGGCCAGGTTTTACTATCAGATGCTCCAGCAGCCGGAGGGCCGGGCTGTGCAGGAATACCTGGACCGGCGGAAGATCCGCAAAGCCACGGCGGTAAACTTCGGCCTGGGAGCCTCTCTGGACGCCTGGGACGCTCTGATCCTGGCCATGACGAAAAAGGGCTACACGAAATCGGAGCTGCTGGAGGCGGGCCTGGCGGTGCAGAACCGGAACGGCGGCCTCTACGACAAGTTCCGCAACCGGCTCATGTTCCCCGTCATCGACACCCGGGGGGACGTGGTGGCCTTCGGCGGACGGGTGCTGGACAAGTCGGAGCCCAAATACATGAACTCCCAGGAGACACCGGTGTACTCCAAGCGGCGGGTGCTGTACGGGCTGAATCTGGCCAAGAAGTCCAAGCGGCCCAACATCATCCTCTGTGAGGGCAACATCGATGTGGTGACCCTCCACCAGGCGGGATTCGACAACGCGGTGGCCTCCATGGGCACGGCGCTGACGGTGGAGCAGACCCGGCTCCTCAGCCGGTTCACCAAGGAGCTGGTGCTGTGCTATGACAACGACAACGCCGGCAAGATCGCCACGGACCGGGCGCTGGAGATCCTGAACAACTCGGAGTTCTCGGTAAAGGTCCTCCAGCTGCCCCGGCGGCGGACGGAGGACGGGGAGCTGGTGAAGCAGGACGCTGACGACTTCATCAAGTTCCAGGGGAAGGACGCCTTTGAGGCGCTGCTGAACGGCAGTGAGAACGGCATCGAGTTCCGCATGGCCCAGACGGCGGCCAAGTATGACCTCACCAGCGACGAGGCCCGGGTGGCCTACTGTGAGGAGATCAGCGGTCTGCTGGCCTCCCTCACCAACCCGGTGGAGCGGGAGATCTACACCACCCGGGCGGCGGAGGCCGCCCGCATCACCCCGGAGGCCATGAAGCTGGAGGTCCAGCGGGCCCTCCGGCGGCGGACCAGCCGGGAGAAGCGGCAGGAGCTGCGGCGGGACCTGAACCCGGCGGCCCAGCTCCAGCCCAAGGAGCGGGAGCTGCGGTACGAAAACCTCCGCTCCGCCCGGGCGGAGGAGGGCATCCTGCGGCTGCTGGTCCGGGACGAGAGCCTGTTCCCGGCAGAGCCGCCTTTGAAAGAGGAGGATTTCTCCTCTCCCCTGCTGGGCCGGGCCTTCGCCCTGCTCTGGCAGACCAGGGCCCAGGGCCGCACGCCGTCCCTGGCCCCGCTGGCCGGGGAGTTCACCCGGGAGGAGATGGACCATCTCACCGGCATCTGCCAGCAGCCGGAGTCCCTGACCAACGGGCATCAGGCGCTGGCGGACTACATACGCATCGTACAGACGGAGGCCGAAAAGCGGCTGGGCGGCGGCGAAGCCGATCCCCTGCTGGCGGCCACAGAAAAATACAAAGACAAAAAGGGTACTGGAGGAAAGCAGCATGGCAAATGAGTACGATAAGATGAGCCCCAAGGAGCTGAAGGCACAGGCGGACGCCATCCTGGCGGCCGCCGACGCAGCGGAGGCCGCAGCATCCGGGGAGGAGGGGCCGGCTGTCAAGTCCGCCAGAAAGTCCACCCGGAAAAAAGCGGAGGAGTCCGCCCAGGAGCCGCCCCGGGTCATGACCGATGAGGAGGCCAAAAAGGCGGGCATCCTGCGGCTGGACGACAAGCAGGTGGCGGCTCTGCCCGCCGCCAGCTGGCTGATGAACAACGAGAAGCTGCGGGAGCTGCTGGCCCGGGGCAAGAAGAAGGGCAAGCTGGACTCCGGCGAGCTGATGGACGCGGTGGACGACCTGAATCTGGAGAGCGACCAGATGGACCAGCTCTACGACTCCCTGGAGGCGCTGAACATCGACATCAGCGCCGATGACACCCTGCTGGCGGATCTGCCGGACGACGAGCCCGCCGCCGAGGAGATCGCCGAGGTGGAGGAAGAGGAGCTGGTGGACCCCAACACCCTGGTGAACAGCTTCTCCATCGACGACCCCGTCCGGATGTACCTGAAGGAGATCGGGAAGGTGCCCCTGCTGTCTCCGGACGAGGAGATCGACCTGGCCCAGGCCATGGGCGCCGGCAATGCCGCCCAGGAGAAGCTGGAGGAGATCGACCGCCTCCAGAAGGAGGGCAAGGAGGTCCCCTACTCCCAGGAGGAGATCGACGGCTGGAAGGCCGACCACGCCAAGGGTGAGGCCGCCAAGCAGAAGCTGGCGGAGGCCAACCTCCGGCTGGTGGTGTCCATCGCCAAGCGGTATGTGGGCCGGGGCATGCTGTTCCTGGACCTGATCCAGGAGGGCAATCTGGGCCTCATCAAGGCGGTGGAGAAGTTCGACTACACCAAGGGCTACAAGTTCTCCACCTACGCCACCTGGTGGATCCGGCAGGCCATCACCCGGGCCATCGCCGACCAGGCCCGGACCATCCGCATCCCGGTCCACATGGTGGAGACCATCAACAAGGTGATCCGGGTCAGCCGGCAGCTCCTCCAGGAGCTGGGCCACGACCCCTCTCCCAATGAGATCAGCGCGGAGATGGGTATGCCGGTGGAGAAGGTCCGGGAGATCCTGAAGATCGCCCAGGAGCCCGTTTCCCTGGAGACCCCCATCGGCGAGGAGGAGGATTCCCACCTGGGGGACTTCATCCCGGACGAGGGGGCCAGCGAGCCCAGCGAGGCCGCCAGCTTCACCCTGCTGAAGGAGCAGCTGATGGACGTCCTCTCCACCCTGACCCCCCGGGAGGAGAAGGTGCTGAAGCTCCGCTTCGGCATTGAGGACGGTCGCACCCGCACCCTGGAGGAAGTGGGCAAGGAGTTCAACGTCACCCGGGAGCGCATCCGCCAGATCGAGGCCAAGGCCCTCAGAAAGCTGCGCCATCCCAGCCGGAGCAAGAAGCTGAAGGACTTCCTGAACTGAATGCAAAACAAGCGCCATCCAAATTGGATGGCGCCTGTTTTTTTGTCCTATCCCCCGAAGTCCCGGATCACCGCCAGGAAGTCCCGGCCGTACCGCTCCGCCTTGGCGGCGCCCACGCCGCTGACGGTCCGCAGCTCCGCCATGGTCCGGGGACGGGAGACGGCCATCTCCCGCAGCGTCTTGTCGGAGAACACCACGTAGGCAGGAACGCCCTGCCGCCGGGCCATCTGGGCCCGCAGGGCCCGGAGCCGGCCGAACAGCTCTGCCGCGTCCCCCTCCAGCTCCCCGGCCGCCGCCCGGCGGGCCGGAGCGGACCGGTCCTCCCGCAGGGTCTTCATCTGGAGGGTGGGCTCTCCATACATCACGTCCTCCGCCCGCTCTGTCAGCCGCAGCACCGGATACTGCCCCGGGCTCAGCTCCAGCACCCCCGCGTCCAGCAGGAAGCGGATCCGCTCCTGGACCTCCTTCTGGGTCAGGTGGCCCAGGGCGCCGTAGGTGTCCTCCCGGTCCATGTGGTACTTCCGCACCCGCTCCGTGTCCGCGCCGCAGAGGGTCTCCGCAATGACGCCCACGCCGAAGTGCTGCCCGGTCCTGGCGATGCAGGCCACAATGGCCTTGGCGTCCCGGCTGACATCCACCTCTTCAAAATTGTGGAGGCAGTTGTAGCAGGCGCCGCAGGTGTCCGGCGCGGGCTCGCCGAAATACTGCAGAATATACTGCCGCAGGCACCGGCGGGTCCGGCAGTAGCCGGTCATCTGCCGCAGGCGCTGGAGATCCCGCTGCCGCAGCTGCTCCGCCGTCTGTGGGTCCAGATCCTCCCGGGGCTCACTGTGGGTGATGAGGTACTCCCCCATCCGCACGTCCTGGCCGCTGTACAGCAGGATGCAGCTGGAAGGGGCCCCGTCCCGGCCGGCCCGGCCGGCCTCCTGGTAGTAGCTCTCCATGTCCTTGGGCATGTTGTAGTGGATGACATACCGGACGTCGGACTTGTCGATGCCCATGCCGAAGGCGTTGGTGGCCACCATCACCTGCACCCGGTCGTAGAGGAAATCCTCCTGGTTCTTCTGCCGCTCCTCCGGGTCCAGGCCGGCGTGGTACCGGGCGGCGGCCACGCCCCGCTGGCGGAGGAAATCGTAGACCTCCTCCACGGTCTTGCGGGTGGAGCAGTAGACGATGCCGCACTTGCCGGGGCGGCTCTTCACCAGCTCCAGCAGTGCCGCCCGCTTGTCCGAGGGCTGCTGGACCTCGAAGTACAGATTCTCCCGGTCAAAGCCGGTGGTCAGCTCCAGCGGGTCCCGCAGCTCCAGAAGGCGGCGGATGTCCGCCTTCACGTCCGGCGTGGCAGTGGCGGTAAACGCCCCCACCGGAGGCCGGTGGGGCAAAGACTCCACAAAGGCGGGGATGTTCAGGTAGGAGGGCCGGAAGTCCTGGCCCCACTGGGAGATGCAGTGGGCCTCATCCACCGCCACCAGGGAGATGTCCGCCTCCCGGACAAAGGACTGGAAGCCCTCGGCCTCCAGCCGCTCCGGGGCCACGTAGATGATCTTGTACCGCCCCTCCCTGGCCCGGTCCAGCGCCAGGAGATACTGGCGGAAGGTCAGGGAGCTGTTCAAAAACGCCGCCGGAATGCCCATCTGCACCAGCTGCGTCACCTGGTCCCGCATCAGGGACACCAGGGGCGACACCACCAGGGTGATCCCCGGCAGCAGCAATGCCGGGATCTGATAGCAGACAGACTTTCCCGCTCCGGTGGGCATAATGGCCAGGGCGTCCCGGCCAGAGAGCAGCGCGTCGATGACCGCCTCCTGCCCGCCCCGGAACGCGTCGTAGCCGTAATAGGTTTTCAGTGCCTCTTCCTTGGTCATGGTCCCATTCCCTCCGGGGCCCATCCGCCCCCGCATTGATGACGCTCCGCATTATAGCACATCTGTTCGCTTAACACAAGGCCCCGGCGGAGGTCCGCCGGGGCCTTTGTTCAGCCGGTCAGCCCAGCCAGCTGAGGAGACGTCCCGCCTCCAGGGCCGCCAGGGTCCGGACACCGTCGAAGTCCACGTAGGGATTGTAGACCGCCTCCAGCTTGTCGTGGTTGGCTTTGGCGTCCTTCAGGGCCGCCACGCCCTCCTCCCGCAGCAGGGCCGCCATCCGGGTCTGGAACCGGAGCCGGGCCTTGCCCTCCGGCTCGGCCATGGCGTCCAGCCGGACCCGGCGGAAGGGCTTCTGCCCGTACTCCATGCCGGGCCGCGAGGTGACGAAGGCCAGCCCCAGCCCCGGGATCAGCAGGTGCTCCAGCCGGTCCGGCTGCTCCGGCGCGCAGCAGGCGATGGTGTTCCATCCGCTGTCCGCCGCCGCCCGGTGGAGCCGGGAGAGCATCTCCCCCGCCAGCTCCCAGCTGTCCGCCAGCTCGTAGACCCGGGGGCACAGGGCGTCCACGCTGTCAAACCGCCAGACGTATCCCTTGTGGGTGACGCTGCCCAGAAAGCGGCGGGTGGTCCTCCCCGCCTCATTCCCCCGGCGCCGCAGCTCCCGGGCGATGATGCCTCCCGTCCTGCGGGCCGCCTTCTCCCAGTCAAAGGTCTTTTGGACCGCCGCCACCGCGTCCAGCTCCACCTGCCGGGCCGCCTTCAGATTGTGGTAGGCCCGGACGTAGGCGGCCTTATAGGCGCGGGTGTGGGCCTTCACCTCCTCCGCCGCGGCCTTGGCGGCGGCGAGGTCGTAAAAACGCCCCAGGTCCACATACCGGTCCACCGCCGCCGGGTATTGAGGCTCAATGACGTGGGGCGACGTGCCGTCCACCACGGCGCAGTGGAGCTCCGGCAGCACCACTCCGTCCAGGGAGTCCGGGTCCCCGGAACACCATAAGTACTCTACCGGCGTACCGGCGGCCTCCATACTGCGGCCGATCTCCCGCATGAAGGTATTCTTCCCCACCCCGGGGCCGCCCTTCAGCACCATCAGGTCGTAGGTGTCCTCCAGATCCACCATCTCCGGGAACAGGTTCTGAAAGCCCTCGCCGCTGTTGGCCCCTGCGAAAAAGTTTGTAATCTGCGCCATACGCTCCCCTCCAAGAGTTGTTCTTACACCCAGGCTATGCGGCCGGGTCTTGGCCTGACAGCGATTTTTCAAAAAGGCCAGGCAGAGGGGTAAAAATCTCCTGCTGGGCGCAAAATAGCAGATGCATTTTCCACCGCCGTCTGCTATAATAGTGAGAACGATACTGCGGCGGCACCGGACAGGCCCGCCTTTTCAGATAGGAGCACCGATCATATGGACCAGGAATACAAGCCCATCCTCTCCGAGGAGGAGCGGGCCGCCCGGCGGGCGCAGCGGGCGGCCTCCCGCAGAAAGAAGCAGCGGGAGCGGCGGCTGCGGCTCCTCCGCCGGCTGATCCCCTGCCTGCTGCTGGCCCTTCTGGCAGGCGGCCTGCTGACCGCCGGGGCCAATCTCATCTCCAAGCCGGAGGCCGAACCCGCCAAGGCCGTGCGCCCTGCCCATCTGGCGGACGACGCCGCCTCCTCTCTGCCGGAGCCGTACGCCCGGGCCGTGCCCAACGCGGACACCGTCCAGCTGGGGGCAGAGCTCTCCAGCACCCACGCCGTGGTCATCGATCTGGAGACCCGGAGCGTGCTGGCGGAGAAGGACCCGGACGCGGTGATCAGCCCCGCCTCCATGACGAAGATCCTCACCGCCCTGGTAGCCGCCGAGCACATCACCGAGGCGGATCTGGACCAGGCCTTCACCATGACCATCGACATCACTGACTACTGCTATGTCAACGGGTGCAGCGTGGTGGGACTGATGGTGGGCGAGACGGTCTCCGTCCGGGAGCTGTTCTACGGCACCATCCTCCCCTCCGGGGCGGACGCGGCCCTGGGCCTGGCCACCTATGTGGCAGGGTCCCAGGAGGCCTTTGTGGCCCTGATGAACGAAAAGCTGGAGGAGCTGGGCATCGCCGACACCGCCCACTTCACCAACTGCGTGGGGCTCTTTGATGAGAACCACAAGTGCACGGTCTCCGACATGGCGGTGATCCTGGAGGCCGCCATGGACAATGACCTCTGCCGGGAGGTGCTGGGGGCCAGGACCTATGAGACCGCCCCCACCACAGACCACCCGGAGGGCCAGATCCTCTCCAACTGGTTCCTGCGGCGGATCGAGGACAAGGACACCGGCGGCATCACCGTCACCGGTGCCAAGACCGGCTATGTGGTGGAGTCCGGCAACTGCGCCGCCAGCTATGGCGAGGCGGCGGACGGCCACCGCTACATCTGCGTGACCGCTGACGCCGCCAGTTCCTGGCAGGCCATCTACGACCATGCGGCGCTGTACAAGGCCTACTGCTCCCCCGATGCCGCCGCGGAGGATGACGGCGACGGCGCGGCGGATGCCCTTGCGGAGCCGGTGCCCCCCACCATAAAAAAAGGCACCACGGAACACGAAAGCGGAGCGTCCCTGTGACGCTCCGCTTTTCCATGCTCAAAATCCTCTGTTTTTCAGATCCGCCGCCAGGGAGACATAGAACTCCCGGACGTCAAAGCCGGGGATGTTCTCCCGGTTCAGGTCCACCACGTCCCCGTGGGAGATGCCCCGCTTTCCCCTGGGCTCCAGCAGGGTGAACCGCTCCCCCCACTTGGCGGAGTCCACCGCCACCAGCCCGTCGTTCAGGCCGTCAAAGTGCTTGACGATGGGGTAGGTCATGTTCAGGGGGAATTTGCCGTGCTGGGCCTTGCAGCAGTAGGACATGACGCTCTGGTAAAAGACGCCGGGGGCGTCCGGGGTGACTGCGTTCCGCTGTTCGCAGGCGGAGGCAGTCAGATCCGTCACTGCCGCCAGGAAGTCCGGATTCTCGTCCCCCAGCCGCTTCAGGGCGGCGTTGTAGGTGTCCGCGATCTTCTGCCGGGCCGCCGCCGGGATCTTCTCCAGCAGATACTCGGCGAAGATGCAGCCCCGGTGGGGTGTATTGATGGTGGTGAGACTGGCCACGTAAGGGGCCATTCCCTGGTGGGCGATGGCGGCCCGGCTGTCCAGCCCGCCCTTGGAGTGGGCGATGATGTTCACCTTCCCGCAGCCGGTCTCCGCCAGGATCTGCCGGATGCGCTCCGCCAGCTCCCGCCCGCTGTCCTCCACCGCGGCGGCGGACTGCTGCTGGCCGTAGTAGAGCGCGGCGCCGTTGCGCTGGAGTTCCCGAGGGATGCGGCCCCAGTAGTTGACATAGCGGAAGTCCCGGAAGAACACCCCGTGGACCAGAAGGATGGGGTATTTTGTCTTACAGACCTCACTCTCCGCCCGGGCGGTGTCCAGCTCCCACTTCTCCGTCTCGAACTCCACCTCGTCGGCGGTGATGCGGATGATCTTCCGCAGATACCAGATGTTGAGGAGGGGGATCCACCCGCAGAGGGCCGCCAGCACCCGGTGCTTCAGCCCCAGCTGGACGGAGGTGAGGTACACCCGGATCATGCCGTTCCAGAAGACGATGGCCTCTAAAACAACCATATGCAAAATTCCAAACCCGCAAATCATGGCTAAAACCAAGTTATCGACGCCGTATTCACCCGCCAGGATCTCCTCACGAATTTCAGCCCGGCAAAACAGTTGGATGAAAACTGACAAAGTAACGGTAATCAAAAATAGCCGCAGAAATTCAGTGCCGGTCGCCAACATCTGGATTCGCTTGGTGGATTCCCGCTTTTTTTGGGGAGATGAACAGTTCAAAACAAAAAATACTGCAAGCGCAGCTATGTAGACTACAATTCCCCCTCCAATTACAGACGTGTTGTCTCGGGACAAAAGCAGAATGGGAATAACATTCACTGACACCAGCAGCAGGAGAATATTTATGCTCCTCCTGACCCACCGTCTCACAGGAACACCTCGTTCGCCTTGGGCTCGGCGAAGTTCTGCTCCAGCATGGCCACGTGGGACAAAAAGGCCGGATCATCAAAATACTTGGCGTGCTTCGTGCACTTGCGGACACACCGCTGGCACTTGATGCAGGTGCCGGGCACCTCCGCCACATTGGAGGGGTTGATGGCCCCCATGGGGCACAGCCGGGCGCAGGCGCCGCAGTCGGTACACTTGCCCAGGTCCGTCTGGGGCTTGGCCTTCAGAAACTTGGCGGGCTGGCCGTCGGTGCCCTTGGGCACGTAATAGGGCGCCGCCGCGTCGCCGGGCACGGCCACCAGGGCGGGGATGTCCGTCAGGCCCGCCACCTTGTCCGCGATCTGGGCGGCAAAGGTCTCCATCTGCCGCCTGTCATCCCAGTCCGGGCGGCCGTCTCCCAGAGCGTCGGTAAAGGCGTGGCGGCAGGCAAAAGCGGCTCCCGCCACCGTGTGGAAGCCGTCCGCCTCCAGGGACGCGCACAGCTCCGCCAGGGAGTTGTCGTAGGCCCGGTTGCCGAAGGTCACCACCGCCGCCGCCAGGGCCCCATGGCCCTGGACCTGCTCCTGGACGTAGGGCAGCATCTTGTTGGGCAGCTTGCCGGCGTAGGTGGGCATCCCGAACACCACCAGGTCCCCCGCCTCAAAGGCCAGGGGCTGGGCCCGGTCCGACGGGCGGGTGAAGTTCCGCCGCTCCAGCGGCACGTCCAGCTTCTTTGCCAGGGCCTCCGCAATGGTGTTCACCGTCTTGTCCGTGTTGCCTGTGGCGCTCCAGTACGCCGCGCAGATCCGCTTGACTTCCATGGTGTCTCCTCTCCTTCCCGTTATGACAGCGCCCGCCCGGGGAACGTTCCCGGGCGGGCGCTGAACGCGGCTCACAGTGAAAAATCTTCCTCTTTCAGCCGCTGCGTCTCCAGCGCCGCCGGACGGGGCGGCACCCGCTTCAAGGGGTCGTATTTGAATGACCGGCAGTGGTGCTCCACCGGCACGATGCCCCGCTTGACGCAGGCCACCTCCCGGTCGTTGATCTGCTGGCCCCGCTGGCAGTATGCGCAGCGGGGATCCATATCCTTCCGGAACAGCATGGTCCTCCCTCCCCTTCTTCCCGGTTACAGGGTGTACAGCCGGATGGCGCCGTCCTCCACCGTGGCCTTCACCTGGGTGATGGGGTGCTCGTAGCTGTCGATGATCGCCGTGGCCATGGGATCCTCCAGCTCCTTCTGGATGGTGCGCCGCAGATTCCGGGCGCCATAGGTCATGGAGTAGGACTTCTTGGTGAGGAAGTCCACCAGGGCGTCGTCGTAGGTGAAGGTGATGCCCTTCTCCTTCAGGGAGCCCACCAGCTCGTCCAGCATGATCCGGGCGATGCCGTGGAAGTTCTCCTCCGTCAGGCGGTTGAAGGTGATGACCGCGTCCACCCGGTTGATGAACTCCGGCCGCAGGAACTGCTGCAGCGCCTTCATGGCCCGGTCCGCGTCCTGCTCGTTCACGGAGCGGTCGAAGCCCACAGTGCCCTCCTTGGTGGCGCTGCCGGCGTTGGAGGTCATGACGATGATGGTGTTCTCGAAGTTCACCTTCCGGCCGTGGGCGTCGGTGATCTCGCCGTCGTCCAGGATCTGGAGAAGGATGTTCAGCACGTCCGGGTGGGCCTTCTCGATCTCGTCGAAGAGGACCACAGCATAGGGCTTGCGGCGGATCTTCTCCGTCAGCTGGCCCGCCTCGTCATAGCCCACGTAGCCCGGAGGAGAGCCCACCAGACGGGAGACGGAGTGCTTCTCCATGAACTCGGACATATCCAGACGGATCAGGGCGTCCGGCGTGTTGAACAGATCCGCCGCCAGCTGCTTCACCAGCTCCGTCTTGCCCACGCCGGTGGGGCCCACGAAGATGAAGCTGACAGGCTTGTGCTTGGGGGAGATGCCCACCCGGTTCCGCCGGACGGCGGCGGCCACGGCCTCCACCGCCTGGTCCTGGCCGATGATGTGGCTCTTGAGCCGCTCCTCCAGCTGGCTCAGGCGCTGGAACTCCTGTTCCCGGATCTTGGCCGCCGGGATCTTGGTCCACAGCTCGATGACGTGGGCCAGATTGTCCATGGACAGCTGGGGATCCCCCTTCTCCTTCAGGGCATTCAGCTCTGTATTCAGCTGGAGCTCACGGCTCTTCAGCTCCGCCATCCGGGCGTAGTCCTGCTCGGTCTTCTCCTCCTGCTCCTCCAGCATGGCGCGCTCTTTCTCATAGTCGTCCAGCTCCCGCTGGATCTCCATGCGGCGGGAGATGTCCGGATCCTTCAGGTTCAGGTCGGAGCAGGCCTCGTCGATCAGATCGATGGCCTTGTCCGGCAGGAACCGGTCGGTGATGTACCGCTCGGAGAGCAGCACCGCCTGGCGCAGGATCCCCTCGGAGATCTTCACGCCGTGGAACTGCTCGTACTTGGGGGCCAGGCCCTGGAGGATCTTCACCGAGTCCTCGATGGAGGGCTCGTTCACCGTCACCGGCTGGAACCGCCGCTCCAGGGCGGTGTCCTTCTCGATGGATTTGCGGTATTCGTTGAAGGTGGTAGCGCCGATCACCTGGATCTCTCCACGGGAGAGGGCGGGCTTCAGGATATTGGCGGCGTTCATGCTGCCCTCGGCGTCGCCAGCGCCCACGATGTTGTGGACCTCGTCGATCATCAGGATGATGTTGCCCAGGCGCTTCACCTCGTCGATGAGGCCCTTCATCCGGCTCTCAAACTGGCCCCGGAACTGGGTGCCGGCCACCAGGGCCGTCAGGTCCAGCAGGTAGACCTCCTTGTCCCGCAGCTTGAAGGGCACGTCGCCCTTGGCAATCCGCTGGGCCAGCCCCTCTGCGATGGCGGTCTTGCCCACGC